>NZ_JACJEA010000036.1:0-47110 GCF_014163835.1 Pseudoalteromonas sp. SR43-5
ATTATTTGCACTAATCGACAGTAAAACAGATACCCCGCCGGAGCTTTGGCAGTGGGTGCGCTGCGAAAGTGTGGAGCTAATAAAAACGGGGGTGGTACTTGGCTTTACTCGCTAACGAATTGCAATTTAATGATTACTTAAGCGCGGTTCGTTTAAAAACACCGGTGCATGAGTGCCCATCGATACACCGCCAAGAACACGATATTGCGTATCAAATTAACCACAAGGGCGAGTTTGTCACTATTGGCCGTTATACCCCGCCCAGTGAATATTTAATATTTGATGTGCTTTGCATAAACAAAACGCCAAAACACACACCACAAAACGGCGGTATGTAGCATGGAGATTAAATTTAACCGCGTGAAAGAGGGCGAGTTTTTGCGCTTGCTGCAAACCAAAGTGTTTAACAAGTTAATAGCCCAACAACAAGCAGGCACTAATAAATACCATGTTATAGGCGTTATTGCAGGCCAAGCCATTGCGTACACCGTGCGCCATGGTCGCACCGATGATTTGCGCACCTGGCGTTTAGATAATATGGCCGCGTTTTTAAATAAGCACGGTGTAACAAAATTTGAAATACAAATGAGATAGCCATGTACCATAAAATGATTAAGGGCCAATACTGGGTGTTTGGCTCGCGTAAAAAATACGAGCAGGGGTTTATACCCCGCTTTAAATGCGTTACCCGCAAAGAGTTAATCGCGTTTTATAAAAACAGTGGTTTTGATTTAATGAGGTCATAGAATGAAAAAAGATAGATTTTGTTTAAAGTGCCGCGTTATTTGGGATAAAGACCAACTCGGTTTTGATTGCCCTTGCTGTAATGCAAAACAGTTTTTTACCTGTAATGCGGGCGATTTAGGATCGGCCATGATATTAGACAGTAATGATTTAATTTTATCTGATTTTAAAGAGGTAACAGTAAGCGAGTTAGGCCAACAATTAATACAAGATAATTGCGCCTGTGGTGAAAAAATAAATGTAGAGGGTAACTGATGAATTTTTTACAGCAGATAAAAAGAGATATTGATCGCACAAATTCAGCTAGAGCAAACCCATACAGGGATAAAGAACTTGTTCACGCTAAAGCCTTACATGAGCTAATTGCGCAATTTGAAAAGTTAGACACTGATTTTAGAGTAAGTGAGTTAAGCAAGCGCCCCGATCATGACTATCAATTGCTCGACGCGCTAATACATAAGCTTTGGCATGATAACGGCAAGAACGCCGATCAGGTTATGCATGTATTTTCAAAGTCACTGGCTAAGCTGCTAGATGAAAAAATAAATAACACCCCGCGTTTTGAACCTAAGCAAGAAAGGCATAATCTTAAAATTGAAGCTTTACCAAGAACAGTAACAGATAAAGAGTTTCAATATTTAATGGGGAAATTAAGAGAATGATTAAATGAAAAAAGATAGATTTTGTTTATCGTGTCGGGTTGCGTGGGATAAAGTCCAGCTTGGTCGATCATGCCCTTGCTGTAATGTGCCGCAGTTTTTTACCTGTAATGCGCGCGACATAGACGCTCGAAAGCTGTTAGATAGTATTGATTTAACTTTATTTGATCTTAAAGAAGTGACAGTAAATGAGTTGGGACAGCAACTAATTAAAGATAGTTGCGCATGTGGTCAAAAAATCAATGTTGAGCTTAATTGCAAGCCCCGCTGCAGTCGAAAAGATAATAAGCGCCCGCATTACCCTGATGAAGAATTGCCCGCAGGGCTTGATCCTAACAAATACAGCAAGCATAGTATGAGCGCATTTAGGTGCCGCAAATGCTCGCAGCCGGTTAGCGAAACAGTACCCAGCGCAAAATATAATTTAATATTAACCAACCATTAGGCGCGGCCGTATGGTTAAAAAATGGTGATTTAAAATGATTTATGAAATTGTAAATATTTCGTTGTTGGTTTTTGAGTTTATTTGCGCCTCTATTTTTACATTTTATTGGTATAAGAAATTAAAAGGTAATAGCGACGGCTCAAGGGCTGACGAGATTTTTTATAAGCTGGTAATACCGATGTTTTCTTTTTTTGTTTTTGCCACTGCAGGTATTGTTGTCATATATTGGGGTGGTTTGGCTATCTTTGGTTTTATCTAACCTTTACCCTTTAACCTTCGTTTTACTTCCCCAATGCTTAAGCCGCTTTCGTATAGTCTACGTTCGCGGGCTTGGCAGATTAGTTCATCACGTCGATCAAGCCATTTTATTAAGGCGGTGGCGCTGCAATTTAACCGCCGTGCTATTTCGCTTTTAAATACGTCTTGGCTTAACCAAAATAATATTTGGTTTTCGCTGGCATCCAGCTTGCTTTTTATAATGGCCCCGCGCGCACGGCCGGTGGGTAAGTTGTTGGCTTTGCGGCTATTGGCTGCCGCTTTTGCTTTTAAACTGCGCTGCTTGCTAAAGTCTTGTGCGGCAAAGGCGCGCCCAATTTGTATAAAAAATTGCCCTACGTCATTTTTATGGCTGGGGGTGAGCGTGTCGCCGGTTAAACAAAAGTGTATTTCGGCCCCTGCATTTATTATGCGGGTAGTTACTTCCATTATGTCGCTGATAGAGTCGCGGCCTAATCGCTCTATGTCGTTTACTAATACCCGATCACCTGGCGCTAATCGCTCTATTAATTCAATTAGCCCGCGCTGGGTTTTGTTGGTGCTTGCGCCGCTTAAGGTGTATTCGTACCATTTATATATATAAAAGCCGTGCTTTGCGGCGTATTGGGTTATGCGGGTGCGTTGGCCGTGGCTGTGCTGTTTGTGCGCGTCGCTTATGCGTATGTATGCGTAATTTTTTGCCACTGGTCCCGCTTAAACTTTAGAGTTGTTTTGTTATCGCTAGAGTTTACATATTGCACGTTGCGCAATACTAATTTAATAAACTCTAGGGTTTACCCTAAAGAGTGATTTTATATCATGCACTTATATTGGCACGAACCCTGCTAATGCTCACTTAACTATTTTAAGGAGCAAAAAAATGACACTTACATTATTACTACTTAGCGGCCTATCTGCAGACGTAACCCCAACGAACGTAAACACACAACAATTAAAAGGGTCTGGCGGTATTATTATTTTAAACCCTAAGCCAAAGCCAAAAATACAAGGTTCTGGCGGTATTATTATTTTGAATCCTAAAAAACCAAAATAAAAAGAATTTAAGCAAAGTTTAAAAAGCCAGCAATACGCTGGTTTTTTTATGTCCAAAATTATACTATTGCATCCTTAATCAAGGAATGAACATGATAAAAACCCTGTCTGGTTTGTATAATGAAATACTCGTTGCCACTGCTACCCATAATGTTTTTTCAGTCCAAGTAATTATTTCGCTGTGTTATTTGCTGGCCCTATGCCTATCTATTTTTAGAGCGCTTAACGATAAAGAATTGCTAAGTGATTTTTTATCAATTGCGGTGGTGGTGTCTAAGTACATGTTAACTACTTTGCTAATGGAAAAAGTGCTGATGTTTTTAGCCGACTCAAAGCGCGGGGATTTGGCGCAAAATGTTTATTTGGCCCTATGTGGGTTTGGTGTATTAAGTGTGATCATTCTTTATCGATTACATGTGCGTTTTAGCTATAAATACGGCGAGCTGTTTTTTACTGTTGTTCGATTAACATTAGCATTATCAGTAACTAACTTTATTATTTGGGTTAAATTTGTGGTTTTGGATATTCAAGAAGGGTTTGCAGTGCTACATTACCTGTATAGTTTTACAGTGCTTTATATTAGCGGTGTGTTGGGGGTTGTGATGCTTTTTCCTAAAATTTTAAATACTAAGCTTGGTGATGTGTTGAGCTTACGTTTACCAAGAGGTGCTTTATGATAAATATTGTTTATGGCGCGCTTTTAATATTGGTGTGTTTGCTTACGTTAAGTACCTGGCTTATGTCGCGTCGCGCTATTTTTAAAAAGCAATTACGCGATAAGTCTGAACTGGCCATGCGCTTAAGTATTAACGCTAAGCACGAACCCGACTTTAAAAAGTCGATGCAGTTAATGAATGAGGCCGAAAAGCTTAAAAATGAGGTGGCATTAATACTGGGCAAGTTCCCAAGTATGCAGCGTTATGATTTTGAGCTTGCAGAAATCACACCGGCTGAGGTGCAAGCGCCTGTTGAGGAGTTATCAATAGGGCAGTTAATGAATAAATACGATAATGATTTAGGGCATAAAGTAATTTATGCAAAGTTTAACAAAGAGCGCTAGGCGCGCTCTTTGGTGTTTTTGTTCCACTGTATTGTAAGTTCGTGTTCAATATCGGCGGCTTGTTTTTTAGCAAGCTGTTCTAAATCTTCTAAGCTGCTCGCTTTATTAATAAACCCCTGCTCGTTTAGCTCTCTTAAGCTTTTTATTAAACCTTGCTTTATATATAACAAATCGTTTGGGTCAAGTTGGCTCATTGGGCTGCCATACAGTAGGTGATCGTAACTTATGCCGGTTGCCTGCGCTGTTTGGTCTATTAGTGCATACGGTGTTGAGCCGCGTTTAATGGTGTTGGTACACCATGAGTCACTTAACGCAATTTTGCGCTCAAGGGCTGCTTTATTTTTTACACCATGCGCCCAGCACACACGATTTATTATATCGTGTACGGCTTGCTGCTCGGGTGTTAGTGCTTTTTTAAACATGGGCCTGCCTCTTATGTTGGCGTTATAGTAACCGATCCTGTAAATAATTACATACCCTGCCTGAATAAAAACTGACAAAATGTAAGTTTTTATTGCAAAGGTTAATTTTTGGGTGTAATTTCCATTGCAAATAATGATGTTATCAAAGGGATATATTATGGAAAATACAGATGATACTAATCAGGTTACTATTAAGGATGATTTAGGGGCGGCGCACTCGCTAGCAATATTACTAGCAAGAGCCAGTGAGGACGATATACACCTTAACCATGTTGCGGTGCAAATCGCCCAATTAATAGATAAAAGCGTTAATGCGCTTGGCGACCAATAACCGCCGCTTGTAACCATGCGGGCTTACTGGCTAACCATTGTAATAAAAGGTGGCTTGGTAGGGTGTGTAAATCAATTAGACGCATTTTTTGTATTGCTGTATAGTTTGCTTGTGACATTTTAAAGTTTCCTCTTTAGTGTTGCACGTAGCCGGTGGGGGTCGAAGTTCACCGGCTTACTCTTTTTTAAATTCTGCGTTTATCGCTCGTCTTGTTCTAACTTTTCAAGTAATGCTTGCACCATGTAAGCTGATAAATTGCCGCTTACTTTGCCCGCTGTTTTTAATGCATTAAAACGCTGCTCTGCTTTTACAGGTAAATTATTAATGTGCTTAGGCTTAGTGGCTGGTTTAGTGCTTGGCTCGCTTGCTTGCTCGCTTAATGCTGCGCCTTTACCTACGTTGTTTAGTTTGTCGAATTTGCTGTTCATGTGCTTACCTTGTACTTAATAAGTATTAATAAAATATGGTTTAAATATTTAACAGTGTGTTTATTTCAATTGCTAGCGCTTTAATATCGCGTGCGGCATCACTGTATTTTGTTTTTGGGTGAGTAAATACGCCCATGCCATCGATGGCCGCTAATGGGTAATCTTTACGCGCGGCTAATGTGGTGTTTAAACGCGATAGGTGTTTAGAGTTATTTAAAAAGCTTTCTACGTCGTCAAACTTTTTGCGGCGTGGGTGAACGCGGGTAAACAATACACGGCCGTTTATAGGGGTGCCCATTTCGGCGCTTATTTCGCTTAGCGTTTTATCAAAGCTTTTAAGGCCGATCACTTCGGTTATGTCGTCGTTAGCTGGCACAATCACTAAATCACTTAATGCAACAGCAATCCGGTTTAATTCAGAGTCAAACCCGCCACAATCAACCAGTATTAATTTACCTTGCTCACTTTGCTTTAGCTGTTCAATAAGTTCGTTTTTGCTTAGGCCGCTTAATACATTAAATTGCGCGCTTGGCTCACGAAAGCTGTTTAAGGTAACTAAGTTACTGTGCGCGTCTTGGTCTATTACTATGTCCGGCTTTAATATTTCGGTTAAATTTAGTGCAGTAGTCGTTTTGCCAACCCCGCCTTTGTTATGTGCTAATACAATGATCATTTACCTGCTCCTCTTTGATTACCGTGTAAATATAAGGTGGTTCTAAATAATATGCAATAAATATTTTAAATATACTCAATAAATATTAAATAAATATTTAATTAGTATTTATTTGGTCATTAACACGATTTGTGTTTACATGTTATTTAGCCTTTGCTACTGTGTGATTACACGGTAATAACGCAAGTAAAAGGGTATTTTATGACAGGTTCGCAAGAGATAGCCGCCACAGCGGTTGATAATGTAGATAGCCTAGTGGCTGAAATTTTAGAGGGCGATTTTGCCGATAATGAGGTGAGCTTAGGGCGCATACTTGCAGGCAAGCAAGAAATGCAAATTGTGCTTAAAGTGGTAGCCGTTCGCGAAAACTTTATTTTTGATGAATTTGAAGATTTAACCGAGTTTGGGCAGGCAAGTGAAAAACAAGACTGTGATCACGATTGGGAAAACATGGGCGATCACTTTCAATGCACTTACGCCGATTGCCAATTAACTAAAGTTAGTGAGTAATTTATATAAGTTATTAAAGTGAGGGCGTATGTTTACTAAATTACGTAAGTGGTTATTTAATATTTGTAGCGAGTGCGAGCAAACAGCCTCATGTGATGTATTTGGGGTTCGCTATTGCCAAAAACATGTAAACGCTGAATTTCAGCGCGTAATGGAAATTGAAGCAAAGAGGCGCGGCATTGAATAATTCACATGTTATAAAATGGTGTCGTTATAATTGTTGGCGGGCCATGCAAGCAAACCGCCAATTTAGCCAATTGCACTGGGCCACACAAGAACGGATAGAGCGAAACGAACAGCCCCGCATTTAGGCGGGGCTTTTTTATGCGTAGTGATTAAGCCCTTTTTGCAATTCGGCTTTGCATTCAGGGAATATTTGAATATTTCGCTTAATGTCTGCTTTACTCATCCACAGCCAATAGCTTTCGCCCTCATCATCTACAATGTCAAAACGTGCGGCATCTTTACCGCGCGCATTACGTACTAAATTAAACTCACTAAATGTTATTTGGGTGGTTAATTTATTTTTTCGGTATAACACCCACAAATCTTCACATTCTTTGTTAAACACTTCGACGGCTTTGGGTGTTGTTAATTTGGCGCTGAGTATTTCGCGGTGGGTTTCGGTTACGGCCACGTCGTTTAATATGGCCATGCCGCTTACACGTTCATACCCTTTGGCTTTAATTTTAGCGTCAATAGTTGGGTTCATGGTTTTTCTACCGCCGCTTTTAATTCAGCTAAAAATTCGTCGTTGGCAGTAACCCAAATTTTATTGTGGTTATCTCTTATATATTCAAACCCGCATATTGAACGTTCTAATAAGCCAGTAAGTTTTTTTGCTTTTTGGCTGCTTGTTAATCCATTAGAACGCTGCATTGTAATCTTGTATTTTTGCTCGTCGCGTTGATCCCAAAATTCCATTTCAAGATAGTTTTTAGCGCCCCCATTTTTAAATTGGTCTACAAATGATTCAGCCAAAAACTGTAAAGGCTTACCCTTAAATTTACCGTTGAGTTCGTTATTTTTTACGCTTAGTTCTTCTACCGTTATTTCGCCTAAAACGAGCTGTTTAATTTTCTCGTCTAATTCGTTAATTGTTTTTTGTTGCTCGGTGATTTTTTGGTTAAAAGCGAAAATAGTATGTTGTTGTTGTTTTATTTTTGAAAATGGCCACATAGTAAGCTCCTTAATTTTTTTGTTTTGGGGTTATGCGCTCAATAAATACATTACCCCGATCGCTGTTAAATTGAATATCGTTTTGTTGGCTATGCGCCAGCGCGATAAGTGTGCGGGCTAATACGCCCGCCACTTTTTCTAAACCATGCGCTTTAATGTCGGCCGCTATGGCGTCAGGTAATTGCATTTGTTTCCTCTATTTTTTTTAGCTCACGAACCCCAATCGCATTAAGTTTTTGATATTTCTGGGTGGTTATATGGTGTGCTCTGCAGGCTTCATAAATATTTAATCCGCTTGCCAGTGATTGTTTAACCGACTTTAATAAAACGTGATTTTTTATTGGGCCTATTTCTTTCTTTACTCTATAAGCTAGCTTATGCCGACAAACTTCAAATTTCATTGCAACATCTTCAATAGATAGTTCTTTGAGTAACTCCAATATTAATGGCACATCTGATTTATTTATTTTAGCCACGTTACTTCCTTATTCAGCCGGTTGCAGTTGGGCGTTAAAATTGACAGGGATCATGTCGGCGTCGGTTACAACGCCGTTTTGTATGTCGTTTACCTGGCGTAACCAGTTTTGTGCAAATTCGAGGGTGTTTTTACTTGGGCGTAAGCCGCCTTTAGGGGCTGCGCATAGTTGTGCGCCGTCTTGTGGGTCGTGGGTAATAAGCCCGCCGCGCCCGCTTTGGTGTAGGTATAACAGTGATCTGCTTTCAAACTGTGTGCCGTCCTCGCGCTGCATTTTGGTTTTTTGCGGCCATATAATTAAGTGATGCTCGCCGTTGTGGTATAGGCCTGCGCCGGTGTTGTGCTCAAGCTTATGTTTAAGTTCGATTACTTTGTTAACTGCGTGGGTTCGCTGATCAGATAAATGTGCAATTTCTTTTCGGTATTCTTTTGCTTCAAGCTCTAATTTATCGCAGCGCGCTTGTGCTTTTTGGGTTGCCTCTTTTACGCGTTTAATTTGCTCTTTTAATTTTTTAGGGTTTAGCTGGTTAAGCTCTTGCACTTTTTCTTGTGCGGTTTTTAGTTGGCTTTGTAAGCTGGCAATGGTGTTATTAAGCGCGGTTGTTTGGCTTGCTATTTTTACGCCGTTTTCTACGGCTTTAGCGGCGCGGTTTAAGTCGATTGCGTCTTGCTTAGCTTGATCTTGCAGCTCGGCGTTAAAACGCTTTTCGGCTTCAAGCTTTGATTTTAGTATGGCTATTTCGTCGCTTGTGTTTTGACGATAAAGGGCGTGTATTGTTGCCTGTTGTTCTTGCTCTATTTGCTCTGCGTTGTATTGCTCTACAAATTTTGTGAGTGTGTCGCTTGAATGTGCCTCGCACTCGCTGTTATCCACTAGGTGCAATTGGCTTAGTGCGTCACGTTCTTGGCTGTTTACTTGTGTTTTTTGCATGGTTATTTACTCTTGTTTGCGATTGCTTTTTGGCCTAGGGCCATTAGTACGTTTTTAGGTATTGTGCTGTATTGGCATGGTTGGCCAATTAGGTGCGGGTTAAATTCTATTAAGCACATGGGTTTATTTAGCTCTGCGGGTTCTTCAATACCTGTTAGCGAGTTAATAAAGCGAATGCCGCCACTACGCCATTTAAGCTTTGGTTGGCCTTTTTTTGGGCCGCGTAAGTACACGCCTTGATTTTCGTAATAGCCTACTATGTCTATTATTTTGCTGGCGCTATTGGCGGGCCACCACTGGGTGCGGTTGTCGCGCGGTACTAAAAGCGTGGTTAATATGCCTTTGTGTTGCTGCTCTATAACTTTATTTACCCACGGTAAAATATTGCTGTATGGCGGGTTTAGCCATACTGCAGGGGTTGCGCTGTTTGCATCTAAATAAAGCCCTATATCGGCCGACCAATCTTTTTTAAGGGCGTTGTTACGTGGGGTGTAATAGCGTTCAACAAGGGCTGATTTTTTTAGCGCTGCAGCGTCTAATACATAATGGTATTGGCTGTTAAAAGCTTCAAACAACCAGTGCGGGGTTTGTGTGGTGTCGCGCCCTGCTTTGTTGCTTTTGCTTTGGTGGTTGCTATTTGATGCCATGTTATGCGGCCTCTTGGCGGCGCGTTAGGCGCATTTGTGTACGCGCTATGCGTACAGGGCGTATTTTGCTTATATCGCTGGCGGTGCTTGCGCCAAATATGGCTATACATAAACATAAGGTGCGTGCGCCTAATAAACCCAACTCCCATGCGCGGTGCATAAGGTGCGCTAGTGTTTTTGCACCTAAGCGGGCTTGCATGTTGCGCAGCTCTATATTTAATTCGGTTTGGTTTAGGCTGTTACTTGCGCCAATTTCGTAATTGGTTTTACCTTGCGCGAGTTGGTTTAATAAGCCTTTTTGGTAGTTGTTAAGCATGGCTGTTTATCCTTAAGGTGTGAATGTCGGCTAGGGCATTTACGGCGCTGCCTAGGTCGGTTTTTAAATCTTCTGCTTCAAAGCTGATTGCATTGGCTAAATCAATTATGTCGTCTATTGCGCGTGGGTTGCTGGCTACGGCTTCGGCAAGTGCAATGATGGCTTGTGCGTTGTTTTTCATTGAAAGACTGCGCGCAGCTTGACGGTTTAGTTTTCGCTCTACTGTATTTTGTACGGTTGTTAAAGTCGTCATGATGATCCTTATATGTGTTAAATAACATTATTTAACATGCTTTATGTTAATTGCAGGCGCAAAAAAGCCTTGTGGGCTTAATTGCTGGCTGCGCGCCAGTGGCCTATGTATTTACCAATGATGGTGAGGTTTTTTAACTCGTCCTCGGTGAGTGTTTGATCGTCGTAGGTTTGTTTGTTATGCACAAACAAGGTGTAACTGCCGTTTAGTTCTTTACGTAAACCGCGCATTACTGTGTTGCCATCTTGATTTATTGCATAAATAGCGGGCTTGCTAATAACGCCTACTTTTTTACTTATTACTATTTGTTCGCCTTGCGTAAATGCATTTGACATTGCGCTGTCTGTTACGGTTATTTCGTCTAGGTCTTGAAAGGTTAATTTTTGCTTTGCTAGTTCTCTTTTATTGATTGCTATTACGCTGTCTTTATTGATTGGGCGGTATGCATAGCCGCCCTCAATTTCGTCGGTAAAGCCGTACAAATACTCTAATGAGCAGTTGTAGGCTTTGGCGCAAAGTTTAAGAAACTCAGGCGGTACATTTTTGTTTATTTCGTTTTCGTAATTAGATACGCGCGATTGTCCAACCCCGATTTTTTCGGCGGCCTCACGTTGCGATAAGCCTGCATTTATACGGGCTTTGCGCATCCTTTCTGATTTTTTATCAGTGCTTTGTACTGTGTTTGTGGTGGTTAATTCTGTCATAACGAATCCCAATTAAGCTTGCTTATTGAAAAGTTAACACACTTTGTGTCATTCGTCACGGTTTGAGCATTAAATAAACATGCTTTGTGTTTCATTTTTAACACACTTTGTGTTATTTTATTTATATACTATAAAAGGTGTTCAAATGACGTTTTCAAAATGGGTAGATAGTACGTTTGGTGAAAATGGCGGTGGTAAGGCAGCCCGCTTTTTGGGTATTGGGTATCGCACATTTAGAAGTTATTACGCGTGTGAGCGGTTCCCTCATCCTAAAAACTGCCAAATTATTGTACTTAAAAGCGGTAACAAAATAGACGTGCAAAAGTGGCAACAGGATTACACCAACAACCAAAATAAAAAGAAGGTGAGCGCATGATTATTGTTTTGTATGCCAACACAGGCGAGTCGCTTAAAAAGGCGTTTAGCTATATAGAGCACCAACATGCAGGGCTATCGGATCACGTTAATTTGTCGCGTATTGGTGATATTGAATTGCGCATTGCGCAGTTAAACCAAATACCTGATCGCAAAACAGAGCGCCGCGTTACGGTGGTTTCAAACCCACAAACAGGCCGCGAGCTTGCTTTATTGCGTGGGATGGGGGCGGTTGTGTGCCACCAATACGGGGCACTTTCACCGCTTTACACGACTGAAATAAAAATCAGCCCGCTGCATGATTTGCATTATGTGCCGCATTTAACGTTTAGCGGTTTACCTGGCCATGTGTTTACCGTTGATGAACTGTTAAGCGAATGCAAGGTGAAACACCGCAAGTTTAGGCAGCGAGCTAAGTAATTATGAGTAGCTTACGACATTCACACAATAAGGCCCGCTTAGAGCGCTATTTTGAACAGTGGGCGCGCTGGGTTCATACGGGGCAAGTGACTACCGCAAAATCAATTTTACAAAAGATTATGGACGGTGACAGCTTTGATCGTTCAGGCGGGGGTTGCTCCCCAATTGTGGAATGCGTAGAGCTTAATATTGAATCGGCTTTAATGCGATTTATGGTAACGAATAAACAGGCCGTTACTGTGTGCCGTGTTGAGTATGGTGCATTGTTTTTGCCTAATTTGCCAATTGATGCAAACAGAGAAACCCGCGCATTACGCATGGGTATGAGCTTAAGAACCTACAACCGCCGCTTGCAAGATGCACGCGTATGCGTTGAGGGTGAATTAATAAGGTTGAATTATTTATGAGTGATAACTTTTTAGAGCCTATGGGGCAATCAAAAACACATTATGAAGGGTGGCGAAAGCGCGCAAATAAAGACACCAGAATAGGGGCTAAGCCTAAACTGGTACGCCGTCGCAGAGTGCAAGAAACATTGTTAGCGGCGCGAGATATTAAACAGCAGTTTGAACTTTAGTTATGCACAGTTTTTGTGCAAAAGGTGTGTGTAAGCCATGGCTACATTAAGAGCAAATTTAACGGATAATTTAATAAAAACCCATGCAAGCGTTGAGGTTAACCGCTTTCGTGATGGCCGTTATCCGTTAATTTTAAAAATGCATGCATCGCTGCAGGTGGGTAGCTGGTACATCGTCGATTTTAAAGCCGA
The DNA here is from genome assembly GCF_014163835.1 of Pseudoalteromonas sp. SR43-5. Taxonomy (NCBI): domain Bacteria; kingdom Pseudomonadati; phylum Pseudomonadota; class Gammaproteobacteria; order Alteromonadales; family Pseudoalteromonadaceae; genus Pseudoalteromonas; species Pseudoalteromonas sp. SR43-5. Next base: position 12,650 of record NZ_JACJEA010000036.1, read on the forward strand.
TAAATGGCATAAGTTTGGTACATGGCCGGTGTTTAATTGCCAAAAAGCGCTTGCGTTGGTGCCTGATTTACTTGTTAAGCATGCGTTAGATAAGCCACTTTTAGTTAGTCGTTTTGAAACGTTAGGGCAGTTACTTGCGTGGTACTTAGAGCGCGAATTAAGTAATAAAAGCATTAGTAAAAAACGCCGCATTAATATTGAGTCGTCAGTTAGTAAACACTTGATCCCGCTTGTGGGCCACTGCGATTTAATGAGCTTTAATAACTTTGTATGTGAAAACGAGTTGATATGGCCATTACAAAACGCGTACCAGTTAAGCACGGTTCGCCAACATTTTCAGTTATTAAAACGCTCACTCAGCCAAGCACAAAAAAGTCAGTTAATAGAATTTAATCCATTAAGTGATACGACATTTAAAACGTTTATTCCTACAAAAATTGAGCCTAAAAAATCAAAGTTATCTATTAAAAATGAGCCTGAATTAGCGTGCGATTTATTAAACCCAACGAGCGCCCCTTATATGCTTTGCTGGTTTATGTTGCTACACGCTACCCGTATTGGTGAAACCCGCCAGTTACGTTGGGATCACATAGATACACTTAATAAGCGAATGACGTTACCTGCAGATATAACAAAAACAAAAGAGCATGTAATTGAATTAAGTGATTATGCGTTTGATCAGTTAATTACCTGGCATAAGCAGCAAGCTAAATACTCGCGTAGTGCTTACATTTTCCCAGCTAAAACACGCGGCCCTATTAATGAAAATGAGGCCAATAAATACGTGCAACAAGTTAGTAATGGGAAATATACGGCGCATGATTTACGTAAGTTTTGCCGTGGCCGCTGGCTTGATTTGGGGGTTGATTCGCTCATTGCTGAACTGCTTTTAAATCACGCATTAACAGAGTTACAGCAAACCTATATACAAACAACCGGTGCTATTAAAAAACGTGAGTCTTTAACGTTGTGGGCTCAGCATTTGGTTGGTGTGAAAGCAGCAGTTGAAGCCGAGACAGTGGCGAGACCCTACGATTTTAACGCGCACGCTTAATCTAAGTTGTACAAAGGATTGGGGCGCTATTTTAGTGTTTTACAGTAAGGAAGATGAAATATGAGATTTAATATTATTACAGTGTCGGTAAGACTTACTTTAAGAGCTTACATTTTTAGCAATAAAAACACTGCCAACTTTTGCAAACACTCGCAAAATCCAAGTGCTTTATTTCATAAATATAGACGAGTAGGTTTTGGGTTGCCGTACCTAATAGCATTGGATGAGTTTAATGCTCGCCAATCTGGAACTAACTTGCTTAGTGCATCTTGTAAATTGCTGGGAGAACGTAATGCTTCATTATTTTAACTTTCTTAAATCCTTAGAGCATTTAGGTTTTAAAATGGACGAAGAAAAAGAATCTGATCAAGTCGTCGCCCAAGAGTTGAACGTAAAAACAATGAATGTGCCGCGCTCAGCTGGTCATCGTAGTGGTGATTTTCACAGTCAGGCAACCGGCTACATGACAGGTAAACCCCGTTCAATAGGTCACGGACCTGTAAGTATTGTTAACGAGCGCAATATACCACGCGGAACATTTGAAAAGGTTGGTAGTGAAAACCCGTGTGACATTGCACAAAGAGGTCGCGACGAATTAAATGCACAGTATTTTAAACAACAATTAGATACTGAACATTTAAACCCATTTATTAGCTTTGTAGAGATGGCAAATAAAAAGCCATTAGAACCATGGCAAAAGCATTTTTTAGAACTTGCATTGCGCGCAAAAAATGCGGGTGAATCATTAACAATTTTACCAAGCCCACGCGGTAGAAATCTCGTCAATCTATCCGTAACTATTTGCGCCTTTGATGTGATGCACGATCTTGTTCAATCAGAGTTTGAAAAAGCGGTTTTACTTAAACGCGAAGTGGCCAAAGATTTTATATTGCTGCCGTTTATTAATCATTACTTAGCCCGCGCGGTGTTTTTTGCTCAGCTTAGCCAACAAACAAATAATATTGTGCATATTAATAAAGCGTATAAACGCGCCCATTTAGTGTGCATGGTGCTTAAGTATTTTTTAAAGGATAAACATACAAACCTGGCGCCTAGTGCACGACTTAGGACCGCTATAAAGAAAGGACTTTACGCATGATTATTTTACAGCTTACGACTACTGAATTTTTAGGGGCTTTAACGTTAATTTCTGTGTTGATGTTTGCAGCGGTGCTACTGGCCTATGCCATGGGGGCGGGTTCTGTAAATGTTGATTTAGAAGTTAAGCGCAAAAGAAACACTGTTGAATCATGCGGCTTTGGAGCGCCACCGCCAGCGCCGCCACCAAGACGCCAAGATTACTGCCGTGGTTTTCCAATCCCACCAAGACCACCCCGCCAACCAAAAACAAGAATAAGTGAGGGGCCATGATGAAAAAACGCAATAAAAACATTTCTATCAAAGAAAAAGCACGCCGCCTAAAGCAGTCTAAAGGGTTAGTTCATTATAAGGGGGGTGTTAAGTTTACAAGGTTGAAAGGGTGTAATTCATATCTACTTGAGGACGCTAAATAATGAGCACTGAAATAGCAGCAGAGAAGTTATTGAACGCGGGTAAGTTTTATACGGCTATTGAAATAGCCCGCATTTTTGGCCAATCAACACAGCACGGTAAACGCTATATGAATAACTTAATTAATAACCCGCGCTTTGTGGTTGAGCAAATATTAACGCCCGAACATCAAATAAAGGTGCTTAGCATTGATGGCCGTAAGCAGTCGATAGATAAATTACAAAATAGTGCGCTGATGTTTTCACGTCCTAAGTTGCTTAGTCATGAGTAGCAACCCAAAGCGCCGCGCGCATGTGTGGCATTCAATGAATAGTAAAAAAGAGGTGGTTATGAAAAGTAATAATGAAAATGAACAAGGCGAGCCGTCAAGCCTTATGACACAATTATGCGCTATTGGTTTTTTAATTGCGTTTGTTTTAATTTTTACCTTTGCTGCCTTTACACTTGAGGCGGCGCTTTGTGCTTTGGGGGTAATGAGTGATTGCTAAAAAAACACCTGAACAATTACGCGCTGATGCTGCAGAACGTAAACGTAAAAGCCGTGAACGTTTGGCTAAGTTTGGTGTTAAGCGTGTTGAAGTGGGTTTATCTGAATCTGAGCGTGAAACGTTGGCTATGTTATGCCAAGTGCGTGCGGGTGAGGGTAAAGAACCGTACAGCGTAGATGAATATATAAGTACATTAATACGTCGTGATAAAGAGCGATTAGAACAGCAGTTAGCTAACCCCGCCGATAATAGTAGGCTTAGACTGTGACGGGTCACACATTGCGCTTATGTGTTGTTTGTGGCTTGTTTTATCGCTGCAAATAACATATTTTGTGTTTATTTTAATTTTTATTGATTTTTGTGTTTACTTATTTGGCATAAGAATGTATTGTTTTTGTCACGGTGGCAAAGTTGTAAATAAGCAACCGATTTAAAACTGAATCCCAAAATTGTATGTACTTGCGCAAGCCCAACTTTTATTAGTTGGGCTTTTTTTATGCCTTTAATTTAAGCCAGCAATGATGAATTTAATTGACCAATTAAAACGGCATGTTGCTTTTTGCGCATGTGTGTATAAAACAAATAGTAACGAGCGCTTAATAGGTTACGGCCACGATATAAATAAAAAGCCTTTACCTGATTACTTGCAGCGCAATTTTGATTATCAACCAATGACAGAGGACGAGGCATTAAATTTATTGGCGTCTGATATTTTAGATATTTACGACCCGTTAATTGCTTACGTTGATTTTACTAAGTGGCCGATACAGCGCCAGCGCGCTTTATTAGCGTTGCTTTATATGATTGGGTTTTGGGACTTTGGCCGCGATAGAATTTTAGTTCATGCGCTTAATTACGGTGATTTTAAACTTGCTGCAGAGTGTGTAGAAACAATAAGCAAAAAAGGCATTTACGCTGAAATTGCAGAGCAGTTAGAAAATGGCGGTGATGAATGAGCGCGTTTTATACGTTTTTAAGCGGTGCGGGTTATAACTTATTTTTAGCTATTATGGCTTATGTTTTATTGCGTGTTGCACTGCGTTACTTTAACCGCCGCGCGGGTTATACGCTCGACGACCTTGTGAGAGATTGCAAACATGCTAAAGATTATCGCTCGCTTGCTATTTTGTACGGTTTGCAGCTTATTGGTGCTGCCTTGTTATTCGGCCTCGTTATCTCTTAGTTGTGGTTATGATGCGGACATTGAAAGCGCAGTAAAGCGTTTTAGTGCGGGCCGTGATCCTGATTTATTAAAAGCCCAGCTTTGGCAAGAGTCACGGTTTAAAACTGATGCTGTTAGCCCCGTTGGTGCAAGTGGTATTGCGCAGTTTATGCCTGCTACTTGGGAAGAACAAACCGCCAAGCTTGGTTTGGTCGGTTCGCCGTTTGATCCTGAATTATCTATTTTAGTTGCTGCACGATATATGCAACAGCAATACGCGTTTTGGTCGAGTCCTCGCCCTGAGTATGACCGCGAAAACTTAGCGTTATGTAATTATAACGCCGGTGCTGGTAATTGCGTTAAGGCGCAAAAGCTTAGCGGCGGCGAAGTGCTTTACCCTCATATTATCCAATATTTACCCAATGTTACTGGCCACCACTCAAGAGAGACTATTGAGTATGTTCAGCACATTAGGCGTTATCAATTACAAATTAAAGCGCGTTTACCGTGCAAAAGAGGCTTTTAAATGGCTAAGCAATCTTACAAAAAACTTAAAATAACGGCTGTTAAAACGTCTTTAGCTCAATTGTTTTTAGATAATGGTTTAACGGTTCCTGCCGGTGATGTGACTTTTGAACTGCAAAACGCAAACACGCAGGGCTTAATTTATGTGAGCTTTGGCGATCAGTCGGCTTTAAGTGATTTTGAAGGCAATCCAATACCGGCGTATTGGAAAACCGACGAAGTGGAAAGCTTTGCTAATGTGTTTATTCAGTCGGGCGCGGGTTTAAGCGATTCGGCTATTACTGTGACGGTCACGGTGTAGTTATGGGTATTTCATCGCCTTTGTTAAAACAAGCGGGCTTTGCTCAGCGTTATTTAATTAATATTAATTACGGCCAATTTGTTTGGCGTGAACAGTTTACTTGGGGTTAAGGGGTTTATATGTTTTCACTAAACAAAGCGGCGTTATTAGCAGCGCTGGCCATTACTTTAACTTCGGGCGGTGTGGTTGTTATTGGTAAATATAACGATGCAATTGAATTAAGTAATAAGCTAACCAGTGAGAACCAAAAGCTAAACGTTAGTATTGCTAAGCTTGGCGGTGAACTGCAAGACAGTGAAGCAGATAAGTTAAAGCTAATTGCTAACAATAAGCTACAAGAGCAAATGTTTAACGAACACCTGGCAACGCTTAACACTGTGAACGAACAACAAACCGTTGTGCAAACTAAGCTGAAAGAGGTGTTCATTTATGAACAGGTTAATAAAGATTGGGGCAATACTATGTTGCCTGATGATGTTAGTCGGGTGCTACTCGACGCCACCCGACCCCAAAGTAATAACAATAACAAAGCAAGTGCCGGTGTTACCTCCGGCATACCTCCTTAATGATTGCAGTGTTAAGCAATCAGATATAACAACCAATCGTGAGCTATTAACGTTTGCTGTTAAATCCCATAATCAAAACGTGTTGTGCAGTATTGATAAAGCAGCACTTAGAAAGTGGCGGGCAAAGCATGAGTAGTAACAATGTAGAGCGCAGAGCGTTAGCGTTTGAAAAGACGGCCTTAACAGCGCTTAGTTTGCTTATTGTTAGCATGCTAAGTTGGGTTGGTGTGACAGTTAATAAAAACCAATTACAGTACGCCCGCATTGAAGAACGCTTAGCTAGTCAGTCTTTAATGTTAAAAGACTTACAGATGAACAACTCTGCAGCTGTTATGTGGCGGTCACGTATCGAAACAGATATGGCACTATATAATCAGCGGATAACAGCTATCGAAACACAGAACAAGAAGTAAAACACCCCGTTGGCTGTAGTGATGCAAGCCAATGGGATGCTTAATATATATTTAATAGATATTACTTTAATACTTATTAAATATATAACGGGGTAATCTATGGCACATGCAACACCTAAGCGCTGCCGCCAAGGTGGTTGCGGTAAGACTACAACAGAACGCCACGGCTACTGTGAAGCACACCAAGACCAAGCGAGTTGGGGCAGCTTTCAGCAGCAACAAAGCCGCAAAGGTAAGCGCGTTTACACAACTAAAGCATGGAAACAAACCCGCCAACACGTAAAGAATTTAGCTAAATGTTTATGTATTAACTGCTTAACAAAACCAAACCCAGTTGTTAAATCAGGTTCGATATGTGAACACATAATACCGGTAGCTAAAGGCGGTACTGAACAGTTAGAAAATTTATCTTTCTTCTGTGATTCGTGCGCAAAAACTAAAACAGGTTGGGAAAGAACCCGAACTGTTAATGAGATACTAAAAAGATACGCGCACACCGCAATAAAACTGAATCTATAGGGGGTGGGGGGTCTTTTTTGTTCAAAGAAAGCCCATTCTACAGTACCGCCATCTAGTCAAATTTTTATACGCAAATAATAAGAATTGAAATTTGATCAATCCATGATCTTTAAACGATCATCAAGTTAACATTTGTTGCAGGTTCAAAATGGCCCAAAATCGCGCGCCTGGCGCTGGCAAAATTGCTAACGGTTTAACGGTTGGCGATACGTCAATTAAAAAAAAACCAAACTGCCCAAAACCGCTACTAGCTGATCAGCATGCAATTGATGCATGGCATTCAAATTTAGGGATTATGTTTGATCGCCAATCTTTTGCGGCCGAAGATATTCCACACCTAATTAATTACTGTAATGCGATAAGTAAAATTATAAAGCTTGAAGCGCAATTAACTAACATTGCTGATTTTACTGATGTATCGAGTTCGGGCAGCCTTAAGTTACACCCGCACGTAACCGCGCATAACCTAATCGTAAATCAATCAATAAGATTAGCTAATCAACTTGGTTTATCACCGATGGCCCGCGCCAGAATGTTGAGCGGCGGCAAAGATGATAAGAGCGACGAGGACGACGATTTTAACGAGTATTAAACAATGGCCACTTACCCCAACGTAAACGCGGCGAACAAATATGCCCGTGATGTTGTGGCGGGTAAAATCCCTAATTGCCGTCAAGTAATACAAGCCTGCCAACGTCACTTAGACGAACTGGCAAAAGAAAAAGACCCCGCATTTAAATACAGATTCGACAAAGCCAAAGCCGAGCGAATTTGTACGTTTATACAAAAAATGCCGCACACAAAAGGCGAATGGGCCCGCCGTAAATTACGCATAACATTAGAGCCATGGCAGTTGTTTTTTTTCGCCGCCTCATTTGGCTGGGTAGTAAAAAAAACAGGTAAGCGCCGCTTTCGAGAGGTAATGCTAAAAGTACCTCGTAAAAATGGTAAATCAATTATTGCCGCCGGTGTTGGCGTATTTGGTTTATGTGCTGATGATGAATACGGCAGTGAGGTTTATTGCGGTGCAACAAATGAAAAGCAAGCATGGGAAGTATTTAAACCCGCGCTGCTAATGGTCAACAAATTACCAAAGCTACGCAAGCGCTTTGGCTTACAAGTACACGCAAAAAAATTAACGCGCAGCGACGGTTCAGTATTTGAACCTGTGATCGGTCAACCTGGCGATGGTAGTTCGCCGCATATTGCAATCGTTGACGAATACCACGAACAACCAACAAGCGAGCAATACGACACATTTGATACTGGCATGGGCTCGCGTGATCAGCCAATGATTTTAACAATCACAACAGCGGGCACCAACCTAGACAGCCCTTGTTATGATTTAGAACTGCGCTGCAAAGCCATGTTAAATGGTACGCAAGACGATCATCTTTTTGCACTGCTTTACGGTATCGACGAGGGCGACGACTGGACAGACCCAGCCATACTTTTAAAAGCCAACCCAAATTACGGCATAAGTGTAAAAGCAGATTTTTTACTGGCCCAGCAGCAAAAGGCAATTAACAGCCCGCGCTTTACCAACACATTTAAAACCAAGCATTTAAACATGTGGGCAAGCGCTAAAAGTGCTTTTTACAACATGGAAAAATACAAAGCCTGTGAAGATACCAGCCTAAACATAGAAGATTTTAAAGGCACCGATTGTGTGCAAGCACTCGATTTAGCCCGCAAGATCGATATGAACTCAAAGGCTCGCATATTTTTGAAAGAGATTAACGGTAAAACGCATTGGTACAGTATTGCGCCTAAATTTTGGGTGCCTTATGAGCAAGTATATAACAACGAAAACAAACAGCTTGAACAGCAATTACAGCGTTACTTAAATCAAGGGTTACTCAGCGTAACCGACGGGGCCGAAATCGACTACCGCGACATACTCGCCGACGTAGTGCAAAGCCACCTTGAAACGCCAAGCATATCAATACCAATCGATCCACACGGCGCAACAAACTTAGCGCACAACCTAATGGACGAAGGTTTAAACGTTGTGACCGTCACGCAAAATTACACAAACCTTTCAGACCCAATGAAAGAGCTAGAGGCTGCCATTAATTCAGGGCGTTTCCATCACGACGGCAATGCAGTAATGGCGTGGCACATATCAAACGTAGTCGGGAAGAACCTACCAGGTAACGACGACGTAGTGCGCCCAACAAAGCAAAAAGACATAAACAAAATAGATGGAGCGGTAGCGCTGATCATGGCAATAGGCGAGGCAATGCTGCAAAAAACACAAGCACCTCTTAAAAAGAAATCAATTTATGCAGGCGGTAACGTTGGATGCTAAAAAAAATCGAAAGAACACACAAAAGATTAATGAGCGCATTAGCCAAAGCGGCCACTTTAATCATAAGCGCAATTATTAACTCATATAGCTTTGTAATTGGCATGATTGGCATAGCGGCAATTACTTACGGCGCGTGGTTAATCTATAAGCCCGCCGCCTACCTAGTAGGCGGTTTACTTTTATTAATACACAGCTACTTAACCGCAAAATCAATAGCCAACAGTAAAGGGGTTAAATAATGTTTTCCCCTAGCATGTTTAAAACATCGGCAATAATTAGCTCTATGGCCCGCAGCTTTGGCAGCGGCAACCGAACCACAAACAGCGGCGTACATGTAGACGAAGTAACCGCAATGGGCAATAGCGCCTTAAATCGCGCCATCACATTATTAGCAACAAGTGTAGGGCAATTAAATTGCGAACTTTATAAACGCGACGGCGACAAAAGGGACAAAGCCACCGATCACCCGCTTTATTCTGTTTTAAGATACCAGCCAAATAAAAAAGATACCGCCTTTGAATATTTCGAGTCGGGTATGGGCCTGCTTGGTTTGCGCGGTAACTTTTACGCACTAAAAGACCACGACGAAAAAATGCGGGTAAAGGAACTTATTTGGGTTCACCCCGACAACGTACAAGTGCTTAAAGGCGGTGATGGCCTACCGTATTACCACCTAATACCTGAAAACAAAACCGTGGGCATGGACTTAATGCACCACGTTAAAGGGTTTAGCTTAAATGGTTTTACCGGTGTTTCGCCAATACAAACCGCCACCGACTCAATAGGCCTAGTGCTAGCAACAGAGCAACACGCAAGCGCTGTATTTTCACAAGGAACAACGCTAAGCGGCGTGATTGAACGCCCTCACGAAGTCGAAAGCCTTGATAAACAAACCGACATAGACAACGTGCTTGATACGTTTGCAGCCCGCCATGTAGGCGGCGTGCGTAAAGCGTTTAAAGTGGCCATGCTACAAGAAGGTATGACATACCGCCAAATGTCAATGAACAACAACGAAGCGCAAATGATCGAGGCCCGTAAAATGGGCATTCTTGATATTGCTCGTTTGTATGGCATACCGCCCAGCATGCTTGGTGAAAGCGCCGGTGAATCCTATAAATCGGTAGAGCAAACCACCTTAAACTATTTAGTGTTTGCACTAATGCCATGGTTAAAGCGCTGGGAAAGCGCAATGCACCGCGATTTATTATTACCAGAAGAAAGAGGCACCTACTTTATAGAGTTTAATTTTAGCTCATTAGTAAGAGGTGACTTTAAAACGCGGTACGACTCATACGCAATAGGCCGTCAATGGGGTTTCTTATCGGTTAACGACATACGCCGCTTTGAAAACCTACCACCAGTAGAGGGCGGCAACGAGTATTTAACACCGCTAAACATGCAAAGCCCAGAAGATAAAAAAGCAGCAAGCCAAATGTCAACCGCCACACCCGAGCAACGCCTAGAAATAGAGAAAATACTATGCCGAACATAAACTACCCACGTATTGCCGAAATGGCATTTAATACGCCACTACTTTGTACCGCGCACTTATCAAACATTATCGAATCGTTTATTGCTCCCCGATTACTAGGGCATATAAACGCTCAAAGCAATAACGCCGTATTGTCAGACGCGCAAATAAGCGCTAAAGAATCAATGCCAATTCCACTGGGCGACCCCGAAAAGGGCGATCACATTGTCGTTTTGCCCGTTCACGGTATTTTAATCCCGCGCCGTGGTTCTATAACAGATTCGTGCGAAGAGGTAATGAGCTACGAATTCCTACGCACCCAAATGCAAAAAGCCCTTAACGACGATTCAGTGCTTGAAATTGTACTCGACATAAACAGCGGGGGCGGTACAGCGCAAGCCGCGTTTGAATGTGCCGAATTTATTTATCAAGCGCGCAGTATTAAGCCAATACGCGCCATCATTAATTTTAACGCCTACTCAGGCGCATATTTAATTGCCGCCGCCTGCACCGAAATCATTATTTCAGATACAGCGGGCGTAGGTTCCGTGGGCGTCTATCAAAAGCGCCTAGATATGACCAAAGCCTACGCCGACGCAGGTTACAAAATGCACACGTTCCACCGTGGCGCAACCAAGGTTTATTTTCACCCCGACGTCGAAATGAGCGAAGAAGAACGCGCCCACACCGAAAAAAACATAGAAAAAACCTATCAAAAATTTGTAGGGGCCATCGTTAAATACCGCGATATGAGCTTAGAGCAAGTTCTTGCCACCGAGGCCGACACCTACGAAGGGCAAGCCGCCATTGATTTAAAGTTAGCTGATCGCCTTGCCACCCCGCAAGACGCCATAAATCAAATAGCACAAGGCGCGGTGCAGCGCTCAAGCGCCCCAACAATTGGCCGCAGCATAAAAGCGCAAGCTGCAGCAATCGCACTAACACAAAATATTTAAATTCCCTGCCACGCGGCAGAGTTCACCCAAAGGTCGCATTTAGCGGCCTTTTTTTATAGCTAAAAAAAGGTAAAACTATTATGACTATCGCTCAAATTATCGCTGCGTGTAACACGCAACGCGAAACAATTAAATCTCTTGCCGCGATTGAGGCCGAAACAGGCCAATTGACCGCAGAACAATTAGCACAGTTCGACGCAGCGCAAGTTTCATTAGAGCAAAACCAAGCAAAACTTTCTCGCGCACGCTTAGCACAAGACACCGCAATCGAAACAGCAACACCAGTAATTGGCAACGGCTTTGGTAGCGGCCCAGCTATCCACACAAAAGCACCGTTAAAAGATTACCCAGGCGCAAAGGTCGCGCGTTTAGCAATGTCAATTGCAGCAGCTAAAGGCAACTTAAGTGACGCTCGTCTTTTTGCTGAAAACGAAATCGGCGATAAAGATGTAGCAATGGCAGTAACCACCGCCGCCAACTCCGGCGGTTCGCTAGTGCCAGAAAACTGGGCGAGCGAAGTTATCGAACTGCTAACACCGCGTACATTAGTGCGTAAAATGGGTGCTATGTCAGTTCCGCTACCAAACGGCAGCCTAACAATGCCACGCCAAAGCGGCGGTGCTACATCGCAATACAAAGGCGAAACAGAAAAAGGCTCAGTGTCAGAATCTAAATTCGGCGATTTAAAAATGCAGGCTAAAGAGCAAATTTCTTTAGTTGCTATGTCAAATAAATTAATAGGCCATGCAGGTTATCGTATTGAGCAGCTTGTTTTAAATGACATGATCAACGCAACAGCCCAAACCCAAGATCGTGCATTTATTCGCGGTGATGGCACAGGCGACACGCCAACCGGCATCCGTAAAACGGCCATCGATGCAGGCCGCGTTATCGCATTTAGCGGTTCATTAATTGCTACTAATATTGACGAGTATTTAGGTGCGTTAATGCTTGGCCTTGAAGAATCAAACTCAAACATGATCATGCCTGGCTGGATGCTACCACCACGTACCGCCCGTTACTTAAAAGATTTAAAAGATGCAAACGGCCGTTTTCAATACCCTGAAATGAAAGACGGATTTTTAAAAGGCTTACCGTTCGATACAACAACCAATATCCCTGCCGATCTGGGTGTTGATTCAAACGAATCTGAAATTTACCTTGTTGATTTTAACGACGTACTTATCGGTGAAACTGATACATGGTCAATCGATATAAGTAAAGAAACGGCTTACATGGATTCAAACGGTGATTTGCAGTTAACGTTCCAGCAAAACATGAGCCTGTTACGCCTAGTAACTGAAAATGATATTGGTTTCCGTCATTTAGAAGGCTTAATTGTCGGTACTGGCGTTAAATTTAACTCAAGCTATTACCTTTAATAGTTTTATTTAAGGGCATTAAAACGCCCTTTTGTTCCCTCTTTAAAAGGCATAATCATGAACACAAAAACAAAGTTAGTTACTTTATTAGCAAGCTTGCTTGTATCACCTGCAGCAAGCGCCCTAGAAACATTGTCTTTTGATATAAACGACTGTGATCCAGCGTTAGCGCCATTCGTTGTGGCTATTTCAGTCGGTAATTTTGAAAAAAAACCAGCAGTAGACGCGCTCAAAGTAACGTTATTTGATGATGAAGGTAAAAAGTCAGAGTCAAAACCAAGCGCAGAGCAGCGCGATCAAGCATGGGATTACTACCAGTTAAAAGTAGCTAATACCGACGACTCAGAGCAAGAAACGAAACCCGAAAAAGAAGAAAAAAAAGCGATTAAGTTTACTGGTAACTATCGAAATTACTGTAAAGGCGATATTACAGCGCGCCCTAAATCGGTTGCAGACAAGCTAATTCAGCAACAAATTGCAGTAGCTTACACACCAGAATAGTAAAAAAGCGTTCCTCAGCCCGAGCCGCATTGTTCTGATCTGCAATGCGGCTTTTTCATGTAAAAAATAGAGTAAAGCGCATGCTAGTTACAACAAACCAAGCAAAAATCCAGTTAGAAATTGAGCAAGACGACGATTATTATGATGAACAAATACCCGACCTTATAGATCGCGCAACAGGTCAAGTATGCGGCGACATTGGCCGCCCAATATTTGAAACAGCCGATCAAGTGCCCGAGCAAACAGAGGCACCAATTATATTAGCAAATTTACTCCCATACGAAACCGCCAACCTGCGAACCGCGTGTTTATTACAAATAAGCAGCTTGTTTAGTAATCGTGAAGTAGAAACAGATAAACCCCTAAACAAAAACGCGGCATATACCACCGCAATAAAAGGGTTTAAACGCATCATAATAGGCTAACCATGAACAGATTAACCGCCACACAAAAAAAGACGCGCGCCACGCTTTTTAACCTGGCGTTAGTCAAAACCCCCACCGGTAAAAAAGCACAGCTAACCCAAGTGGGCAAAGTTAAAGGCAGTTACCGCAAGCAGCGCGGCGGCCTAGTAAATCAACAAACGCTTGATGTAAGCACAGCCCAAGTAAGTTTTGCTATTGATTACCGCCCCGCGTTTATGGCCGTAAAAAGCATAGAAATTGGCGGCCAAACTTACGAAGTAAAAGACGCAACTAACGCAGGCCTACTAAATCACACCATCATTTTTGATTTAGAGCTACAAGCCCTATGAAAATAACCGGCGAAGTGCTCGGCCTAAAAGAGCTAGAGGCCCAACTGGCAAAAGTAGCCGGTGCAACCAAAGGCAAAGTATTGCGCGCGGCCCTTAAAAAAGCAGCAAAGCCCGTACATGACGATATGAAAAGCGGGTTTACTAGCGGCTTTAACACCCAAACGGGCCACATTGAGGACTCAATAAAAACAAAAACCACCCTCAATAAAAAAGGGGCTCACAGTATTTACGACGCTGCAGCATACGTAGGCGTTTACCCCAATAAAAAATCACAAGGGCTTACAGGCAGCGCATTACCCGCGCCGTTAATAGCTTACTGGCTAGAAACAGGCGTAAAGCCGCACATATTAAACCCACAAGGGTTAAATAACTTATTACACCCAGGCTTTGACGGTGTGCCGTTTGTGCGCCCATCCCTCATTAAAAACGAGGCAAAAGTAATAAGCACAACAAAAGTTGAGCTGGCCAAAGGCATCGAACGCGCTATTAAAAGGCAATCAACATGATCAACACAGCCATTACCGAAATACTTTATCAATTAAGCGATGACGTATTTGAACGCGAAGTAACAAGCGCCGACACGCTGCCCGCGTTTAGTTACAAACCAGTAAGCGACATACCACAAACCACACTCGACTTAACTGAGCATCGTATAGCGCGGTATCAAATTAGCACCGTAGCGGGCAATTCAGCCACCGCCGCCACCCTTGCTAAGCAATTACGCCAGCACCTTAAATATTTAAAAGGCAATTTTGGCGGGGTCAATATCACCCTAATAAAAGAGCAACAAACAATCCCCGATTTTAGCGGCGATCCTAACGTACACCGCCACATAATCGACTTTAATTTTCACTACGGAGAATAATACCCATGAGCGATACAGTTAAATTTCCTGAAGGTTCCCAGCTTCAAGTTGTTAAAACAGGCGACGCAGGCGAAACAGTAGTTGTTAAAGGCTTTGACAGCATTGGCGGCACCATTGGCAGTGAAGGCAAATTAAACACCGACACCGTATTAAGCGATTTACAAGTGCAATACGGCAAATCAGCCCTTAAAGATGCGGGCGAACGTGAGCTAATAGGGCGTTGGCTTGCCGATGACGAAGGCCAATTAGAGCTTAATGCCGCTGCCGAAGATGGCGTAGAGCGCGAGTTTAAACTACGCGTAGGCACAAACGGGCCAACATGGACGTTTAAAGCCGTGCTTGCCTCGTTTGTAATGGCAGAACTTGAAGCCGAAAGCGGCCTGCGTTTTAAAGCAAAAATGGGCATTAACTCAGACAATGGGCTTGCATAATGGCGACTAAAATTAACAAAGCTAATTTCTTTGCAAAAATGGGTGTACTACACCGCGAACCGGTAAGTCTTAGTGGTTTTGGTGAAGTATTTATTAAAGCGCTTACAGCTAAAGAAAACGAAGAATTTGAGCAAATTATCGTTAATTCTGATGGCAAAATGAAAACCGATATTTCAGTAAAAGCGGTTATGGTTATTAAAAGCGCCGAAGATGCCGACGGCAATAAGCTATTTACTATGGATGATTTAGAGCAGCTAAGCGAAATGCCCGCCGCACCCATTAATAAAATGTTTGCCGTGGCCTCGCGTTTAAACAATGTAACCGATGCCGACATTGAAGAACTAACAAAAAACTAAAAGCAAACGGTTGGCGGTGTTTCCTATTTTCGTACGCGACGGAAATAGGGCGCACCCCGTTTGAACTTGAAAGCCAAATAACACACCGCCAGCTTGCCGAAATCTACGCTTTTAAACAGTTGCAGCAAGAAAAATCAAGCCCTAAAAAAGACAAACCCGTCGAGTTACCACCCGACGACCTAGCCCAATATCTTCAAGCGTGGGGAGCTAAACCAGCATGAGCACATTAGCCAGTTTAAATATACAAATTGGCGGTAACAGCGCCACGTTACGAAACGAGCTAACCAAAGCGGGTAAAAGCGTAAGCAGCTTTGCTAAAAACGCCCGCAGTAATATGAACACCTACGCCAAAGCGGGCTTATTAGCCGGTGGCGTGGTGGTGGGTGCTTTGTTGGGTATTTATAAACAACAAGCGGCCGCGATTGATCAAACCGCCAAATTTTCAGACAGCATAGGCATACAAACCAGCGCACTAACTGAGTTACGCCATGCTGCCGCATTGTCAGGGGTCGCAAATAAAGACCTTGATAAAAGCTTAGAAAACATGACGCGGCGCACAGCCGATGCCGCATTTAAAGGCACAGGCCCGCTAGCCGACACCTTAAAAGCGCTACAAATTAACGCCCAAGATTTAAATAAATTAAAACCTGATGAACAATTAGGCGTCATGGCCGACGCCCTAAGCGGTATAGAAAGCCAATCCGAGCGAACCCGCATTGCTTATGAATTGTTTGGTAAGTCAGGCACCGGTATGCTTAAAGTGATCGAAGGGGGAGCCGTAGGCATTGACGCTATGCGAGCCGAGGCCGTCGCCCTTGGCATAAGCCTTGATCGTATCGATGCAAACAAAGTTGAAATGGCCAACGATTCAATAGAGCGCGCCGAATCAGTATTTAGTAGCTTTAGCCAAAACCTAGCCACCGAGGCCGCACCGGTGATCGGTTCACTCGCTGATTTGTTTTTAGAAAACGCCAAACAGGCAGGCGGCATGGGCAGTTATGCAGCCGATGCAGTAGGTACTATGGTAAAAGGCGCGGGCTTTGTCGGCAATGCGTGGCGCGGTATTCAAGTTATTTGGCAAGCACTAAAGGTAAGTTTTAACGGCCTGCGCTTACTGGTAATGGAAGGTGCAAACGCCATGCTTAGCGGCATGACGTCATTGGGCCAAAGCATTATTAAAACTGTTGTTTTTCCTATTCAGCAAGCGCTAGACGCCGCAGGATTTTTTAACGACGACGCCGCAAAAATGGCAAAAAGCTTAGCCTCGTTAAGTAACTTTGACGCCCCGCAATTATTCGACAAAGACGAAACCGCCGCCGCCTATAAATCGGCGCAAGAATCAACAACCGCCCTGCACAATTTAATGATGGAGCCTATTCCCTCACAAAATCTTGATCAGTGGTATGCAGACGCCAAAGCCCGCTTTGAGGGGTTAGCACAAACGTATGTAAGCACCCTAAATTACAACCCAAGTGTTGCACCTGCAGTTAGTGGAGAAACGGAAGTTCCAGCCGAGGAAGCCGAAAACCCATACCTAGCGCAAATCACCCAAGCCCAAGAGTATTTTGCTGTTAAAAAGCTCATGCGCGAAAACGATTGGAGCGAAGAACGCGCACAATTAGGTGTGCAATTAGAAGAATGGCGTTTAGCACTTGAAGCCAAAAAGCTAACCGAAGATGAATACCGCTTGCTTTCTCTGCAAGCAAACGAAGAATTTAACGCCCAGCGCACCGAGCAAAATCAAACGTTTATGGAGCAATTGCGCGAGCAAGCCGCCCAAACCAGCACCGACTTTGATGCAATGTGGGGTAATACGTTTGACCGGTTCACCCAAGGCATAGGCGAATCAGTCGCCAACGCAGTAACAACCCAGCAAAGCTTTTCAGATTCAATGAAAGGCGTAATGCAGGGCGTTGTTAAATCAACCATTGCCGCCCTTGCTGAAATGGGCGCAAAGCGCTTGGCACTGTGGGCCATTGAAAAACTGCTTAATAAAACCGCCGCCGTAAGCGCAGGGGCCACCATGGCAACCAGCGCGCAAGCCATGGCGTTAACAGCAGGCTTAAACGCCTTTGCTGCAACTGCCGCAATACCAGTAGTGGGGCCGCTATTAGCACCTGGCGCAATGGGTGCCGCACTCGCTGTATCAATGCCAATGGCCACCGCCATTGGGGGTATTTCTGCAGGTATGGCGGGCATGGCGCACAGCGGTATCGACGCAATACCAAACGAAGGAACATGGCTACTTGATAAAGGCGAGCGTGTATACACCAACCAAAGCGCGCAGCGCATTGATGAAATGTACGCCATGATGGCAAACCAAAACCAAAACCAAAGCCAAGGCGGCGTAACCATTAGCCCTAACTTTAACATTAGCGCAATGGACACCCACGGGTTTGATCAGTGGTACGACGCCAACCGCAACCGCATAGCAACCGATATGCAAGAACTAATCGAGCAACCAATTTAACAAGGGCATGCAATGCTAATTTTTCCCGCTAAATACGTGCTCCCCCAGCAAGCGCGCTTGCGTAGCTTAGACGAGACACAAACACCCCCAAGCCAAGGCGGTATTGATCATACAAACCGCATTGGCTATATGCACAAATGGGGCATCGACCTAACCACGCCAAAACTTAAATATGCCGATGTTATGGGTTTATTTTCGTTTGTGTGCTCGCTTGGCGGGCAATATAACCCTTGTTTATTTGCTAATCCTTACCCACCAATAGGCACGGGCACCGGCTTAGCCCTCATGCGCGAAAATGCATTGCAAGGCGCGCAAAGCGTCGCGCTTTATAATTTACCTGGCGCTAAATCGGGAATATTCGAGGCGGGCGATTTTATAAAGTTTAGCAACCACAGCAAAGTGTACATGGTAACGCAAAGCTTAAACAGTAATGGGGCGGGGCAAGGAACCGTGTACTTTACGCCCCCTTTGCGCATTGGTACTGCACAAAACACCGCCTTAAGCGCAGGGCCCGACGTTAATTTTACTATGCGCTTAAAGTCAGACAGTCAAGATATACAGCTACGCGCAACCGAAGGAAAAGAAGTGCCCGTAAAAGTAGAATTTGTGGAGTTTATAAATGATTGATTTACCCGCCGAGTTAATCGCTATTTTGTCAGGGCCACATACCACCGCGCAGCTAATCTCAATTGATTTAGAAACCCCATTAAACCTTACAAACGCAGGGGCACATATAAATTACGGCGGGGTCGAATACCGCGCAGGGTTTTGGCAAGCAAAAGCCAGTATAACCCAGCAATCAAGCCCCAAAATTGGCGAAATAAACATAGATTTAAACACAATAGATAGCGCCATAACGGCGCTTTTTTTTGCTTCAAATTGGCTCAATGCACCCGTAACAATCAGCAAAGTGTGGTTTAACGAGCAAAACCAACCCGTTTATAAAACTATTACTTGGCGCGGATTGCTTACAGGTAAAACCGGCGAAGAAGATAAAAACGACGCAAAAATTACTTTAAAAGCCGCCTCGGTGTGGGCCGACTTTGAGGCATCGCGCGGGCGAAAAACAAACCTTAAATCTCAACAAGTGTATTACCCAAATGATCGGGGAATGGAATTTAGCGGCACCGTTATTACCGATATTCCTTGGGGCCGTGAGGGCAGTTCACCACTTAGCACAAGCGGCGGTGGTGGCGCTAATCGTTTTAACCGTGGTGCAACATTAGAGCAGCGTTAAATGAGTCTTTTAAAAAAAATAATAAGTTGGTTTATACCAGAGCAAAAGCAAGCCAAGCAACAAACTGGCACAAACGTAACTAAAGCCAGTTCAGATACGCATATAAAAGTTATTTACGGCACGCGTAAAACCGAGGGAACAATTGTGTTTATGAACACAACCAACCCTGATGACGACGACGACGTAAAAAACGACTTGCTGCATGTAATTATTGTATGGTGCGAGGGCGGTGTAGAGTCTATCGACGATATTTTATTAAATGATATATCAATCACCGATAGTAAATTTAACGCAAAAGACGGCGGCCGCTGGGCGTATGCATATAATTTTACAAACGGTATGGCTGGGCTATCATCGCCGCATTTAAAAGCAGCCGGTTGGGATGGCGCAGCAAAAGATCACCGATTAGACGGCCTAGCATGTACATACTTACGCTTAGAGTGGAGCATTGGAGATGACGCGCCATTTACGGGAATCCCCGACGCAACAGCCATTATTAAAGGTCGTCGCGTTAGAAACCTAGACACAGGCGTAACAGAATACAGCGAAAACCCTGCGTATTGTACCTTTGATTATTTAACCCATCCTATTTTTGGTAAAAATTTACAAGCAAATGAATACGATCTCGATTCGTTTAAGCTTGGCGGCCGCATTGCCAATACCGCCGTGCCTAAATTTCAAGGCAGCGAAGAAACCCAGCCGCTATTTACATGTAATGCGGTTATCGATACGGGGCAAAGTGTACTAGATAATACAGAAATATTATCAAAATCTATGCGCGCACTAATGCCGATAATTAACGGCAAGCTTACGCTTATCATAGAGCAAGACGACGAACCGACCCCGTACAGCCTAAGTGAAAATGATTTTGATGGTAAAATAAAGTATGACGAGGGCAGCAAAAGCAAGCGTTATAACCGCGTCATTGTTGAGTATATAGACAAAGAGCTAAGTTATAGCGAACAAGATGCCGTTTACCCCGAGCCAGATAGCGAACTGGCTGATCAGTGGTTGGCCGAAGATAACGGCGTATTGCTTGAGTATCGTTTTAAAGTATCAAGCTGCACTGATTATTACGAAGCCCGCCAAATGGCGCGCATACTTGCTATGCTCAGCCGTGAGTCATTAAGTTTTACTGCAACAGTGGCCCCTATCGCCTTGCGTTACACCATAGGCGATGTAATACCTATAAACCATAAAAAATTAGGGTGGGTAAATAAGCCATTTAGATTAATTGGTAAAACCGATCAACCTAACGGCCAATTTACGTTTAACTTACGTGAGCACCAACCGTACATTTATAATTGGTTAAATGGCAATGTGCGCCCACCAATCCCAAGCACATCATTGCCCGACCCGCGTAACATTGCCGCCCCTGTTAATTTTAGCAGCACGCTACTAAATGATGGCCATGTAAAAGTTGCATGGGAGTCGGTTTACAGCCATTTTGATATACAAATATACAAAGACAATGCGCTAATACTCAGCACAACCAGTGTAACGCCTGCGTTTGTGATCACCGCACTTGATGCCGGTAACTACGAAATGGACGTGCGCGCCGCGTCAAAAATTGGTTTTCGTAGCGCATGGGTATCGTTTGGTTTTAGTGTTTCGTTACCTGGCGTTCCCGTTGTTAATATAGACGCCGTAACCTATAACACCATTACACTAAGCGCCAGCGTAACCGGTGCAAGTTTAGGCACAACGTTTGAATGGCAGTTTTTAGGCCAAACAGCCGAGCCAAACGCCAACCCAAACACCGCCAGCGGTTATAACTATATTTATACCGGCCTTGTGCCAGATACCGAATACAGCTTTAAGGTGCGTACTAAAAATTTATCAGGTGTGAGCCCTTGGGTAGACGTGGCCGTTAAAACGTCACTGGCCGACTTGTTAGATTATATCGACGATATACCGCTACAAAAATTAAGCGAAGATGCACAAACCCTTATCGAAGATATAAACACCCAAGTAGACCGCCTGCGCCCTGATACAGAGGATAATATACCCGACGTTCTCGCGCGCACCGTAAACGAGCTAAATTTAGAGCGCCAAGCCCGCACGGATATAGAACAGGGTATTTTTGATTTATCAGCAAATTATACAAATTGGCGTCAAAACTACGAGCGCCGCCAATTAGGTAACGAGCGTTTAATTGATGCCGCCGTATATATCGACCCCGACAACGGCACTATTGTAAACCGTGCCTTTGCATACACAGATCAAGCCTTTACTGAGGCAAACGTATTAATTGACGGTGTTAATGCAAGCATTGAATTACAAGCTAACCGCATAACCAGCAGCAACGAGCGCTTAACCCAAGCCGAGGCTAACTTAATCGTGCAAGCGGGCCAAATAACCCAGCGCGCCACCTTTACCGAAGTTCGTACAGAAATAGCCGGTGCGATTGAAGCGCTAACCCCTGCGTATAGCTGGCATTTTAACACCACCACAGAGGGTTTTACGGGCAACATAACCCATAACGCGTTGGGTTATGTAACGCTAAACGGCGTGGTTAACACCCCTGCGCTTAGCTACCAAGCCGACGAAAACCCAATGTTACGCCTACGTGTGCGTAAGCATGCTGATCAGCCATGGTTAGGTAATCTTTACTTTGGTGCCGATGAATTTTTAGTTAATGTTTTAGAGCCTGAAAGCGAAAACTGGGAAACCACCCAAATTGATTTAACAGGCATTGAAGGTTACACAGGCACCATTACGGCGCTAAAAATTGACCTCGGCCACGTTGATATTGATTTTATAGAAATTGGTAAGCGCGGCGCTAACGATTTAGCGCTAAACGACATAACCACCCGCGCAACGTTACTTGAAAATGATATTGATGCGGCCACCGGTATCATGGCCCAATATGCAACAACCACTTGGGTAGACGGTTTAGGATATCAAACGCAATCAAACGTTAACGCCATACTAAATACCTTTGATACAACGTACCAAGTAAGTGCAACGTTACAATCGTTTAATGAAAACGGAACCCTTGAAAAAGCGAACAATGCGCAGCAGTTTATTAATGGCGCAGAGGCATACATTACAAGCCAAATCACCGCCTTTAACGCGGCAGAGGGCAGCGTTAATGCACAGTTTGCAACCGTAGAGCAAAAGCTAGACGCTATAAACGGCACGATTGAGCAAAGCATTGTGCAAATTCAGGGGCTAGATGCTGATCTGCAAACAGCCAACCTAAACGATGTAATACTGCAAGCTAACAACGTATTGCAAGGTGAAAAAATCGCCGAGCAAGAAGTGAAAATTGCACTGGCCCAAACTGAACTACTCGCCAATACGGATGATTTAGAATCAGTTGCGCAAAATGCATTAGAGTTGGCCACTAAGTATGATCAAAACTTAGGTTTAATTACTGAGTTATCAGGCGCATTTTCTAACGAACAACAAGCCAGTGTTGAACGCGACACCCGCTATCAAGCCACGTTTGAAAGTGTAACCGCGCGTTTTAGTAATGTTACAACGGCCATGGCCACCATTGATGAAGCAAACACAGTACGCGATTTAGAATTTGAATCTTTTATTGCAGATACCGTAAGTAGCTTTGATGAAGTGGCCGAAACATTTGCAAGCCAAAACCAAGCATTTACCACCCTTGAAAATACGCTTACAAGTAAAATAGCAACCGATACGGCCAAGGGTAAAAGCGAGGCTATCGCCACCGCCCAAGAGTATACCCGCACAGCCGTGGGTTATTGCGTAGATGAAAACGGCGACATAACCAGCCAAAGCGACGCGGTGCAATGTGTTACCGATGGTGGATCATGGGTTGATGGCCCGCTAGCTGAGTTTATAGCCAACCTGCAAATTAGTGATGGGGAAGAATCAGCCAGTATTAAGCAACTGCGCCAATTGTTTAAAACCGTTGACGGTAAATTAGTGGCTCGCGGTGGCTGGACGCTTGACAATAACGGGCGCGTTTCGGGCATTGCGGGTTATAACGATGGTGATATTGCCAGCCTTGACTTTATTGGTGATGTAATACGCCAAGGGGCCATGGTGGGCACTACGTTTGTGCCCACGTCATACGTGGATAACTCTGATCCGCTTAATCCCATTCAGCGCATAAAGGGCATTTTAGAGCTTGGCGACGGGCACACGGTAGCTAGCCTAGAAGATATTAGAGCCCAAGACGGTACTAATGGCTTGAACGGCAAGGACGGCAAAGACGGCAAGGATGGTACTAATGGTACTAATGGTGCTAATGGCAATCGGGGATCGGTAGAAGTCCAAGTTGCAACCACCTCGGGTGTTTGGTCGGACTCAACCGCCAATAGCGCGGTGCCTAATGGGACACCTGTTATACATGACCGCGTGACCATTTATAAAAGCAGCGATCCTGCGGTGCAAACTATAAAGCGCTTTAATGGTTCAAACTGGGTTGCATACACTTTGTATGTGCATGGCAGCGCAATGATTGAGGACACGCTAGACGCTAATGTGATACGTGCGGGAACAAAAATGACCGCCCCCATAATCGAAGGGGGAACCATACGCGGTGCTATCGTGGAAATGAAGGGAACTAACTATATGAAAATACAGTCAGCGACCCCCTTTGGCCCTCATAATTTAATCGAATGGTATGGCAAGGTGACAGGCAATGTCTCAGGCTCTACCGTGCTTTACAATAACCTCACAAAAACCAATGCGGTTACGTATGTGGATGATGAGGGAAGTCCTTATTTTGGCGGTACAATTATAGCCGGTACGCTAACAACATCGATTCAAAACCCGTCTACGGGTAGCTACGTTACATTAGATACTGAAAGTTTTGGTAGTAATGGTAAGCAAATTGCGATTGTTTGCAGCGCGTCGTCTACAGGTTCAAGCGGCGAAATATCGGGCAGTTGTAGCACTAGCAACCCCGACAGGCACCCTTTAGTAACCCTACAGCTATATGAAGTTTCAAGCTCGGGTGCTGAAACATTGGTAAAAGTAGAAAATGGGGAAGGTAACTATATATGCTCACCCGAGGGAAGTAATCGTAAAATTGAGTCCTACACGCTCGGAAAGAGTTTTACTTATTTTGATAATAAGCTGTCTACAGCCGACCGAAAATACCGCCTAAAAGCGACCTTTAGTAATACGTTTGGGAGTATTAATCAGCGTATTTCAATTGTTACTCAGGAGGCATAAAACAATTTGATGTATTTACCTGCCCCCAAATAACACATATATTAATCAAAATATAAAAAAACACATTTAATGTTAAGCTTTTAACGCACTCTATTCAAACTCAAACGGTGAGTTTGAATAGAGATTCAAAAGGAACCCCCATGGCTGCATACACTGCCAACCAAGTGAGCGTTGCCAATGGGCAACGCTCAGTTTTAATAAACAGCAATGAATCAACCGAACATGTTAACCGTGGCGATTTTTTAGTTATTGCCGCGCATAATTTTATTGAAGAAATTGAAAGTTTTCGCGTGGATGAAAGCGGCCAATATTTTATTGAGTTATTAAGGGAGTGGGAAGGGGCTAACATTAATACTGCACAGGCTATTGTTATACCCACCACCGCCCAATTTAAAAACGCAGTAACGGCCCTGCAAAATGCTAACACGGTAATAAACGACAACATGGCCGCAATGCAGAACTGGCAAACGCAAACGGGCCAAGTGTCGTTTAACAACCTAAACGGCACGCAAACAACCGTTAAAACGCTTAAGCAAATAGAGCTAGACACCACCGCATTAGCAGAGCAATTAGGCGGCGCGCAAATAATCCGCGCTATTTTAATAGCGCAGGGGTTAAGTGGTGATTATGGCTTTTTTGCTAATGGCTTTGAATACATTAACGAGGGTGACGCAGGCGTTAATGTAGATGGCAAAATATACACGTACATTGGTGCGGGCGCGCCTGCTAAAGTTGTTGCTGCGAACACCAACCCCACAGGCAACAGTGATTACAAGCAAATTACTTTTAATGATGCGCTAAGTTATGTAAGTACGTTTAGTGAATTAAAAAAGCTTAAGCATTTAAAAGTTGGCCAAGCTATAAAAACACTGGGGTATCACGGCCTCGCTGATGGCGGCCACGGTGAATATATTATCGATGATGGCCCAAGCGATGAACTAGGCAACCCACAAATTGCCAACGGTTTAACCGCGCGCCTGCAGGCGGTAAATGGTGAGGTTAACTTATTACAATACGGCGCTAAGGGTGATAGCGTAAGCGAAGATAACGACAGTATATTTTCGATGTTTACGCACTCAAAACCCGAACATACGCTGGTGTTTAACTCAGGTAAAACATTTTTAGTTGGCGGTGTTATCCGCATTGATAATAACTCGGATAAGTCCGGCATAACGCGCAGCTACAGAGTAAAAGCGCACGGCTCTAAAATTCTAAAAAAAGACTTTACCGGTTCGGCTTTTCTCAGTGTTTCACACAACCCAAATAATGAGTGGTATATAAACCGGTATGATCTCGACGAATGGGATTTTACATGGGAAGGAGGCGAGCAAGACGCCAACGGCTTTAATCAAAACTTTAGAATGGCGGCAAATTTGCGAGATGGTGCAGGCACCCTTGATACAAATTACTACACCACCGCCGCACAGCAAGCTAAAGCCTTAGTTTACCAAGCATTGCAGGCTGAGGTTTTTGGCAACCCTGAACTAAAATGGTATATCAACCCGTTATCGTCAAGCACTCCCCACCAAGGGCAGGACGGTAATTGGCTCGACGTTATAGGCGCAAGAACCGCCACGTTTAAAGATATAACCACCAAACGCCGCCACGAAGAAGGGTTTAACGGGCGTAGTTGTCGTAACTTGGTTTTTGAAAACTGCCATGATTTTGATTCACTGCCCACTAACGACCAATTTCAAATATACATCACCGGCGGCGGCAATTTTACAAACGGGCAGCAGCATTTCCACATGCGCTCAACCAACGCGCAAACACTTGTTAGATTAGTGGTAAGCGACGCCTCAAGCCTAACAGTAGGGCAAACCGTTAAAGACACCGGCGACGAGGACGCAGACGAACACACCCAAGGCGTGATCCACCGCATACAAGGTAATCAGTTATTTTTAAAATATGTTTATTTTGGCGATGGGTTTGCAACGGGCACAGAATTGCAAGCCGACGGCGTAGTTGTAAGCGGGGTTTATATACTTAGCTATAACATTATTGAAGCCCCAACAATGACCGTTAGTCAATGTTCTTCTAACGTGGGTAACAGCGGCATTGGTTTTATGAACACTGAAAATTGCCCTACGCTCTCATCGCTCAGTGTAAGCGATTATGTGGGCCGCGATCTGGGTTTAATTGGTATACGCGCCGAGCATGTTCACACGTTTCAGTTAACCAACATTACCATTGCCAGTGCCAATATATTATCTGATCCTACGGGGACATTAGATTATTGGACTATGGCGGGGATTGAAGTTGGCGCATCTACAAGGCAGTTTATTACCTCAAACGTGGTGCTTATAAATACGTCTATTACAGGTAATAATTATGCGCGGCAAGATAGCCAAATAGCCGCAGGCATTCAAGTAAAGTTTACTCAGGGGCGCGGAAGAATAAACGCCCGCACGCTTGTACCATCAAGCACCACCGGCGTACAAGCATTGCTTGGGAATGTGTCGGCGGTAAAAGTAAGCTCATACAAATATACAAACTTTGCAGATTACTACCCAATCAACCCCGCTATTAAAGTGCATAAAGGCCGCGTAAGTGACTTTGAAATAAACGGCTGCCAACGCGGCATTATTCAGTGTGAGCAAATATCAGACGGCACGATAGAAAACTGCGCGGGCCGCGCAATAGATGAAATATGGACGGAGGGCGGTAACGTCAGCCCTGTAATTTCTAATGTAACCGCAAAAAATATAGAAAGTTTTGCCACTATACCTGGCGGCGATTACGCAACCGGTAATGACTCACTTTTAAAAGTGTCTAATTGTACGATTGAAAATGTGCAAGGTTTAGTATTTGTGGGTACACATGAGGATGCCATTTTAGAACTGCGCGGCAATTCATTTAGAAATTGGGGTTTAGATACCACCAAACCAGACCGCGAACGCTGGCTAATTGGCAACACGCAGGCTGGTGATGCACAAACCCGCGAGCTTTATTTAATGAACAACTCATTTAGGGCCGACGCACCCACAGCCGTAAAAAAGCTATGGGCGATGAATGCCACAAATCAAACCTTAGTTGAAAAGGGCTCGATATATGCAAATACGCTACCCGAAGATTGGCAGACAGTCCGAGGCAATAACGGCGTTTACTTAAGAGATAACTATGTAACAGACGTAATTAAAACCAAAGATGGCCTTGAGATTTTTAATACGGCGGGTAAAACCGTGGGCGTTTGTCGTTTCAATGCGTTTAGAGCCGCGTATCGATTTAACGAACCGAGCGCCTCGAACTTTCCCTTATATAACGATGACGGTACACAATACTTATCGTGTGTGGCAGGTGATGTTATTAGCATGGTGTGCAGGCTTACCCCCTCACCCACAAGCCAAAATCAAGTGCTAGTGTCAGCCGCTACAAGTGGCGTTTACATAACCGAAGTAAATACACTGGGCGTGTACGGTGAAAAGTTCACGGTAACAATCAACGGGACAGATTATCAAGATGGGGACGACATAAGCGCGCTTTTAGATACAAAAGAGCACACCGTTATAATCACAATTATAGACGCGGTTGATATACGTTACATAGGTTCGGCCTCGTCGGGAACCAGTGAGCATACCACCTTTGGTATATATAACATTGCTTATACATCAAATGTAAATGATGACCGGTTTTACCCGTTTGACGAGGGCGCAGGCTCATTAATTAAAGATACTCTAAGCGGCCACGATGTAACGTTAAACTACGGATCAGCGGGGCAATGGTATAGCGCGTGGATGGACTAGGCACATAACAAAATCTAAATTGGCGCTGCACTTTCACTTAAAACGATTGCAGCGCCTTTTAATTATTTCATAAGAGGATTAACCATGGCCGCATTCACCGCCAGCCAATTAAGTATAAATAACGGGAAAAATAGCGCCGTTATTAACAGTGACGAAGCACCCGAGCAAGTACAGTATGGCGATTTTTTGGTGGTAGGCGATTTTGCCCCCGCACAAATAAATCGCACGTATGTAAACACCGACAATTTGCACGTTATAGAGCTGGTAAAACCGTGGCGAAACAGTAACCAGTTAAACCAACCCGCTATTGTAATACCCACCACCGTAAACTTTAAAGACACGGTAAACGCGTTAAAAGATGCTAACACCCTAATAAACGACAATATGCAAGCAATGCAAGATTGGCAGACCAAAGAGGGGCAGGTTACATTTTCTAATCTTGATGGTACACAAACAGCGGTTAAAACACTTAAGCAAATGGAGCTTGAATTTAATGCGCTACTAGCACGATTTGGTGGCAACTTACCAACTGATCCAGTTGACCCAGAAGAACCAACCGATCCCGTTGACCCAGAAGAACCAACAAACGAACAATTTACATTTAAAGACCAATTTACATGGGGCTAAGCCCTAACTAAGCTTATTTGGAGTGAAACATGGCTAATATAGTAAAATTTAATATGAAACAAATCCCACAAGCACTAAGTGAAATATTTGTGCGAGTAACGGATTTAAACCGTAATGAGCTATATGCAGGTGTTAAGCCTGTAAGTGGTGAAGAAGTAGAAATAAACCTCGGCAATTCCGGTACGGTTGGCGCGGGGGTTATTATTCAGGCCGACACTTTTAACGGTTCAAATTTAACTGAGTTTAAAAGCCTTTCGGGTGGTGCACTCGTAAGTGAAATACTTTCAAATATCAGTTTATCAGGTTACAAGTTCCAATCTAACGGGACAGATAATTATATCGATTTAGGTTTTGTTCCTGATGAAAATACAGATATGGCTTTTCAAGTTACGTACTTGGATTCAACAGGTAAACAAATTTCAGGCAGTGAAGAGTTTGGCTTAGGTTCGTCTAACGGAAACCTAATCTCAAGCGTTAACGGTGTGGAATCTACGTTTGATGCTGTAGGCACAGATACTAAATCACTAGGCTTATTAAGCAGTGGTTTAGCGTATGTGGACGGTTTAGAAAACGGCACCGAAGCCACTGTAACAGGCGCAACGCTTAATCTTTACGCTATGGCTAAGAATGCAAGCAGCGGGGTTAATGAACACTGTGCGGCCGTATGGGAACGTATATCTTGGTATCACAATGGCGAGCATCATTACATAGACTTCACTGAGGGCTCAGGCTCAACGGTTACTGATAATTTCGGTAATGAGTACACAATTCAAGGTACTGTTTCAGATAGCCAGTGGATTAATTATGCTAAAGCCCGCCGTGTTTTTATTGATACTGATATGGAGACAGATTGTGATGATGTCGGGGCATTAAGGGTGTTAACGTGGGCTGAGAGGTTGGGCTATATCGATATCGTTGGCTTAGTTGTGAGTAATCAAACGGATGGGTTGAACCTAGCTGCACCTGTTGATGCGGTGATGACGTTTGGAGGAAGGCCAAATTTAGCTATTGGTGTAAACCATGCAGCAACAGTTATACCTGGAGGTTCATCTTACAATAGTACTGTGTTGGGCTACCCGCATACACTAGCTGATGATGCACTTGTTGAAGACTCTACGACAACATACCGACGCGCCTTTCAGTCAGCGATAGATGACGGAGTTAAACTTGATTTAGTTGTTCTTGGTACGTTACGAGCCTTAAAAAACTTTATGCTTAGCCCTGCATCTGACGGATACCCTAGCGGTATGGATATGATTAACCTAGCTGTTGAACGCTATGTTGGTGTGGGTGGGGTTTACCCAAGTGGATCGGAGTTCAACTTCGATGCAAATAATGAAGTGGGCAGAGCCACTCAGTACGTATTAGCTAACTTCCCTAAAGAAATGTTTTTTACAGGTGTGGCCGTAGGCAATCAAGTTGTTTCAGGCGGCAATTTAAAGGATGTCTTCCCTACTTTAGGTGTAGATATTATGAGAGATGCTTATTTCGCGCATGGTAGTGAGGATGGGAGGCGATCTTGGGACCCTATGTGCGCCTATTTTGCGGCCTTGAACAACCCTTCGCAGATGGGGCAGAAGTTCATTAGAGGTACAAACACAGCATCCAGTACAGGAGCAAACACGTTCACAGAGTCACCAGTGGGTAATCATTATTATGCGGTTAACCTTAAAGGCTCAACCTATTATGTAGACGCACTGAACGATGTGTTTGCGGGGTGGGATGCTCCAACTAGAGACGATTTAGGTCTATACTCAATACCTCGACTATCTACTGTGTTGAGTATAGAAAACTCAGAGTTAACTCAAGGCGTGGAAAAAGCTGGAGATACCGTAACAACCTTTAGTTTAATAGATAATGAGGTTAGTAATGTTTCAGTAGATTTTACGCAAGGCACTAATATTGAAGGTCTTTACCAAATACAAGGGAATGTAATACAACTTACTCAAGAGGGTGAAAATTTCTTATCCGTTGGGGGTAACAAGTTACTGGACATTAGCCTAACATCTTCAACAGGAAAAACAGCGGTTGGACGGGTTTTAACTATTGGAACGGGAACCTTCGCTAGATATTACACAACTATAACCGATGAATACATGGTATTGAACCGACCTTTAACGTTAGGTAGGGAATGTAGCGTTCGCATAAGAGCGTATAATGTTAGTGAGCAATCCTTGTTTATAGGTGGGGATGGTGGCGACAGCTTTAGGTTGGATTTTGCGGGGGGTCAAATACGCGCCTTCATTGATGGACTATCTTCATCTACAGGAGCTAAAATAACTCCCGCTGAAACCGATGTAATGGATATATTATTCACGCGTAACCTAGATAACCTTATAACTTTGACTGTAAACGGAGTCACAGAAACAAGAACATGGAGTGATTACGATATTAATATAACCAATGTCGGATCGTCTGTGGGTTATACTTCAGGTTCGTTTACTGCGGACGTAATAGAGATTACAGGTGTTACAAATGAAGATAGAAACGTAGCACAGCCCGACGCTTTATTTTATTTAGATGAAAATGGCGTGGGTAATGGCTACACTTATTATGACTACTACGACAGCAGTTTATACTTTACAGGTACAGCTATTACTCCTGCCGATGTAAGTCAAACGCTTTAACAAGGCGCATAACAACCCCGCCGGTTAATAAAACCAACCATAGCCTAAAAAACCATCACTTAAACAGTGGGCGTGATCTTTAACTTGAAGATAACACATTTCGTGTTATATTAACCATTCAGGACGAGGTAACGCTTTTAACAAAGCAGGACTTATAAGAAAAGGTAAAGCTGGCGCTCGCACCGCGCCAGCTTTGCGCTCAAGCACACAAGTAAGAGCTTAAACGAGCTTTTATTTTATGCCTAAAGCGTATAAAAAACAAGTGACCCAAATGCAAACACATAATAATAACACCCCATTACAGCACTGTAACCGCGTTAAAAACGCAAATCCTAATTACACAGTGCCAAGTAATCACACTACCCGCCTCGCCTTTGTGCGTGATCTTGTCGAAAAATCGCAAAAAATAAATATCGTTAAATCAGACGCGGCCGTCTACATGCGCCCCGCTACCAACCGCCAAAAAATATATTACCCCGACCGTGAAAAAGCCATGCGCGCATTGGCCACTGTATTTTGTGAGCACGTAAACATTGTTACTCACCAAGTACAAATAAGCTTACGTAATGCTGCCGATGCATGCGGTTTAAGCACCATTAGCCAAACCGAGCTTAACAAAGCCAAGCTAGATAAAAGCTACGCCCCTAAACCCAGCATTAGCCGCGTAAGCCGTGCGTTTAAAGATATGGTTGATCTAGGGTGGATCGTGGCCCATAAAGAGTGGCAAGTGTGGGATAAACACGCGGGCCAATGGGTTGATAAATACTTTGAAGTAACCGAGCTGTTTTTTAAAGCATTGGGTATTACACCCGAACGTGTAGCCCGCCAACGCAATGCCCGCTTAAAATACTTACGCAAAGAAGGTGTTAACAGTGGTTTAGGCTTAACAGCCGAACAGTTGGGCGTTATGAGCGTAACCGAAATTAAAGAACGTCAACGCCTGGCGCATTACCGCAAAGTGTTTGATCGCATAAAAGAAAAGCGCGCTATAACAAAAGTTAAGCGTGCAATTAACCCAAAAACCCCCGAGCAACAACGCCACATTGCACAGCAACGTGTATTAAGCCGCCTAGGCGCAAGCGCCAGCTTAATGAGCCTTGAAGTATTTAAAGGCTTAGTTAACCAAGAGTTAGCCCAATTACGAGCCATTGCGCAGTACGAACCAAGCGCCCCGCCGCACTAACCAGCCACTTAATAACTAAATACCACCATGCATAAGCGTGGTTTTTTGCGTGCCTTACGTTTAATTTTAGCCCTGCCCTTGGCTGTTTTGATAAGCCAGCCCCATAAAACCCAAACACACCCGCCAATTTAGGTACCACCTTATGCCCATTTAAAGGCCCATGCCTTACTTATACATATAAAGTGCAACCCTGATTTTGTTACATGTGCCATTTGCTCACTTTAAAGTGCAAAATTATCTTACCTTTAGTAACAGCTAAATAACTTATACGCACAGCTAGCTGTGTATAAGGCAATCCGCCTCGACGGGCTGCGCCCATGGCGGTATTTATAAAAGATGGATGAAGCGCCCCACTTCGTAGCTGCGCTACGGGGGCTTAGTGCCCCGCTTTAACATTGCATTGCAAACAAGCATTATCAAAGCGTTTAGCGCAGTGCCATTTTTTGGTTTATCAAGGGGGCAATCAAATTCCGTGCCTTAAAGGGCTTTATACGCCCACCACCCACGCGGCCAACAAAAACAGGGGTTGGGTTTATCATGCGCAAGCGCATTGAGTGCATAACACAAAGCCCCTCTGCTAAATAAAGTACAGTGTGCGCCTAAGTCCGATACTTAATAAAAGCGTGACAGGTCACAAAGTATAAATTATTAAGTTAGTCTAAAAGCCATAGTAGGGTGTTTTATTGGGTGTAGTGTGAACGGGAACCTACCCGTTTACGCCCACCAATCGTAAAAGGCGGCTAGTTAGCCGGTTTATACTGCGGTAGTTGGATTAAGTTAGCCTAAAAGCCATAGTAGGGTGTTTTATTGGGTGTAGTGTGAACGGGAACCTACCCGTTTACGCCCACCAATCGTAAAAGGCGGCTAGTTAGCCGGTTTATACTGCGGTAATTAGAGTAAGTTAGCCTAAAAGCCATAGTAAGGGGTTTTGTTGGGTGTAGTGTAAACGGGAAAGCACATTAAGTTAGTCTAAAAGCCATAGCGCTTAATTTGCTGCGCTATCTGTCATGTTAAATAATATAGCGGTTACTTTATTACCCACCCCTGTAATTTCTTTAAACGTTACATTGATCGGGGTTTTGTCGTTAATACGCGCAACGGCCGGAATTAAAAATTTACGCTTAAGCTCTGCGTAATTTGCCGCTTGCGTAGCTGGTAAATCGTAACGTTCTATAAGCCATGCAACATCGACCCGCCAAACGCCTGTATTGCGCCACTGGCATAAGCTTTCATAAAGTCTAATGGTGCGCGAATTATTTAATTTGCCGCAGTGCTGTAAATAAAATTGCGTAAACTTTTCAGATAGGCCCGTTACATAAGGCACTAAACGGGGGTTAAACTCAATCTTAAACACGCCCCTTTCAACTTTGCGCGCTTGCTCTAAGAGCCAAGGCCGCGATATTTCTTCATAATCACCCGTAGTAGGGTAAAAAGAAACATAGTTGCGCAGCAGCTCATCTACGCCTAATTTAACGTCTTTTGACGCCGTAACCTTGCCCACTTCAAAATAATGCTGGTAATCGTGTACACTAATAAAAAACACGCCCTCTTTTGCGCTATCGCTTTGGTACGCTTGCGCCAAGCATAGCCATAAAACGCGCTTACCCTTTATTGATAAGTGATATGCGGCCTCGGTTACTTCGTTTGATTGCACAATAAGCTGATTATTGTCTTTTTTTGTTTTAATTTTAGTCATTGCTATGGCCTTTTTATTTTAAGCCACAATACAAATAAACCCCCTGTGAGTAAAGTAAAAACGAGTTAGCCTAAAAGCCATAGTAAGTTAGTCTAAAAGCCATAGTGAGTTAGCCTAAAAGCCATAATGAGTTAGTCTAAAAGCCATA
>NZ_JACJEA010000037.1:0-41576 GCF_014163835.1 Pseudoalteromonas sp. SR43-5
CTGAGCTTGAAGAAGAACCTGAGCTTAAAGAAGAACCTGAACTTATAGATGTAACGGTTGATGATTTTTCAGATACATCAGAGTCGCTTCTTGATCCAGAAGATGCGCTTGAAGAATATACAGATGATACTTTAAAGAGCGTTGATGAGCTTTTAAATGAGCTACAACAAGCGACGGATGATGACTATATAGAAACACCAGATTGGTCTTTAGATGAGCTTGACGACGATCTTGAAGAAATAGAAGTAGATCTTGGTGACGATCCGTTAGCGGGCGACGATGACTCAGATCTTACAAAAATTGAAGAGCAGCTTGATAGCGATCTTATAACGCCAAGTGAAGAGTTAGATGAATATCCTGAACTTGAATTAGACGATGATCATTCATTATTGGAGAATGAACCTTCGTTTGAGCCGCAAGAACCTAAAGAAAATGCACCGAGTGAAGAAAATGCAGTAGCACTTAGTCAAACAGAGAAAGATCTCGCAAATGCGCTTTCTGAAAATGCTAACTTAGATAGCTTAGAAGATGATTTTGATGATGAACTATTAATTGATAATGACTTCTCTGAATCAGAAGCTAAGGTTGAAGACGAGTCGTTTGATGATGATTTACTGCAAGAAATTAATGACGGAATTGATTCTGTTGAACCAGTTAGTATAGAAGAGGATACCAAACCTCTTAACCTTGATGAAGTTCAAGAAACACTAGAAAGTGAGTTGCCATTTACCCCCGAAGAATTACAAGGTGATGATTTAGACGGTGAGGCGCAGGGAGTCGCTTCCAGCCAAGCTGAGCAGGACTTATCAAATGCGCTTTCTGAAAATAATGATTTAGATAGTTTAGAAGACGATTTTGATGATGAAATTTTAATTGAAGACGATTTTTCTGACTTAGATGTTGAGTTTGACGAAGATATTTTAGAGCAAGCGCTAACTGATGAGTTATCAGACGAGCAGCAAGAGCAAACAAATGCAGAGCGCGAAGCACAGTTAACAAACTCAGATGAAGCAGGTAGCACTAATATTAGCTCTGACGATGAACTTGATGAAGAGTTTATGTCAAATTTGACGCAAACTGATTTTGATTCATTACTTAGTGAGTTAGCGGAGCCTGAAGAATTAAGTGCTGAGGATAGCAGTGAATTTGATGTCGACTTTGACAGCTTGCTAAAAGAAGACTTAGAGGAAGATGACTCATTAACTACAAAAGAGCCACTTGTTGAAAGTAGTGATATTGAGCAACTTGATAATGATGAATTTGTAGATATAGATTCATTATTAGAAGAAAGTGAAGAGGCTGAACTTGAACACGAACCTTACACCGACGTTAATATGGATGTCGGTTTGAGTGAGTTTGATGCATTACTTGCTGGTGATAACCCAACCGATGTTGATGCTGAAAGTGGTGGTTATTCAGCTAAACTAGATTTAGCGCGTGCTTATATTGAAATTGATGATTTTGATTCTGCGCTCAAGGTCATTGAGGATGTCATCAACAAAGGCCCAGAAGAAGTTCAAGAAGAGGCACTTAGTTTAAAAGCGAAACTAAAATAACAAATTGTTAAAAAAACCCTTAATTGGTTATTCTAATTAAGGGTTTTTTTATGGATGTTAGTTTAATTATAACAAGGGAAAGCAACGCATTAACGAAGTGAATTTTATAGTATGTAATTGTTATAAAAGAATAATTTACATCGTAATTATTAAGTTATTTGATTCATTGAAATGATCATGTTTTTAATAAAAAGGGTATTACCGCACACCTCCTTTTATTGCGTCGAGAGATAGCATAAAATGCCGTGTTCATTAGCACAGTAGGTAAAGCAGTAATTATGCGAGTAGCACTTGGAGTTGAATACAACGGCGTACGCTATAGTGGGTGGCAACGTCAATCACATGTAAATAGCGTACAACAAGAAGTAGAAAAGGCATTGTCGCGTATTTGTAATCACCCAGTTGAAGTAGTATGTGCGGGGCGAACTGATGCGGGTGTGCACGGTACAGGTCAAATAATACATTTTGAAACTGAAGCTTCGCGTGACATGGTCGCATTTACAATGGGTATGAATACCTTATTGCCTAAAGATATTGCTATTCGCTTTGCACAACCAGTTGCTGTCGATTTTCATGCTCGTTTTAGTGCAACCGCTCGCCGATACCGCTATATTATTTATAACTCTCCTTTTCGAGGAGCAGTGTTAAACGAAGGGGTTACGCATTTTCATCACCCATTAGATGAAGTTAAAATGCAGGAAGCCTGTCAGTATTTGATCGGGACACACGATTTTACATCTTTTCGAGCGATCCATTGTCAAGCAAATACACCGACTCGCACTATTCATCATTTATCGGTACAGCGCCAAGGGTGTTACGTTATTATTGATATTAAGGCGAATGCGTTCTTGCATCACATGGTACGTAATATAACGGGGAGCTTGATGGATATTGGCATACATAAGCAACAGCCCATTTGGTTGAAAGAATTACTTGATTGTAAAGAGCGTGCTAAAGCAAGTGCTACAGCTAAAGCTGCAGGTTTATACTTGGTTGATGTCGATTATCCTGAAGAGTTTAATATTCCTAAAATGCCTTTAGGTCCATTGTTTTTACCTGACGCTGAAATTTAGTTATGGTTGCCGTTAGTGTTTTTTATGAACACTTTTAACTACTAAGACCAGTTTTTTATACCGCGTTAGTGTAATTCATGTTTTAATTGAAAAAATTTGTCTGCTAATTGCTATTGGCAGGCTCGCGACACAGAACAGCATTAAGAGAGTTGCAAATGAGTTGGCTAGAAAAAATCTTACCTAAAACGACAAAATCATCAGGTCGTAAAGAAATCCCAGAAGGTGTTTGGGCTAAGTGCACATCGTGTGATTCAATTTTATATAAAGCTGAATTAGAAAAGTCATTAAACGTATGTCCTAAGTGTGACCACCACATGCGTGTTAGTGGCCGTAAGCGCCTGGAGCACTTTTTAGATGAAGGTGACCGTCAAGAGCTTGGCACACAACATGAGCCTAAAGACATTCTTAAGTTTAAAGATTCTAAAAAATACTCTGATCGTATCAGTGCAGCCCAAAAAGCAAGTGGTGAAAAAGATGCACTTGTAGCTATGAAAGGCCGATTAAAAGGCATTCCAGTTGCAGCAGTAGCATTTGAGTTCTCATTTATGGGTGGTTCAATGGCTTCTGTTGTTGGCGCTCGCTTTGTTGATGCTGTTGATCAATGTTTAGAGCATAACATGCCGCTTATTTGTTTTTCTGCATCAGGCGGTGCACGCATGCAAGAAGCGCTTATGTCGCTTATGCAAATGGCTAAAACAAGTGCTGCACTTGCAAAAATGACTGAAAAAGGTCTTCCGTTTATTTCAGTCATGACTGACCCAACTATGGGTGGTGTATCTGCATCGCTTGCTATGCTGGGCGATATTAACGTTGCAGAACCTAAAGCGTTAATTGGTTTTGCGGGTCCTCGTGTTATTGAGCAAACAGTTCGCGAAACATTACCTGAAGGCTTTCAGCGTAGTGAATTTTTGCTTGAACACGGTGCAATTGACATGATTATTGACCGCCGTGAAATGCGCGATACCCTTGCACGCATTTTAGCTAAATTTATGAACTTGCCTTCTACGGAACAAGAGCATAGAGTAGCGTAAATTTCAGCTTTACTGATTACACGCTATGACAAAAAAAATTCCTAGCCAATCATCAAGCCTTGATGATTGGCTTTTTTATTTAGAAAGTGTTCACCCAGCTAACATTGCTATGGGCTTAGAACGAGTTGCTAATGTTGCTAACAATATTGGCCTGTTAAACACTCCAAGTAAAATTATTCTTATTGCCGGTACAAACGGTAAGGGCACCACAGCACGGTGCTTAGAGTCGCTATTGCTAGCGCAAGGTTTCAGTGTGGGTACTTACGCATCTCCACATTTAATTCGTTATAACGAGCGTGTACGAGTTAATGGGGAAGAATTGGCAGACCAATTTCATATAGATGCTTTTCACCAGCTTGAGCAAGGCCGTAAAGACACTGCTCTGACTTATTTTGAATATGGTACTTTGGGGGCGTTGGCAATTTTTAAACGCTGTAACGTCGATTATGTATTACTAGAGGTTGGTTTAGGTGGACGCTTTGACGCCACAAATATAGTCACTCCCTTTGCAAGCGTGATCACCACTATAGACTTAGACCATAAAGAGTACTTAGGTGATACCCGTGAGTTAGTGGCTTATGATAAAGCCGGTATTTTTCGTGAAAATACACCCGCTATTATAGGGGATTTAAATATTCCTCACACAATGACTGATTACGGCAAAGAAATTAATGCCAACATGACGCTGTCGGGCAGTGACTTTATTTTTAAAGAAAATGCTGAGAGCTTTAATTGGCAATATAAAGAACATAATCTTGAAATAGATAAGCCTGCAATACCGTGTCAAAATGCAGCTACCGCATTAACTACGCTAAGTGTTTTAAACTTATTACCTAGTGAATCAATTATACGAAGTTGTTTAGCTAATTTAGTTGTCGAAGGGCGCTTTCAACAGTTAAGTGTTGAGCCTTTAGTCTTTACCGACGTAGCACACAACCCTGAGTCGGCGCGTTATTTAGCCAATAAGTTATCAAGCTATAAAGATAAAGGCTTTAAAATTCATGCATTAGCCGCTATGCTTGCTGATAAAGATAAAGCGGGTGTATTTAAAGAAGTGAGTCACTTGGTCGATGAGTGGTCATTAGCGAGCTTAAGTGGCCCGCGAGGCGACACTGCAAGTAATTTACAAAATGCACTGCACGAATTGTCTCATCATAATACTATTAATAGCTATGATAGTGTGGCACAAGCACTGAATGTAATTTTACCAGAACAACAAAGTGATACTATGTTGATTATATTTGGTTCATTTTTTACAGTTGCTGGCGCTATTAATTACTTTAAAAAATAGAGAGGATGTCGGTGAACTCAAGTTTTATTAATCGCTTAGTCGGAACAAGTATAGTGGTGATCGCAGCAATTGTGTTTATCCCTAATATACTCGATGGCGAAAAAGTGCATTATAAAGAAGGCTTTAAAGCGATCCCAGACCGCCCTGAGTTCAAAACAATCGATCTTCAAGAGTCAATTGATGAAAATATGGCTAATGCTGAGCCACTAAAGCAAGATGAAATTGAAGACATTCAAGCTGACGATGAAGCTTTTGAGCAGCAAAGCGCGATGGATGAGAGTGATTACGCTGTGGAAGATAAAGTTGTTGAAGCAACTATAGAACCCAAAGCTACACCAATTACAAAAGCGCCTGTTCAAGCTAAGCCAGAGCCAATTGCACCACGTAAAAGTGATGAAAACCTAACGAGTATGGCCTATGTTATTCAATTAGGTAGTTTTTCACATGTTGCAAACGTTAAAGCATTACAGGCTAAATTAAAGGCTGAAGGGTTTAAAACGTTTACTAAACCGATTAAAACCCCAAATGGGACACTAACCAAAGTATTTGTTGGTCCTTCGCTTGATAAAAGTGAATTACAAAAGCAGCTCCCCCAGCTCAAAGAGCTTACTAAATTAAATGGTAAAGTTACGCAGTACGAAGTAACAAAATAATTTTAAAAAGGCTTGTATAACAAGCCTTTTTTTTATTTATTTATATTTTTTTTATCATTATCTTTATCTCACAATACCTACACTAGAATGTTAATTTTTTGTATTAACTACAACCCAGTAATCTCCCGTTTAAACTTGCATACTAACGATGTTTGGGTATAGAATGCGCCCCAAATTAGCGACTAATTGGTTCTTATGATCTGGGTTGATTACGCCATTATTGGCATCATTGTATTGTCTACCATCATCGGTTTAATACGCGGCTTTGTAAAAGAAGCAATGTCATTAGCGGTATGGGCTGGCGCCTTTATCATCTCTAGCTTATTTTACCAATATTTAGCTTCCTTCCTAACAACCATTTCTGAACCCCTTTTAAGAAATGCGGCGGCCATAGCCATATTATTCTTTGCGACGCTACTGTTGGGCGGTTTACTAAACTACATTTTAGGTGAGCTCGTACATCGTACTGGTTTATCGGGTACCGACCGTGTCTTTGGCATAGTGTTTGGTGCTCTACGAGGCGTGTTGGTCGTGAGCGCGTTACTCTTCTTTCTTGATGCTTTTACTGGTGCACCCAATACGCACTGGTGGGGCAATTCTATTTTGATTCCAGAATTTGGCTTTGTTGTTGAATGGTTCTTTTCGTACCTAGAAAACAACTCGAGCTTTTTAAATTCAGTAAACCGTTAATCGGCGAGGATAAATTACATGTGTGGTATCGTTGGAATAGTCGGAACATCCCCTGTCAATCAGGCGATTTATGATGGCTTAACTGTTTTGCAGCACCGTGGTCAAGATGCCGCGGGTATCATTACCATTGAGAATAATACGTTCAGCTTACGCAAAGCAAATGGCTTAGTGAAAGATGCCTTTCACACTCGTCATATGAAACGACTACAAGGTACGATAGGTCTTGGCCATGTGCGCTATCCTACAGCAGGGTCTTCAAGCTCATCTGAAGCACAGCCTTTTTATGTTAACTCACCGTTTGGTATAGCACTTGCCCATAATGGCAACCTTACTAATGCAGAAGCTTTAAAAGAGCAGTTATTCTCAGAAGCACGTCGTCATGTAAATACAACATCTGATTCAGAAATCTTACTCAACATCATGGCACATGAACTAAGTAAATCTGATAAGTTGCATTTAGACCCTGAAGATATATTTACTGCGGTAACCGAGGTAAATAATAAAGTAAGCGGTGGTTATGCAACAATTGCTATGATCATTGGTCACGGTATTGTTGCTTTTCGCGACCCTAATGGTATCCGCCCACTTGTATTTGGCAAACGTGAGACTGCAAAAGGCACTGAGTACATGTTCGCCTCAGAAAGCGTTGCGTTAAAACCGGATGGTTTTGAGTTTGTACGTGACGTTGCCCCTGGTGAAGCTATATATGTTACAGAAGAAGGTGAATTTCATTCACTTAGTTGTGCAGATAAAGCATCTTACTCGCCGTGTATTTTTGAATTTGTTTATTTTGCTCGACCTGATTCAACAATAGACCGTATGTCTGTGTACGCAACACGCGTAAACATGGGCACAAAACTAGGTGAAAAAATTGCACGCGAATGGGCTGATAAAGACATTGATGTAGTTATCCCAATCCCAGAAACTTCATGCGATGTAGCACTGGAAATTGCACGTGTGCTTGATTTACCGTATCGCCAAGGTTTTGTTAAAAACCGTTATATCGGTCGTACATTTATCATGCCTGGCCAAGAGATGCGTAAAAAATCAGTGCGTCAAAAGCTAAATGCAATTGATCGCGAGTTTAAAGGTAAAAACGTATTATTGGTTGATGACTCAATTGTTCGTGGTACAACATCAGCACAAATTGTTGAAATGGCTCGAGAGTCTGGTGCTAAAAATGTTTACTTTGCATCCGCAGCGCCTGAAATACGCTTCCCTAATGTGTACGGTATTGATATGCCTTCAGCAGCAGAGCTTATTGCTCACGGACGTGAAGTGGAAGATATTAATGCAAGTATTGGTTCTGACGGTTTAATCTTTCAATCGTTAAAAGATTTAATAGCTGCGGTTAGCCAAGAAAATCCTGAAATTACTAAGTTTGAAACCTCAGTATTTGATGGGCAATATATTACAGGCGACATTGATCAAAACTATTTAAATCGTATTGATGAGCTACGTAACGATTCAGCAAAAAGCACCCGCGAAAGTGCGATGTCTTCAAGTTTAGAGATTCACAACCAAGACGAAAACGAAGCTGATTAATAATTAGTTAATAAAAAGTCGTTACATAAAAAAAGGAGCTAATTAGCTCCTTTTTTGCGAAGGAAAGAAAGGGAACATTTCTATCAAACACGACTCTTTTTTAGCTAAACTTTATTAAGTAAACATTGGACTAACAATCCCATTTGTCCAAAGCATAGCTGTTACAGCTAAAATAATAACTAGTAATATTAATCCACACGTTACAACCGAGCTGGCATAAATAAAGCCACGCTCTTCTGGAATATGCATAAGTATTGGTACGCCGGTATAAAGTAAGTAGACCGAGTAAGCTAGTGCAATAATTCCAATACACACTACAAACCAAAGTACAGGCCAAAAGGCGGCAAGCGCCGACATAAACACAGGTGTTGCAGTATAAGCTGCAAGTTCAAGTGTTTGTGTAAATGTAGGCTTAGAGCCAAATGTAACGGCCATCCAATGAGCCAAATACGCCAATGCAAAAACACCCGCTATTAAAGCAAAATACATTGCAACTGCAATTAATAGCGCACTATCGTGCGTTAAAAATACAGGATCGCCTGCGCCTATACTCCATCCTAAATAAACAGATGAGTAATAACCCATTATTGAAGGAAACAAAGCAATCAGTAAAATATGCGACAAACTATAGGTTAAACTTTCATGGCGATTATCTATTGTTTGCCATTCTTCAAGTGGGTGAGCATAAATGCCCCAGAGGTGATTTAATATCATAGTACTTACTCCATAAAAGGAACGTATTACTGTTTTGGTTGGTTTATTTTTATACAGTCTATGTACAGTTATGGTTCACTTATTTTGCAAAGTCAAGTTAACTCACTATTAACATTTTGCACAGGTTAGGGCTTTGATTTATCCCAAACAAAATTTCGTGTTAAAATAATGGCATATCAAATTTATTTAGTAATGAGCAGTCAACGTGCCACATAGCCAACTTTTAGAGCCGATCAATAACTTTTTAGTGTGTACAACCCCACAGCAGTGGGTGGAGCAGGCAATTAAAAAAGAGAACTTATCAGTAATCTTAATCGATCACTTAATTTGTGAGTTAAAAGCGGCTCAAAGTGCGATGTTTTTAATACGTAAATACGCTGTTGATAAAGAGGGCAGTGATGCCTTACTCGAGTGGCTAAAGCCATTTGAAACGCTTATTTATAAGCGTGAAGGAAATTGGCGTGATCTCGCGGCTAAAAATAAGCTAACTAAATCAATAATTCCTAAATCTAATTCGCCATATGGACAAGATTTAATTGATAAAATGGTATTGTTGATAAAAGAAGAGTTGCATCATTTTTACCAAGTGCTCGAAATTATGGACGAGTACGGTGTAGAGTACCAAAGCATTACACCATGTCGTTATGCAAAAGGCATGCTTCGTCATGTTAAAACGTTTGAGCCAAACGCCCTTGTTGATAAATTAATTGTAGGCGCTTACATTGAGGCGCGTTCATGTGAGCGTTTCGCAAAGCTTGCGCCGCATGTTGACAAACGTTTAGGTGATTTTTATATTTCGCTGCTGCGCTCTGAAGCCCGTCATTACCAAGATTATCTAACTTTAGCGCAAGAAATTGCTGATTTTGATATTACCGAACGAGTTAAAGAATTTGGCGAGATTGAAGCCGAATTAATTTCATCACAGGATGAAGATTTTAAGTTTCATAGTGGCCTGCCAATAGCAGAAAGCTAATTTTCTTTTAAAAAATTAATGTATTCAGCTGTTTTTTGATTGCTGAAATTGTGTTTCTTCATGATTTCAGCAATGCTTCCGTTTTCAATTATTATATCAATCCCTCTATTAAACTTTTGTAAGTACTCTTTTGCCCTGTAATTTGATTTAGAGACAACTAAATATAGTTTATGAGAAGCAAGATCTGGCAATAAGTACTCAATTTTATTCTTATCTAAATCAACTTCGTTATTGTGCTCAAGCCAATACTTCCCTACTTCTTTAGTGC
This sequence comes from Pseudoalteromonas sp. SR43-5, assembly GCF_014163835.1. NCBI lineage: Bacteria > Pseudomonadati > Pseudomonadota > Gammaproteobacteria > Alteromonadales > Pseudoalteromonadaceae > Pseudoalteromonas > Pseudoalteromonas sp. SR43-5. Next base: position 9,795 of record NZ_JACJEA010000037.1, read on the forward strand.
CTGCGACCAAATCAATACGTCCTTGTTGTAGCAGGTATAAACTTGTAGGAAGGCTTTTAGTGGATGTTATTGCCAGCTCAGTATTTCTTGTAAACTCTTGGCTTACAAAGGCATTGTCTTCTGTACCAATACTATAAGGTGTTAATGATTTAACTGTACCATCGAAGTTAATAGCACTCTCTTTGCGTTTAAAAATTCCAGAATGAGCAACTGCAAGTGGGCGAGAGTAGTAAAAAACTTCATTTCTTTTTAATGAATAAAAAGCGCCTAAAATAGCTGTTTTTCTCTTTTTTTCTAATAGCTTTAGGGCGCGGTCCCATGTCGTAAACTCGGCTTCGCTATTAATGCCTTGAGTTTTAAGGGCTGATTGAGTGATTTCATATAACCAACCGTTATCAGGAAGGTTTTCGCTAAAATAGGGAGGGTAGTTTTCAGTAACAATTTGCCATGTTTGCTCGCTAAATACTTTGGTAGGAATGGCAATTACTACGATGAAAATTAACAGCTTAATCATTAAACCTCTCACTATTATTCAAATATATAGTTAAATAATAGTCAGGATTTTAAATTATGCGAAAGGCGTGCTAATTAATTCTTGTGATTGAGGGGTAACGACTAAATAAGAGCCTTGGGTATACCAGTCACCTAGCACTGTACGAGTAAGCGTTTGTTCATTAACTTTATAGGTATGAACATTAGGGCGGTGAGTATGACCATGAATCATATTAGTAACGTTATGTTTGGCAAAGGTGGCAAGCACGGCTTCATCTACAACGTCTAAAATTTCGATAGGTTTATCAGCTTGGCTCAACTTACTTTTTTCACGGGCATTACGCGCTATTTTTTTACGATACCAAAGTGGCATTGCAAGCATTAATTTTGGCCACCACCAACCACGGCTTTTTTTACGAAATTTTTGATACTCAGTATCTTGAGTACACATTTCGTCGCCATGTAAAATAACGGTAGGCGTACCATATAAATCAATGACTGTTTGTTCATCGAGTAAAGTCATTGCGGCCATGTCTGCATATTGCTTGCGCATGATGAAATCACGGTTGCCATGTATAAAATAAACAGGTGTCCCACCATCATTAACGGCGCTTAAATGCTTTGCTACATCGGCACTCAGCGCTGTAATGTAGTCATCTCCAACCCATACTTCAAAAAAATCACCCAAAATATAAAGTGCATCTACATCTTTATTTAGTATATGCGTATTTAAAAAGTCAAAAAATGCAGCGCTAATGTCGGGGCGGTTTTCGCTTAGGTGTAAATCTGCAATAAAGTAAGTTTGGCGAGTCATAGGTCAGTCTTTTCGATATAAATAAAGCGGGCGTATACACATTGCGTAAATGCCCGCTGATACTCCACATTACGTGGGTAAACTTACTATTAGCTAACAGTAACGCTTTCGATGATCACATCTTCAAGAGGCACGTCTTGGTGAAAACCAGTACTACCTGTTGCTACGCCTTTTATTTTATTTACTACGTCCATGCCTTCTACTACTTCAGCAAAAACACAGTAACCCCAGCCTTGCGATGTTTCGCTACTGTGGTTTAAAAAGTCGTTGTTATTCACGTTAATGAAAAACTGCGCTGTAGCTGAATGAGGATCAGGTGTACGTGCCATTGCTAAAGTACCTATCTTGTTAGATAGGCCATTATTAGCTTCATTTTTAATTGGGTCGTTAACTTCTTTTTGTTCCATACCTGGTACAAAACCACCGCCTTGAACCATAAAACCATCGATTACACGATGAAAGATAGTGCCGTTGAAAAAATCAGCATTTGCATACTCTAAAAAGTTTTTAACAGTGTTTGGAGCTTCTTGCTCAAACATTTTAATGGTGATGTCACCAAAATTGGTGTGTAGAACAACCATGTGTTTTCCTATATCTGGTTTAAATATTGGCGCTATTTTATCGTAGTTGGCTAAGATTAACAAAGTAGATGTTTGGTTTGTTATAAAGCGCTAGAGCAGGGGCTTTTCAAGTGGTAACATAACTGTTCAAGTAAATAGTCAAGGACTCAAAGTAAATGGTAAATATATACAACACACTCACGCGACAAAAAGAGCAATTTAAACCTATGGTCGAAGGCAAAATCGACATGTATGTGTGTGGTATCACCATTTATGATTACTGCCATATTGGACACGCTCGTACTTTTGTTGGTTTTGACGTTATTGTGCGCTACTTACGTCATATTGGTTACGATTTAAAATATGTACGTAACATTACAGATATCGACGATAAAATAATTAAACGTGCAAATGAAAATGGTGAGTCAATAAACGACTTAACTGTGCGCATGACTAAAGCGATGCATGAAGATTTTGATAGCCTAAATATGCTACGCCCAGATATTGAACCAACAGTTACAAGCCATATGGATGAAATCATCGCTATGGTTAAGCGCTTGATTGAAAAAGGCCATGCCTATGTTGCAGCTGATGGCGATGTTTTGTTTGATGTATCAACGTTTGAGCAATATGGTGCGCTTTCTCAGCAAGATCTAACTATGTTGCAATCAGGTTCTCGCGTAGAAGTGGCTCAAGATAAAGACGATCCACTTGATTTTGTGTTATGGAAAAAAGCCAAAGCAGGTGAGCCATCATGGTCATCACCGTGGGGTGATGGGCGTCCTGGTTGGCATATTGAATGTTCGGCAATGAGCTCAAAACACTTAGGAGAGCATTTTGATATTCACGGTGGCGGGTCTGATTTACAGTTTCCACATCATGAAAACGAAATTGCCCAGTCGTGCTGTGCAAACAACGGCAAGTATGTAAATACATGGATACATACTGGCATGGTGCAAGTAAATAAAGAAAAAATGTCTAAGTCGTTAGATAACTTTTTTACTGTGCGTGAGGTTTTAAAAGCATACGACGCTGAATCTGTTCGTTACTTTTTAATTTCAGGGCATTACCGCAGCCAATTAAATTACTCACAAGAAAATTTAGACCAAGCGCGTTCATCACTTGAACGCATTTATACAGCGCTTCGTGATGTCGTACCGGTAGAGTGCGACTTAGAAGGCAATGAGTTTGTTGCTAAGTTTAGAAAAGCAATGAATGATGACTTTAATACACCAGAAGCACTACCTGTGTTGTTCGAACTTGCTAAAGAATTAAACCGCGTAAAAGAAAGTGACGCAGGCCAAGCTGGCAAATTAGCCTTTATATTGCGCAGCCTTGGTGAAGTGCTAGGGGTTGCTCAACAAGCACCGGAAGCTTTTTTACAAGGCGGGCAAGATGACGACGAAGTTGCGACAATTGAAGCATTAATTGTGAAACGTAATGAAGCACGTGCGAGTAAAAACTGGGCTGCTGCTGATGAAGCACGTGATGCGCTTAATGCATTAGGCGTAATACTTGAAGATTCAGCCGGTAAAACAACGTGGCGTAAAGCGTAAACGTTCAAAGTAATTCACGTTTAACTAAAAAAGGGTTGCCAAATGGCAACCCTTTTTTGATTTTTTAACTGCTTAGCTGTGATATTTCTCACATGCTTCAAGTGTGTTTTCAATTAAGCTTGCGACAGTCATCGGGCCAACGCCACCCGGTACAGGTGTAATAAAATGCGCTTTTTGTTCAGCTACACTGTATTGAACATCACCGACTAATTTACCCGTATCTAAACGGTTAATGCCTACATCGATAACGATAGCGCCTTCTTTTATCCAATCTCCAGGTATAAATTCAGGTTTACCCACTGCCACAACTAATAAGTCAGCGCGGCGAACATGTGTTTCTAAGTCTTGAGTAAACTTATGGCACACTGTGGTTGTACAACCGGCTAATAAAAGCTCTAACGACATTGGACGACCAACAATATTTGACGCGCCAACTACCACGGCATGCATCCCTTTATAACGTACACCCGTTGAATCAAGTAAGGTAATAATACCTTTAGGCGTGCATGGGCGAAGAGCAGGCATACGCTGTGCTAATCGACCAATGTTATATGGATGAAATCCATCAACATCTTTATGTGGGGTAATGCGTTCTAAAATCTTTTCAGCATCAAGGCCTTTTGGCAGTGGTAACTGCACTAAAATCCCATCAACTTCGGCATCATTATTTAGCTCGTCAATTAAATCTAAAAGAGTTTGCTCTTGTGTGTCTGCTGGTAAATCAAATGATTTAGAGATAAAACCTACTTCTTCACAGGCTTTACGTTTTGAACCAACATAAACTTGGCTTGCTGGATCAAGTCCTACAAGTACTACTGCAAGTCCTGGTGCACGTAAACCATTTGCTACACGTTCACTTACGCGTTCTGCTACAGCGCTACGTACTTGTTTTGCGATTGCCTTACCATCAATGATGTTTGCCGTCATGGGTGACCTTTAATTGGGGTTAATTAACTAGATACCGATACTCTAAAAACGAATGCACAATAAAATAGGGGTAAAAATGCTAATAAAGAAAAATACGCTCTTTATTTAACTCGTTTTATAATATGCCTACTATTTTCGCAGAAAAGCATAGCAGCGCCAAGTTGCTTTTAAGGTATATAACGTTTGAGCTGTTAAATAGTTTAAAATTCAGCCGACTATTGTAATATTTAACCATTGTGCACTAAAAATGAGCACTTGATTGGTTTTCTTAAAAAAACGTTTGACCTAACCCCGTCAAATCACTATTATGCACCCCGTTGTCAACGAGGTCACTCGCTAACAATAATAAGTTTCGGCGATTAGCGCAGTTTGGTAGCGCACTTGGTTTGGGTCCAAGGGGTCGCAGGTTCAAATCCTGCATCGCCGACCATTTTTTTATAATTTTTTATAATTTTTTATAATCGAATAGCTTATTGGTAAACTATGAAGTTTTCGATGCGCCCATAGCTCAGCTGGATAGAGCAACGCCCTTCTAAGGCGTCGGTCGAAGGTTCGAATCCTTCTGGGTGCACCATTTGAAAACATGTAAATATAGCGGTGATTGTAGCTCAGTTGGTAGAGCCCCGGATTGTGATTCCGGTTGTCGTGGGTTCGAGCCCCATCAGTCACCCCATTTACAACGAATATCGGCGATTAGCGCAGTTTGGTAGCGCACTTGGTTTGGGTCCAAGGGGTCGCAGGTTCAAATCCTGCATCGCCGACCATTTTCTTAAAATGGTCTTAAACTCTCAGTTTAAGTGTTCAGTATGAAAAAAGAAGTTAACTCTTCAATGTCGGCGATTAGCGCAGTTTGGTAGCGCACTTGGTTTGGGTCCAAGGGGTCGCAGGTTCAAATCCTGCATCGCCGACCATTTTCTTATCCAATAAGAACAATAAGTAAACTCCTCTAAGTTATAAATCTAAATCTGTTAGCCTATAATTCTATTAAATAATTTCTATTTTATTCTATTTAGTCCGTAGTTAGCCTGTTTTTTATTCAGTTAGTCTTTATAGTCCCTTATCTAGTCCAAATAATTGCCCCCTATACTCGACTATCATAAATATTAGGTTATAATGCCGCGTCTATTGTTTAACATAGTGCCCGAAGGGCAAAGCAGCAATGGTGTCTCATGGTAGCGACGGATGCTTTTAAGTGTGAAAAACCGCTTAAACTTTATCAAGACTCATGCAGAACACTTTGTTTGTAAAGGAAGGCGAACAGTCGCCAAAATTGAATATTGAGGTAAATCATGCAAGTTTCTGTTGAGACGACCCAAGGCCTTGAGCGCCGTATAACTATCACCGTTCCTTCAGAGAACGTTGAGACCGAAGTAAAAAAACGCCTACAACAACTGTCAAAAACACAGCGTATAGATGGTTTCCGTGCTGGTAAAGTTCCAGTATCTGTAATTAACAAGCGTTTTGGCCCTGCAGTTCGTCAAGAAGTTGCTGGCGAAGTAATGCAACGTAATTACATTGAAGCAATCGTTTCTGAAAAAATCAACCCAGCTGGCGCGCCTACATTCGCTCCTAAATCACTTGAAGCAGGTAAAGATTTAGAATTCTCAGCAACGTTTGAAGTTTACCCTGAAGTTGAAGTTCAAGGTTTAGATAAAATTACTGTTGAAAAACCAGCAGTAACAGTAACTGACGAAGATTTAGCTAACATGCTAGAAACACTTCGTAAGCAACACGCAGCGTGGGCTGATGTTGATGCAGCTGCTGGCGAAAACGACCGTGTAACAGTTGATTTCGTAGGTACTATCGACGGTGAAGTATTTGAAGGCGGCAAAGCTGAAGACTTCCCATTAGAACTTGGCCAAGGTCGTATGATCCCAGGTTTTGAAGATAACATCGTAGGTAAAAAAGCAGGCGAAGAAGTAGTTGCTGATGTAACTTTCCCTGATGATTACCACGCTGAAAACTTAAAAGGTAAAGCGGCTCAATTCACTATCACAGTGAAAAAAGTTGAAGCGCAAGAATTACCAGAATTAAGCGAAGAGTTTGCAACTAAATTCGGTGTTACCGAAGGCGGCGTAGACGCGCTTAAAGAAGAAGTTAAAAAGAACATGACACGTGAGCTAGACCAAGCGGTTAAAGCAAGCGTTAAAGACCAAGCAATCAAAGGTCTTTTAGCTAACAACGAAATCGAAGTGCCTAAAGCACTTGTTGATCAAGAAGTTGATGCTCTACGTCAGCAAGCAGCTCAACGTTTTGGCGGCGATGCTCAAAACATGCCAGAGCTTCCAGCTGAATTGTTCCACGAGCAAGCTGTAACACGTGTAAAAACTGGCCTTTTATTAGGTGAAGTGATTAAAGCTAACGACATCAAAGTTGATGATGCTAAAGTTGAAGCATTAATCGCAACAGTAGCTTCTGCATACGAAGATCCAACTGAAGTAGTAGAATACTACAAAGGTAATGATCAACTTATGCAGCAAATGCGTAATGTAGCAATGGAAGAGCAAGCTGTTGAAGCTATTTTAGCTAAAGCAGTTGTTACTGATGTTGAAAAAGCATTTGATGACATCATGAATCCACAGCAAGGTGCTTAATAAGTCATTGACTTAAGCTCTCGCTAACGATTAAATGGCTCGTGTTACTCTGTTTATACAGCGTGCCCGGGCCATTTTAGTTTTTGGCTCTAAATTTGCGAAAAACGATAACTATGCTTCCTTATAATAAGGATAAGTATAAGCGCATAAGGAATTAAATAAGTATGAATACTGGTATTACAGATCCCCTAAATGCATTGGTCCCAATGGTTGTTGAACAAACACCAAAAGGCGAGCGCTCGTATGATATTTATTCGAGATTATTAAAAGAGCGTATTATCTTTTTAACAGGTCAAGTTGAAGACAACATGGCAAATCTGATCTTAGCGCAAATGCTATTTTTAGAATCAGAGAACCCTGATAAAGATATCTTTTTATATATCAACTCACCAGGTGGTTCAGTAACTGCGGGTATGGCTATTTACGACACAATGAACTTCATCAAACCAGATGTAAGTACAATATGTGTAGGTCAAGCTGCAAGCATGGGTGCTTTTTTACTTACTGCTGGTGCTAAAGGTAAGCGTTTTTGCCTACCAAACTCACGTGTGATGATTCACCAACCATTAGGTGGTTTTCAAGGTCAAGCATCTGACTTTGAAATACACGCTAAAGAAATTCTGTCTATTAAAGATAAGCTTAACCGCTTAATGGCTGAGCATACAGGCCAACCATTAGATATTATCTCTAAAGACACTGATCGTGATAACTTCATGAGTGCTTCGCAAGCTGTAGATTACGGCTTGGTAGACTCTGTGTTTACAAATCGCGACAAAAAGTAAGCGCTTGGTAAGCAGGACTACCTGTTTGCCGCTTTGAGTTACTATGCGAAAACCAATAAATTTTGGTATAGTTAAAGCGTATTGAAATAGCCGCCAATAGTTTTGGTGGCCAACGTAATAAAATGAGGTAGCTGAATGTCTGACACTCCTACAGACGGCGACAAAAGTAATAAATTGTTATACTGCTCTTTTTGTGGCAAAAGCCAACATGAAGTGCGTAAATTAATTGCAGGCCCTTCAGTATACGTTTGTGATGAATGTGTAGAGTTGTGTAACGATATTATCAGGGAAGAGATCAAAGACATTGCTCCTAAGCATGATACGTCTGACAAACTACCTGTACCAAAAGAAATTCGTAAACACTTAGACGATTATGTTATTGGTCAAGACCATGCTAAAAAAGTATTGTCTGTTGCCGTTTATAACCATTATAAACGCCTACGTAACCAATCGACTAAGCAAGACATTGAATTAAGTAAAAGTAATATTTTGCTTATCGGCCCAACAGGTAGTGGTAAAACATTACTTGCAGAAACATTAGCGCGCCTACTTGACGTGCCGTTTACTATGGCCGATGCCACTACATTAACCGAAGCAGGTTATGTAGGTGAAGATGTTGAAAACATCATTCAAAAGCTTTTACAAAAGTGCGATTACGATGTTGAAAAAGCACAGCGCGGTATTGTCTACATCGATGAAATTGACAAGATTTCTCGTAAATCAGATAATCCTTCAATTACGCGTGACGTATCAGGCGAGGGCGTTCAACAGGCGCTACTTAAACTGATTGAAGGCACCGTTGCTTCTGTTCCACCGCAAGGTGGTCGTAAACATCCACAGCAAGAGTTTTTACAAGTAGATACATCTAAAATCTTGTTTATTTGTGGTGGTGCATTTTCAGGCCTAGATAAAGTAATTGAGCAACGTAGCCATAAAAACACCGGTATCGGTTTTGGCGTTAGCGTAAAAGAGTCTGCGGCGAGTCGTTCTTTAAGTGAAACATTTAAAGATGTAGAGCCAGAAGATTTAGTTAAATATGGCTTAATTCCTGAGTTTATAGGTCGTTTGCCGGTAGTGGCTACGCTAACAGAACTTGATGAAGCAGCTCTTGTACAAATATTGAGTGAACCTAAAAACGCGATTACTAAACAGTTTTCAGTATTGTTTGGTATGGAAGACGTTGAACTTGAGTTTCGCGATGATGCCTTAGCTGCAATTGCCCACAAAGCAATGGAGCGTAAAACAGGCGCACGTGGTCTTCGTTCAATTGTTGAAGGTGTACTACTTGATACTATGTACGAGCTTCCTTCAATGGATGATGTAAGCAAAGTAGTTATTGATGAAACCGTTATTAAAGGTGAGTCAGATCCAATCTTGATTTATGAAAATAATAAACAAGATAAAGCTGCATCAGAATAGTTTTTAAGCTATTTGAATGGAAAAAGGAGCCTTAGGCTCCTTTTTTTATAATTAATTTAATCGAGTTAGGGAAAATTGTTGAACTTTAATTAGGTTATCCCCATATACTTGAGTAATCTTTAAAATAAATGAAGTGCGAAGAGAAACTATAATGACGCTTGAGAGAACCGACCGAGTCGAAATCCCAGTCCTTGCACTGCGCGATGTTGTGGTATACCCGCACATGGTGATCCCGCTTTTTGTTGGCCGTGAAAAATCAATAAAATGCCTAGAAGCGGCAATGGACAAAGACAAACAAATTTTCTTGGTTGCACAAAAAGATGCAACTGTAGATGAACCAGAGCAAGATGATATTTATCGTATCGGTACTATTGCCACTGTACTTCAGTTATTAAAATTACCAGACGGTACAGTTAAAGTTTTAGTCGAAGGTACACAGCGCGCACAAATTGAAGAATTTGTAGATAACGATGACTTTTTTGTCGCTAATGCTCAATTTATTGAATCTGATTCTGTAGATGAACAAGAGCAAGATATTTTTATCCGAAGCGCAATTAGCCAGTTTGAAGGCTATGTAAAGCTAAATAAAAAAATTCCACCTGAAGTACTAACTTCGGTTTCAGGTATTGATGAGCCAGCACGTCTTGCCGACACAATGGCAGCGCATATGCCGCTTAAAGTACCTGAAAAACAAAAAGTGCTCGAAATTTCAAGTGTCACAGAACGTCTTGAATATTTAATGGCACTAATGGAAGGCGAAATAGACTTATTGCAAGTTGAGAAGAAAATTCGTACCCGCGTTAAAAAGCAGATGGAAAAATCTCAGCGCGAGTATTACCTCAATGAGCAAATGAAAGCCATTCAAAAAGAACTTGGTGAGCTTGATGATGTGCCTGATGAATTTGAAGCGCTTAAAAAGCGTATTGAAGATTCTGGCATGCCTGATGAAGCTAAAGAAAAGGCAACTACAGAGCTCAATAAGCTTAAAATGATGTCGCCAATGTCTGCAGAAGCAACTGTAGTGCGTTCATACATAGATACATTAATTAATGTGCCATGGAAAAAACGCTCTAAAGTGAAAAAAGACTTAGCAGGCGCACAAAAAATTCTTGATAGCGATCACCACGGCTTAGATAAAGTAAAAGAACGCATTATTGAGTACCTCGCAGTACAACAGCGTACTAATAAGCTCAAAGGGCCAATTTTATGTTTAGTTGGACCACCAGGTGTTGGTAAAACATCACTTGGGCAATCTATTGCACGTTCGACTGGTCGTAAGTATGTTCGTATGGCGCTTGGCGGCGTACGTGATGAAGCTGAGATTCGCGGTCATCGTCGTACATACATAGGTTCAATGCCAGGTAAGCTAATTCAAAACATGACAAAAGTGGGCGTTAAAAACCCATTATTCTTATTAGATGAAATCGATAAAATGTCATCGGACATGCGCGGCGACCCAGCATCAGCATTGTTAGAGGTGCTTGATCCGGAACAAAACAGTCATTTTGCCGATCACTATCTTGAAGTCGATTACGATTTATCTGACGTTATGTTTGTAGCAACATCAAACAGCTTTAACATTCCTGGTCCATTATTAGATCGTATGGAAGTTATTCGCTTGTCGGGTTACACCGAAGATGAAAAGCTAAACATTGCAAAAGAGCACTTAATTACTAAACAAGTTAAACGTAACGGTTTAAAAGAGTCTGAAATAGTTATCGAAGACAGCGCAATTATTGGCATTATTCGTTATTACACACGTGAAGCGGGTGTACGTAACTTAGAGCGCGAAATTTCGAAACTATGTCGTAAAGCAGTTAAAAATATCTTACTTGAAAAGGACACTAAAATAGTGACCATCAATCAAGATAACCTAGAAGACTTTTTAGGTGTGCAGCGCTTTGACTATGGCAAAGCTGAAGATGGCGACCGTATTGGTCAAGTTACAGGCTTAGCATGGACAGAAGTTGGCGGTGATTTGCTAACAATTGAATGTGCGGCAGTGCCAGGTAAAGGCAAGTTAAGTTACACCGGTTCTCTTGGCGATGTAATGCAAGAGTCGATTCAAGCGGCAATGACGGTTGTGCGTAATCGAGCAGATACTTTCCGTATTAACAGCGACTTTTACGAAAAACGTGATATTCACGTACACGTACCTGAGGGCGCAACACCAAAAGATGGTCCTAGTGCGGGCGCAGCAATGGTAACGGGTCTTGTATCTAGCTTAACGGGTAATCCTGTACGAGCAGATGTTGCAATGACAGGTGAAATTACACTACGCGGTGAAGTACTTCCTATTGGTGGTTTAAAAGAGAAGTTATTAGCGGCGCATCGTGGTGGAATTAAAACAGTGATCATTCCAAAAATTAACGAACGTGACTTAAAAGAGATACCAGACAACGTGCTGGCAGGTCTTGATATTCACCCAGTTACTTGGATTGACGAGGTGTTAAAGCTTGCTTTAGTGCATCCTGTTGAGAGTTTTTCGGTCGAAACACCTAAAAACCAAGAAAAAACATAAAAAAAGTGCTTTTTAGGGCTTTTCAAATCTAAACGGTATGATAAGTTAAGCACTGGTTTTCAAGCCTAGCCCTTACGGGGCCTAGGCTTAAGAAAAATATAATCATGTGGGCATTAAAAGTTTGCTCTAAAATTTTCAAAAAAGTGATGTTAGTTTAAAAAACCATCGCTCTTGATAATAACAATGAAAGAGGATGATATTGTGAATAAATCTCAATTAATCGATCAAATCGCAGCTGATGCTGACATTTCTAAAGCGGCTGCAGGTCGTGCACTAGATTCATTCATCGAATCTGTATCTGGCGCGCTAAAAGATGGCGACTCAGTTGCACTTGTAGGTTTTGGTACTTTCTCAGTACGTGAACGTGCTGCACGTTCAGGCCGTAACCCGCAAACTGGTGAAACTATCCAAATTGCTGCTGCAACTATTCCAGCTTTCAAAGCCGGTAAAGCGCTTAAAGACGCAGTAAACTAATCACTGTTTTAAACACATTAGTTATGGCGAGTGTAAAGTTACTGATTCACCACAACAGATGAGTTAAGTAACTTTTCCGCCAGTTACTTCAAGTGAAAAAGCGTATCTGGTAAGATACGCTTTTTTTACATGTGACAAGGTAAAATACCTTGATCAAAAAGAGATAAACAAATGCTTGAGAAAATCAGAGAAGGTTCGCAAGGACCTGTAGCCAAAATAATTTTAGGCGCGGTGATTTTATCTTTTGCCTTAGCAGGGATCGGTAGTTACTTAGGTCAAACCACAGAACAACCCGTTGCTGAAGTAAATGGAATTAAAATTAGTCAAACCGATTTTAACCGTGCTTACCAAAATGAACGTAGCCGTTTAGAGCAACAATTTGGTGAATACTTTACACAAATTGCAGCTGATCCAAATTACATGGCACAAATTCGTCAAGGTGTAGTTGACCGCTTAGTACAACAAGAATTGCAATCACAGCTAGCGGCTGATTTAGGCCTTCGCGTAAGCGACGAAAGTGTACGTAAAACAATTTTAGAATTACCGTACTTTCAAATTGGTGAAAAATTTAATAACGACCGTTACCTACAAGTAATTCGTCAAATGAATTTTCAACCAGATGCTTTTCGTGAATATTTACGTAAAGATATGACACGCAGCCAGGTAGTATCTGCTGTTGCAGGTACAGACTTTGCTCTAGAGAGCGAGCTGAAAAGCGCAATTGCTCTTCAGCAGCAAACTCGTAGTATTGATTACGTAGTTGTAAACAAAGAGGCACTTGCCGCGAATGTTGAAGTATCAGATCAAGAAGTATCTGATTACTACGACTTAAACGCATCTCAATTTTTATCTCCAGAGCTTATTTCAGTAAGTTACATTGAGCTTAAAGCAGCAGATATCAATGTTGAATCGGTAACCGAGGATGACGTTAAAGCGTATTATGAGCAAAACAAAGCACAATACGTTGAGCCAGAAAAGCGTCGCGTATCACATATCTTAATTGATAACAGTGAAGACGATGATGCAGCAAAAGAAAAAGCCAATGCTCTTCATGCACAGCTAGAGCAAGGTGCAGACTTTGCTGAGTTAGCACAATCATCGTCTGACGATATCGTTAGTGGCGAAATGGGCGGCGATCTTGAGTGGATTGAGCGTGATGTAATGGACCCTGCATTTGAAGACGCGGCTTTCGCGCTTGAAAATAAAGGTGATATTTCTGACGTTGTTACTTCTGAGTTTGGTTATCACATAATTAAACTTACTGACATTCAACCACAACAAGTTAAAGCGTATGACGATGTTAAAGCTGACTTACGTGCTGAATTAGAACAAGCTGAAAAAATAGATGCATTTTACGAAAAGCAAACTGAAATGGGTGCACTTGCATTTGAAATTTCAGACCGCTTAGATGATGCTGCAGAAGTTGCTGAAGTGGAAGTTAAATCTACACCTCTTTTAGCACTTAATGCTCTACCAGAGCCGTTAAACAGCCCTGCAGTTGTTACAGCATTAACATCAGTTGATTTACTTGAAGATAAAGTAAATTCTGAAGTTATTGAGCTTGGCGATGAGCATGCAATCATTGTTCGTATTAACGAGCATAAAGCTGCTGCTACTAAGCCGTTAGACGAAGTAAGCGAGGAAATTAAAGCGCGTTTAGTGAATGAAAAATCATCTGAGCTTGCTAAAGAAAAGGCACGTAGCTTATTTGCAGAAGTACAAGCAGGTAAGAGCTTAAACGATGTTGCTAACGAGCAAAGCTTAACACTTCGCCAAGAAGCGCAGTTAACACGTCAAAGCTACACTGTTTCACCTGCTATTGTGACTCAAGCTTTTAAAATGGCTCACCCAGCGGATTCTGCGGTAGTCGATCTCGTTAATTTAAATAATGGTGATGCAGCAATTGTAGCGCTTAAGTCGGTAACGGATGCACAAGTTGCAGCTAATATTGACCCTCAAGCAAAACAAAGCATTACTATGGCGCAAGCTAATAAAAACTACATGGTATTTATTGAAGCGCTTAAAGCCAATGCTGAGCTTAACTTACCAACGGCTACACAAACTGTTGAGTAATTAATTTTAGCTCATAAAGAAAGGCGCTTTTAAAGCGCCTTTTTTATTGTCTTTTAATTACCTCTGGCAATAAACTCAATCCGATTGCCGCTAGGCTCTCTTATCATCATATGTTGGGTTGGGCCGCTACCTAAGTTTTCGGGTGCAAACTCTATAATAATATTATTTTGCATTTTTAAGTGTTCATGTAGCTCGCTTAACTTTTTGATACTTTCAACACTGAGTGCTAAATGGTGTAAGCCCACATTTTCTGCTCGATTAAACTCCACACGTTTTGCATCGTTTTTCACGCGCCATAATGTAATGGTTATTTTATTGTTTGATAAAAAATAAGCAGGATAGGCTGGGTCATTCCCTAGCGTTTTAAAGCCAAGTACATCAGTAAAAAATACTTTGGATGCATCTAAGTTTGATACGGTTAAACCTAAATGATCAACGCCACCAACCCAATTTGTATCAGCAATAGCTGAGGCTGATAGAAGGAGTAATGGGGAAAGGCTAAGTAGTAACTTTTGTTTAAGCATGAGATCTCTTGTTAATTAAATACAATTAACAAGAAGACCTAGTTAAATACGGTTACCTTACAAAAAAGTTAGGTATTTATAATCTGCTTTAGCAGCTTAATAAACGCTGCGTTACTTTTGATTTAGGGTTTTGAAAAACATCTTCAGTAGGACCGTATTCAACCACTTCGCCTTTATCAAGTACAACTACAAAATCACTAATGTGACGTACTAAACTTAAATGATGAGTGATCATCACATACGTAAGGCCTGTATCGCGCTGCAGCTTAAGTAACAAGTTTACTATTTGCGCCCGTATGGAGGGATCTAAAGATGAAACAGCTTCATCAAGTACAATCACCTTAGGATCTAAAATTAATGCACGAGAAAACGCTACACGCTGTAGCTGCCCCACACTAAACATATGCGGGTAGTAGTGTTTATGATCAATTAACAAACCCACCTTAGAAAGCGTTGCATCAATCTTTTCAGTGCGTTCACTAGCATCAAGCTCAGTATTATATTGCAGGCAATCATCAAGCATTTCGCCAATGGTTAACCCCGGGTTGAGCGATGCAGCTGAATCTTGAAAAATCATACGAATATGGCGACATTGATTATCGCGTACGCCATTATCTTCGATAATATTATTCTCGAGCAAAATTTGCCCGCTATCAGCGCTATCAGCTCCTGAAAGTAGTTTTGCCAACGTACTTTTACCTGCGCCTGTTTCGCCAATTATGGCAATGCTTTCACCTTTACCTACGCAAAATGAAATGTTTTTAAGGACTTCAAACTTTTTACGTGAAAAAAGCCCAGCTCGCACATTAAAGGTTTTACAAAGTGCTTGTACTTTTAACAGTGGTTGCATTACTTCATGTCCTTAATTAACGGGAAGTGACACGCATAACTATGACCATGATGCTTAGTTAGGGCTGGTGTAACCACACAGGCTTTTTGTGCTTGCGGACAACGCGGCCCAAGGCGACAGCCAATGGGCAAATGTTGCAGGGTAGGGATAGTCCCTTTAAGCGCATAAAAAGGTTCTTTATGTGCTAAGCCTTGCTCGTAGTCTGGCAAGCTTTTTAGTAATGCTTGCGTGTATGGATGGCGAGGCTGTTTAAATATTTCATGGGTTGGGCCTGCTTCAACCATTTGCCCGCAATATAAAACATGAATGCCATGCGACCAATGTGCAATCTCTTCCAGTTCATGAGAGATCATCAAAATAGACATGTTTTTAAGTTGATTTAAGCTTTTTAGTAACCTAAATACTTGTGCGCGAGTTGTGCTCTCAAGCGCTGTAGTGGGCTCATCAGCGATTAAAAGTTTAGGCGTGCGAGCAATGGCCATCGCAATCATTACTTTTTGACATACGCCTTCTGAGAGCTCATGAGGGTAACTACTTAGTACCGCTTCGTGGTTTTTAATACCCACCTTATGAATAAGCGCCTTTACTCTGTCTTTTCTCTCTCGGTTGCGTTTTAAAAAGAAACCTTTAGTTGCGACCTCTGGGAGTGTTTCGGCAATTTGGTCAAATATTTTAGCGGTTGGGTCAAGGCAGCGACTTGGGTCTTGATAGATCATCGCTATATCTTGGCTTACTATTTTACGGCGTTTCTCTGGGCTTAAACGCATTAAGTCTACGCCGCGCCAATGAATACGGTCGGCAGTAATATCCCAGCGCTCGTTTAATACACCAATAATCGCTTTTGCTATTAAGCTTTTGCCAGAGCCAGACTCGCCCACAAGCGCATGTACTTCACCTTCTTTTAAGCTAAAGCTCACTCTGTCTACAGCTCTAATTACAGTTTCAGAGGTACGTAGTTCAATTGTTAAGTTACGAACATCGAGTAATTGCATTTAATCAGCCTTACGTGCTTTTAGCACTTGTCGCAGGCCATCGCCTACTAAATTAGTAGATAACACGGCTAAAAATAACAGTACACCAGGTAGCGCTACAGTCCACGGCGCTAAATAAATAAGGCCTAGATTTTCGGCTAATATTGCGCCCCATTCGGTCGTTGGTGGCTGAGCCCCTAATTTTAAAAATCCCAGTGCTGAAATATCTAATATCGCAGTAGAAAGCGCCATCGTGAATATAACCACAATATGCTCATAAATATTAGGGAAAATACCGCGCGATATTATATGCCAATTAGATGCGCCATCGAGTCTAAACGCAGTAATGTAATCTTTACTTAATTCATCAACAATTAGGTTGCGCACCGAGTGAATAAATTGCGGTAGTAACGCTAAAATAATTGCCCATACGGTATTCATTAAACCAGGACCGAGTATGGCGATTATTATTATGGCCAATAACAAAGAAGGAATAGAAAGTGTTATATCAAGTAAATGATTTAAAAAGCTTGAACGCAACCCTTTACTAATCCCTGCAAAAGTCCCCACTAATACACCAAACAGGGTCGTGATTAGGGCAGCTACAACAGAAAGTCCAAACGTATATGTTGCACCATTCATTAAGCGCGAGAGTACATCACGGCCTAAATCATCGGTGCCTAAAATAAAGCGTACATCGCCCATTTCTCGCCATGAGGGCGGTATGAGTAGTGCATCACTATGCTGTTGGTTTACGCCATAGGGCGCTAAAAAAGGAGCTGTGGCGGCCAATAATGCAAACGCCATAAATATCCATAAACCAACCAAAGCTGGGTGATTGTTTTTAAATTTGCGCCAAAATCGCGCAAGTGGCGATTTATTCGACTCTTCAGAAAATAAATTAAACTTTGCCATGGGCCTGATTCCGCGAGAGTGGATCGAATAAAGTGTAAGTAAGCTCAGCTGTAATAGAGGCTAAAATAACAAATAAAGACACCGCCATTAATCCGCCTTGAATTGCAGGAAAGTCGCGCTGATAAATACTATCGATTAACCATCGGCCAATACCCGGCCAAGAAAAAATAACTTCAGTAATCATCGCAAGTGTTATCAAGGTGCTAAATTGCAAACCAATTTGCTTAATTACCGGTAGTAGAGCATTACGCAGTGCATGGTGCATGATAAGTTGACGGCGGTTAAGGCCTTTTGCCCTAGCTGTTTTAATAAAGTTTTGATCCATTACCTTAAGCATAGACTCGCGAGTAAAGCGCACTAATACCGTGGTTGGATACATGGCCAATACAATAGTAGGGAGTGTTAAATGACGCAGCGCATCAACAAAGGCCATCCCTTTATATGGAAATCCAGCTAGAGCAATATCAATTAATATAAACCCTGTACTGGCGGGTATTTCGTAAAGGAGGCCCATTCTGCCCGACATAGGAAACCAGCCAAGCTTTAATGAAAAAACCATTATTAACAACAATGCGAGCCAAAACACAGGCATTGAATAACCTACCATAGTGACAGAGTTTATAAGTTTGTCGGGCCAGCGTTTATGATAGCCAGAGCCTAAAATGCCAGTAGGTACACCAATAACAACCGATACAATTAATGCATATACGCTTAGCTCTAAAGTAGCCGGTAGTAAGTCAATAATATGGCTAAACACGCTGTTACCAGAGGCAAATGAAAGCCCCCAATCGCCTTGAAATATTCTCCCTAAAAAGGCAATGTATTGCATAAAGTAATTGCTGTTGTATAAATATTTATCCTCAAGCTCACTATGCTGTGCAAAGTTACCACTTGGTATGCCACTTAAATTACTTAGCGGATCACCGGGAAATAAATACGCCAGTGAAAACGTAAATACGCTGAGCATTAGTATCATAAAAAAGAACAAACCAAGGCGACGTAAAATATAATCTAAGATCATTATTTTTTCCTCGCATTAGCAAGCGAAATAGCACCAAACGGGCCAAGTGTTATGCCTTCCACATCAGCGCTACTTGCTTGAAAGCGCAAGCCATGAGCAATTGGTAATAACGGCAACTCTTTAATAATTAAGCTTTGTGCATCTTCGTAGTATTTTTTACGTTTGTTTAAATCAGTGGTGTCTAGTGCTTTAGTAAGCAATAAATCAAATTGGGGATTACACCAGTTTGCAGGGTTTTTGCCACTAAAAGTAGCGGTGCAACTCAGCAGCGGGCTAAAAAAGTTATCAGGGTCGGGTGTATCTGCGGCCCAACCAAGTAATACACTGTCGTGCCTATGCTCGCCAATACGTTGAATAAACGTATTCCACTCATATTCTACAATACTGACGTTAACGCCTACTTTGCGTAAATCACTTTGCATAAGCTCAGCCATTTTACGTGCGTTGGGATTATAAATACGACTCACAGGCATAGCCCATATCGTCATATCAAAGCCATTAGGCAACCCTGCTTCAATAAGTAATTTTTTAGCAAGTTCTGGATCAAACGTAGGTATATCTTCTTGTGGCTCAAATGCCCAAGAGGTTGGCGGCAAAATAGATTGTGCGCGAGTACCGTTACCGTAATAAACCGCCTGCATTATTTTATCTACATCTATTGCGTGCGCAAGCGCTTGGCGTACGCGTAAGTCGTCAAACGGAGCACGCTCTGTATTAAATGCCCAATAACCTATGTTTAAGTTTGTTTCTTTTTCGACGTTTATATCATCGCGTTGCGCTAAAATGCTCAATTGTGCACTACTTGGATGAGCCGTTACATCGCACTCTTTAGTCAGCATTTTTGCTATGCGCGTAGTGCCGTTAGGGGTTATATCGTAAACCAATTGCTCAAGTGCAACGTCATGCTTCCAATAAAGTGGGTTACGGTAAAAGCGCACAAGATGATCTCGGCGGTATTCTTTATAAATATACGGGCCGGTGCCAATAGGGTACTGATCAAATAAGTTTTTTTGATTATTTTTCTTAAGTTTCATGGCGTATTCTTCTGAAAGCACCACGGCAAAGTCGGTAGCCATATTAGCTAAAAAACTACTTTCAGGATTAAACAATTCAAAACGGACTTGGTAGTCAGACACGCGCACAATTTTGCGAATAAGTTGATCAATTCCTACACTTTGAAAATACGGGTAATCGGCATCGCCCACAAAGTGATATGGATTATATACATCGAATAATCGGCTAAAGGTGAATATAACGTCGTCGGCGTTAAAGTCCCGCGATGGGGTAAAATAAGAAGTTGTATGAAACTTTACATCTTTACGCAGGGTAAAGGTAACCGATTTACCATCTTTGCTAATTTTCCAATCGGTCGCCAGCTCACTTTGAAACTCTGCCGTAACAGGGTCAATGCTAATTAAGCGGTCGTATAATTGGTTAGCAATTATATCAATAGTTGAACCGGTGGTCGTGACTTGCGGATTAAACGACACAGGGTTAGCTTCAGCGCAATAAACTAAGCCTTGGTTTTTTTCTTCTATGATTTCTTCTTTGCTATCAAGGCAACCAACTAAAGTGGTGGTAAGCAAAACAAGTAATAATTTATGCACCCGCATAACCTCTGACTATTGTTGATCCAACAAGTTGTATTTTTTAAGATAACCACGTAATTGATGATACGTTAAACCAAGTACTTCTGCAGTTTTCTTTTGATTAAATTGGCTATGTTCGAGTGCTTTATTAATCATGTTTATTTCAAAGTCGTTTGAATGCTCTTTTAAGCTGCACGGAAATTGAATATCGACGGCTACATTACTGCTTGCTTGAGTAACCGGCGGCGTAACAACAATAGGCTCTGCATTAACCGTTTGAGCCGCTACAGGTGCTTTAATACGCGCTTTTGGTCTAAATGGGCTATCGAATGGGTCTAAAATAATCTGGTGAACGGGAATATGTTCACTACCGTGGCGATACAAACTGCGTTCAACCACATTTTTAAGTTCACGAATATTACCAGGCCAATCATAACTAAGCAGTGTTTCTGTTGCGCTTCGGGTAAAGCCGCTAAACAGTTCCCACTCTAAATCGCGCGCCATGTTCATCGCAAACTGCTCAGCAAGAAGCATAATATCGTCTTGGCGTTCGCGCAGTGGTGGTAGGGTAATTACATCAAAGGCAAGGCGATCGAGTAAATCACTTCTAAATTCACCTTGCTCGGCCAAATAAGGAAGATCTTCGTTTGTCGCACACACTAAGCGGGTATCTACTTTTACAGTTTGTTTGCCGCCAACACGTTCAAACTCACCGTATTCTATAACGCGCAGCAGTTTTTCTTGTACCATAGCTGAGGTATTAGCTAATTCATCTAAAAACAGTGTGCCACTGTTAGCGCGTTCAAAACGACCTTCGTGACGTTTACTTGCCCCCGTAAAAGCACCGCTTTCGTGGCCAAATAATTCACTTTCGAGTAGGTTTTCGTTAAGCGCTGCACAGTTAAGCTTTACGTAGTTTTGATCCCAGCGTTTTGATAAAAAGTGTAAGCGTGCTGCTATTAGCTCTTTACCTGTGCCGCGTTCACCAATAATAAGTACCGGTTTATCTAAATTAGCCAGTTGCGATACCTGATCTAATACAGACAGAAAGCTATCTGATTGGCCGAGTAAATTATCCTGTTGGCGATATTGGCTCATATTTCCTAACTCTTGGTCATTTTTACTAACAGTTAGTGTATTTCATAATTAGGGATAACTAAAGAAATTTGTATATTTAGTTTAACGTAATGAAAATAAAGTGTATTTTAACTTTTAAAAAGTTGGCAAGCATATTGATACTAGTTATAGCAGACTAACTAAGTTTTAATTACAGAGGTAAATGTTATGGGAATTTTTTCACGTTTTGCAGATATTGTTAATTCTAATATCAACGCCATTTTAGATAAAGCAGAAGACCCAGAAAAAATGGTTCGTCTGATTATTCAAGAAATGGAAGATACGCTTGTTGAAGTACGTTCTACATCAGCTAAAACATTGGCTGAGAAAAAAGAAATTGTACGCCGCTTAGATACACTTAAAGCGCAGGTAAGTGATTGGCAAGATAAAGCCGAACTGGCTTTAAGTAAAGACCGCGACGATTTAGCGCGTTCAGCCTTACTTGAAAAGCAAAAGTCGGCAGATGCAGTTGCTTCAGTAGCGAGTGAGCTTGAACATGTAGAGTCTCATATTGAGAAATTACAGCAAGAAGTAACGACGCTACAAGAAAAGCTAGCAGATGCTAAATCTCGTCAAAAAGCGATTATACTTCGCCAACGTTCGGCTGAGTCGCGCCTTGAAGTGAAAAAGACACTTGATAGCTCAAAAGTAGAAGAAGCACTTAACCGCTTTGAACGTTACGAAACCAAAATTGATGGACTAGAATCTCAAATTGAGTCGTACGATTTAGGTAAAAAGACGTTAGCGGATGAAATTGCTAATCTACAAAAAAATGAAAAGATAGATGATGAGCTAGCCGAACTTAAAAAGAAGTTAGCTGATAAATAATTACATATAAAAATATATGGGGCCCTTGTGCCCCAGCTTAAAAACATCAAAACGGATTGTCAGGAGAGGATTATGTTTGATCCAGAGATATTAGTTGCACCATTTATCTTGTTTATGATTTTTGTTGCTCCGCTGTGGCTAATTTTGCACTACCGTAGCAAGAAACAAGTAAGCCAAGGTTTAAGTGAGCACGAACATCGCCAATTACTTGAGCTTGCACACAAAGCTGAAAAAATGGCTGATCGATTAGAAACACTTGAAGCATTGCTTGATCAAGAGTCACCACAATGGAGACGCAAAGTATGAGTGCCAAACGCGAATTATTAAGAGACCCACAACGCGGTAAAATAGCCGGTGTGTGTGCGGGATTAAGTGACTACTTTAATATGGAGTTATGGTTAGTTCGCATTATATTTGTTAGTGCGGTACTGCTAACGGGTGGCCCATTATTTGTGGTAGCGTATATTGCAGCCTGGTTCATTTTAGATAAAAAAGAGCCCGCAACAGCGCAAACAAAAAGCTCAACTAAAACTGATGATCCGCTAGAAGTAAAATTTAAAGTATGGCAAAAAGGCGAGCCGCCGCGCCGCGCATTGCAAGATTTAAAAGAGCGTTTAACGCGTGTAGATACTCGCCTTCAAGATATGGAGCGCCATGTAACTTCAAGCGAGTTTACGGTGAGCCGTGAAATTAACAAACTATAAAGGATTTAATAGCACCTTATTTGCAGCGTGATAAATTACGGCAAATTAGGTGCAAGACACTTTATGAGCCAATCATTTGCAAAAAAGACCTTTAAAAGCATTAAAGGCAAAGCACAAAAAGCCCTTCATCGCAGTTTAGACCAACACGTAAAGCTTGCCGTAACTGGCCTAAGTGGTAGTGGTAAAACTGCCTTTATTACCGCGCTTGTTAAACACTTAACAACCCAAGCGGACGATAAAAACTTACCTTTTTTTGATGTAATGCGCGAGCACCGCCATGTGGCCACTAAAGTTGTGCCGCAAGAGGCGTTAAAAGTCCCTACGTTTAATTACCCTCGAGCACTCAATACTTTATTACCCAGCGATGGGATGCCTACATGGCCTGCATCTACCGAGCGTATTAATACGCTGCGCTTGGCAATAAAGTATCAAAGTAATGCAGGGCTGCGCGGCCACTTTTCACCGCAATCAACGCTTTATTTAGATATTATTGACTACCCGGGTGAATGGCTCCTTGATTTACCTATGCTTGAGCAAAGCTATTCTCAATGGTGCGAGCAGCAATATCCGTTATTAACTCAGCCTTCGCGCGTAAACACATCAAGTGATTTTTTAATGGCCGTTGAGCAACTTGACTTAAACGCTCCCGTTGATGAAAACGCACTTGCTCATATTGCTCAGCTTTATCAAAGCATGTTAGTCGGGCTTAAAAAAGACACCAAACTTGCCATGTTACAACCTGGGCGCATGCTAATGCCTGGCGACCTACAAGGCGCGCCATTGTTATTGTTTTTTCCGGTATCGGGTGAAATAAACAGTGACGATGTCGTTGCGGGTTCTAATTTAGCGCATTTAATTAAGCGTTTTAACGCCTATATAAAAGAAGTCGTAAAACCATTTTATAATGAGCATTTTAGGCACTTTGATCGCCAAATTGTACTTGTAGATGTACTTAGTGCATTAAACGAAGGGCACGAAACACTCCAAGAGCAAAGCAGTGTAATAAACCAATTACTCGCACATTTTAACTATGGCGAGTCGGGCTTTTTTAAACGTTTATTTAAGCCCAACATAGACAAAATATTATTTGCAGCTAATAAATCAGATCACATAAGTGCTAAGCACCATAAAGATTTAGCACTGCTACTTGATTCGCTCGTGCATGAGCAAAGTAATCATTTAAAGTTTGATGGTGTAAAAATAGAAACCATGGCCATGTCGTCAATTACAGCAACGCAACCGCGCCAAATTACCGACAAAGGCCAAACGCTTGACTGCATTTACGGTAAACCATTACACGAGCCTGATTGGCTTACGTATCTACCGCCGCAACCACCCTCGCGGATGCTTAATAAAAATGAGTGGCCAGCACAGGGATTTGAGTTTTTATCGTTCTCTCCAATGCCGAGCCCCGATAAACAACTAAAACATATTCGATTAGATCATGTCATGCAGTACCTGCTAGGAGACAAATTAACATGAGTGAGTCAAACCAACCATTTCAAGCAGGGCGTCGTATAGATACGCAAAGCATTGAGCAAAACGAACCCGTTTTAGCACCTGCAAAAATTATTCAGCACGGACAAAGTGATTACGAAGAACTTGAAGATGAAGCACTAGAGCCAGAAATAGATCTGGAGCCTGTGTACAAAAAGTCAAAGTGGCAAACGCTTAAAGGTGTTTTTGCTATTAGTTTTATAGTACTGGTGCTTTTAGAGTTTGCGTACTCATTATTATTTGCTTTCGAGCAGTCAATTATTTTAGGCAGTGTTTATTTAACTGCGGTTGTAAGTGGCGTGCTGCTAATTGGGCGCTTATTGTGGCGAGAGTACCGAATGCTGCGCAGTTTAAAGCGTAACCAATTGCACCGAGTTGAAGCCGACAGGCTTTTAAACAGCGAGCAAGTAGGCGGTGCATTACCTTGGCTCGAAAAGCTTAATAAACATCAGGAGCTTGATAACTTTGAAACCTTTAAAAACCAAGTAGCGATGCATCACAGCGACAAAGAAATAATGACGCTGTACGCCAATAGTTTATTAATAACCCAAGACACCAAAGCTAAAAAGCTTATAAATCGTTTTGCGACTGAATCTGCACTGCTAGTTGCCCTAAGCCCACTTGCGCTGGTGGATATGATGGCTGTGCTTTGGCGCGGTACTAAGTTAATAGAACAAATTGGTAAAATTTACGGCATTGGTTTTGGCTACGCGAGCCGTATAAAGTTATACCGTATGCTGATAAAACAAGTAATGTTTGTTGGCAGCGCAGAGCTTGTATCTGACCTTGCTGCAACTGCACTAAGTGCTGAGCTTTTAGGTAAGCTTTCGGGGCGGGCTGCGCAAGGGGTCAGTGCTGGTATTTTTACAGCGCGTATTGGTTACAAAGCAATGGAGCTTAGTCGCCCATTACCACGGCTTGAAAACAAACGCAGCTTACTAAAAGGCACTGTGCAAAGCATCGCAGGTAAAATTATGAGCCGTAAAAAGGCTGAGCCAACACACTAGATTAGCAGTGGCAATATTTGTGTACAAACGTGCGCTGCACGGTTTTTACACAAATAGCCATCTGAGCATCCGGCATGCTTGCTGTTTGTAAGCGCATACGTTTTGATTGTTGAATCGCAAAAACATAATAATCAAAAAATGAGCCTACAATGAGCAAGCATCATATAAACACCCAGTGTATTCACGGACCACAAAAAGCAAACGACCCGCACGGCGCACTTACTTCTCCTTTGTATCAAACCTCGACCTTTCATTTTGAAAATGCCGCACAAGGTGCTGCGCGTTTTGCAGGCGACGAACCTGGCTATATTTATACGCGTTTAGGAAACCCCACAACCACAGAGCTTGAGCAAAAAGTTGCTCAACTAGAGAGTTGTGAAGCAGCTGCTGCAACCGCAACAGGTATGGGGGCCGTATCTGCCTCAGTACTGAGTTTTTTATCGCAAGGAGATCACCTTGTTGCCTCAAGTGCTTTATATGGTTGTACCTTTGCGTTTTTCTCGCATATGTTGCCGCGCTGGGGAATCGAAGTCACTTTTGTTGATATGACCAACGAGGACGAACTACGCGCTGCCATCAAACCTAATTCAAAAATGATATTTGTAGAAACGCCAATTAATCCCACTATGGCGGTTATTGATTTGGCACTTATTGGCGCAGTTGCTAAAGAGCACAACTTAATTAGTGTGGTCGACAACACCTTTTTAACGCCGCTACTGCAATCGCCTAAAAAATACGGTATCGACATTATAATGCACAGTGCGACCAAGTACTTAAACGGCCACGGAGATGTAGTTGCCGGTATTGTATGTGGATCGTTTGAGCACATAACACACATTAAAATGACCGTACTAAAAGATATTGGTGCAACCATAAGCCCACACGATGCATGGCTAATTAATCGAGGCCTAAAAACACTCGCTATTAGAATAGAGCGCCATTGTCAAAGCGCACAAACAATAGCGCAATATCTAGAGGCTCACCCACAAGTAAGCACCGTATATTACCCGGGGCTTAAATCGCACCCAGGTTATAAGTTTATTGGTAATCAAATGAAAGCCGCTGGTGGTGTTATTGCGTTTGAAATAAAAGGCACGCTACAAGATGGCGCTCAATTTATTGATAGTATGAAACTTTGTACACTTGCAGTAAGCCTCGGCGACGCTGAAACACTAATTCAGCATCCTGCATCTATGACTCACTCGCCTTATACGCCAGAGGAGCGAGCCGCCGCTGGAATAAGTGATGGGCTGATCAGGCTCTCGGTTGGGCTTGAAGATGTTAACGACATTATTAGTGATTTAGACCAAGCTTTTACTAAAATTGGTTAGGTGTATTTAATTGTGTACACATAAAAACAAGCTACAGACCTTTATTTAAAGGGCTGTATTTTTAATGTGTCATAGCTGTAATTTTAACTTTACAATGTAAGTGATCGCGCCAAATACTGATGTTAGCCTATCTATTAAACTTTTCTTCACTTTTGCATAGTATGGGGTCATTCGATATTCATTAGGTTTGAGTATCACACTGACACCGATTTAGGGCTCACACCCAAGAAGGTACTTATGGCTAAAGCAAGTAAATACACATCCAAAACACCAGACGAAAATGGTGTTATACACTGGAGTGATGAAGAAAATAAAATTTGGTCTGAGCTTGTAGCGCGCCAACTTGCATGCATTGAAGGCAAAGCCTGCAACGAGTACATGCAAGGGTTAAAAAAGATTAACCTGCCGCACGACCGTATTCCGCAGCTAAGCGAGCTAAACGAAGTGTTACTAGCCACTACCGGTTGGCAAGTTGCACCAGTACCTGCGCTTATCGACTTTGATGAGTTTTTTAGATTACTGGCAAACAAGCAGTTTCCGGTAGCTACATTTATTCGTAGCCGCGAAGAATTTGACTACCTACAAGAGCCTGATATTTTTCATGAAATATTTGGCCATTGCGCCATGCTAACTAATCCTGACTTTGCCGAGTTTACGCATAAGTACGGGCAATTAGGTTACGCAGCGCAGAAAAAGGACCGTGTATACCTTGCGCGTATATACTGGTTTACAGTCGAATTTGGTTTAATGCAAACCGAAGATGGCCTGCGTATTTACGGCGGCGGCATTTTATCAAGCCCAGGGGAGACTCAGTATGTATACTCAAATACGCCAGAAATTAGCCCAATGAACGTGCTTGATGTACTGCGTACGCCGTACCGTATTGATATTATGCAACCACAGTACTACACCATAAATTCGATTCATGATCTGTTTGATATATCGCAAATGGATATTATGACTTTGGTTGAGCGAGCTAAAGAGCTTGGTTTGCACGACCCAAAATTTCCACCAAAAGAAAAATTAGCCAGTTAAACATTAATGCTAAAAAAGCTAAAAGTAAGGATTTAGAATGTCTTCATTAAGTGCACAAAAATGCGAAGCCTGTCATGTAGATGCGCCAAAAGTATCTGACGAAGAGTTAGCACAATTAATTACTAAAATCCCAGATTGGGTACCAGAAGTACGTGACGGCATTATGCAGCTTGAGCGTGTTTATAAATTTAAAAACTTCAAACAGGCTATCGCGTTTACTAACAAAGTAGGCGACATGGCAGAAGACGAAGGCCATCACCCAGGTCTACTAACCGAGTGGGGCAAAGTAACCGTCACATGGTGGAGCCATTCAATTAAAGGCCTACACAAAAACGACTTTATTTGCGCAGCTAAAACAGACGACGTATTTAACGCGCTGTAAACTTTTTAAAGGTTTAACCTTCGCAACAAAAATCCCGCTAAAGTTATTTAGCGGGTTTTTTTTATATACTGTTGTCACTGGCATTTATAGAAATTGAATGAACCTTTAGCTGCTTGTCTGAAAACTTACTTTTAAGCATGTCGATGGTTTTTTCTTGTTGCCTACAAGGCGGACAAGGGCCTACATCTTCATCTATTGAGGTGTAAAACAACGTATACTTTTGCTGGGTAAAATCGGGCAATGTTGTTAATAGCTGCTCTAAATTACTTTTAATTAAATCAGAATCAGGATGGCTTTGTTTATTTTTAAAAATGGATAAAATATTTGGTAAATATTTATCAGAGTAATGCATCAACTCGCCTTTGCTGTTAAATAAAAACATTTGCGGTGCGGTATTATTAATGGGCGATTTAACCATTTGGTAATGAGAGAAACTGTACTGCTCAGCGTATGTATTTCCACCATATATAAGTAGTGTAGCTAGTAGTAATTTATACATGCTTATCCTTAAGTTAAGTTATTCCACGAATTGTTAAGTGTTTTTTTAATCTCTATAGCAATAATACATATAACCGCTAACAAAATGACTAAATGCACTGTAAGTATCGTGTTTAGGTCAAAAACGGATTGTTGAAATAAAAAAGTTTGTAGTTTTTCATGTTGGGTGAAAAATAGCGCAATAATAACTATGTGGGTTATCACAAATGCAGTGAAAAATAGCTTTAAAAATAAATAGCATATTTGGTAGCTGCGAGCGCCCATAGCACGTCTTAATGCAAGCTCTGTAGATGATTTAGCAGTAAGCTGTTTAATACTGCTGTAGTTGTATAAAAACGCAGAGAGTAGAAGAATTGAGGAACACACAACGGTAATTATTAGTAATGCATTTCTAGGGGCTTGCTCATTTTTTACTAAAGATGAAAGGGGGGTAAGTGATAAATCGTTAAAGTTAACACTTAATGCTCTTACTGCCGTTTGGAGTTCACCTTCAACTTGTGTGATGGGCGCAT
Organism: Pseudoalteromonas sp. SR43-5; assembly: GCF_014163835.1. Taxonomy (NCBI): domain Bacteria; kingdom Pseudomonadati; phylum Pseudomonadota; class Gammaproteobacteria; order Alteromonadales; family Pseudoalteromonadaceae; genus Pseudoalteromonas; species Pseudoalteromonas sp. SR43-5. Next base: position 38,787 of record NZ_JACJEA010000037.1, read on the forward strand.
GAGTTTTAATTATAATTGTTTCAAAACCTGTCAGGGCACTTATTACATTATATACAGTTGGCTGAACCGGTGTGTCGGCCCCTTCATTATAAATATCATTAACAACGCCAACTACTTTATGTTTTACTTTTCCAGTATCAAACTGGGCTAATAAATAAGCTTGGCTTAGTTCTGTGCCTGCAAAGTATTGATCCCATAAAGCGCTGTTAACGACAATGTTTTGGTACTGTTGCCATTGCACACTTTGCCCAGAAATAAGCTTAGCGCCAATAGTTTTAAAGTAATGCGGGCTCACTCTATGGCTTGCGGTACTGGCGCTTTTAACCGAACTGATAGCTTGTCCGGTAACGGTGTACCATGCACTAAACCCACTGCGATCTGATAGTGGCGGGGCAGAGCTAAGTGATACTTCTTCAATAATGGGCAGTGAATTTAATTGCTGAATTAATTGTTGAGCAGAGTTATTTGCATTAAAGGCCTCGCTAGGTGATTGTGGAAAACTAAAGCTGGCAATTAGAATATTATCTGCATTAAAACCCATACTTTTATTATTTAAATTAATCTGGCTGTAAATAACCAAACTACTAATGTAAACACTTGTAATAGCAAGGCTAGTAAGTAACGAAAGCAATGAGAACACTTGTACTTTTTCGCTTGTTGTTGCACTTTGGCCGCGTCCAATACTGCTGTGTACCCACCTTCGCTGAAAATAACTAAGCGCCGATAAAAAAGTAATAATAACTATGTAAAATACCGCCAGCGTAAATAATGAAAAAGAGCTGCTTAGCTTATTCAGGCTTGGTAATAAAATTGCGCTAATGCGGTCGCTCAGTGGATACAAAACGCACATTACAATAATAAGTAGTAGGCTTGTGAGTGCAATATCAATAATTTGCTGCACAAAAATGTGTGTGTTATTGGCTCCACATAGTTTGCGTATAGTTTCTTCTTGTTGCTTTTTAATTGACTCTGCACAGTAAAATGCACAAAAGGCAATAAAGCTAAATGAGAGTAAAATATAATAAAGTAACTGCAATAAGTTTAGGCGCTTTATTATTTTATTAAAGTGAGTAGGGCTAACGCCAATACCATCACTAAACTTAAGTTCGGTGTTATCAAATATAAACATTTCGTTTTGTAAGTGCTTATTTAGCAAGCTTAAAAAGAGTGTTTTATTTTTAACGTTTCCTAAAATATACGTAAATGTATCTGGGGTCAGGCTACTTTCTTGAGGCAAAATGCGCTTGAGTTGCGAGTAAGAAATAAGGAGTTTAGGTTCATAGGCACGTTTAAAGCTTTTAAACTCTTTTGGCATTACAGCAACAATGTTTATGCTTTTATTATTAACAGCAAGCTGTTTGCCAATAATATCAGTGACACCTTTAAAATGAGTATGCCAAAACGAATAGCTAATGGCGGCACTTAGTGCGCTGCCTTGTTTTGGGAAATCTAGCTTCTCAAAGCTGCCTAAAGCAGGAATGATACCTAATTGTTTATAACCCCCCGATATAAAGCTTACCTTAACAGGCTCGCTATCATGATTAACCGAAAGCTTTAATGATAAATCAATAGAGCGTTCAAAAACGCCGACTAAATCTTGGTGCAATAAGGTTATTTCATCAAAAATGTACTCATCAACGGGTAAGTCATTTTGAGTGTCACTTAAGTAAACTTGTTTAATGTTGTGGATGTTATTTATTGCCGTGTGATCGGCTGATAAAAACTGACTATGAATATTATTTATATTTAAAATTAAACACAAAGGAATACTCAGCAACAAACAGCTAAGCCATAATTTAGTATTTTGCTTAGCATATTTTAGCCAGTTTAAGGTCAGATCAGTAATTAAGTTCAGCATCAAAAACCTTGCGCACTAAGCTGTCCGTCTTGAATATACAAACGCGTTTTTGCTGTTTTAGCATGGTTTTCATCATGTGTTATTAAGCAAATTGTTTTGCCATCGTCGTTTAGCTTATTGAGTAACTGATATATTTGTTCGCTATTACTCGAATCTAAATTACCCGTTGGCTCATCGGCTAAAATAATAGAAGGCTCATTTATTAATGCTCTAGCAATAGCAACTCTTTGTTGTTGCCCGCCTGACAATTGGCTTGGCTTTCTATCAATAAATTCAAGCATATTTACTTTATTAAGCGCAGCTTCTACTTTTTTTTGGTAATCCTTCCTAGGCACCGATTTGTTGTAACTGAGTGGCAAAGCCACGTTATCAAATACGCTTAAATGATTTAATAAATTAAAGTTTTGAAATATAAAACCAAGTTCTCTGTTTTTAATGGCTGCAATAGAGTCGGGTGTTAAGTCTGCTGTGTTAGTGCCTAAAATAGTGTATTGCCCTTGGCTAGGTAAGTTTAGTAAACCTAAAATAGAAAGTAGGGTACTTTTACCACTGCCAGAAGTACCAGTTATTGCAATGTAGTCACCACTGTTTATTTTAAAACTTACAGCTTTGAGGGTATCAATTTTGGTATTAGGGTATTGATAAAAAATATTATTAAACTCTATTAACGGATAACTCATAACTGACACCTCATTAAAATACTTCTTTCAAATCAAGGTAACTTTGAGTGGCATAAGCTGCTGGTAGTAATAAAACATAGTTACCTTGTAGCGACTCATCAAAGCTTAAAGTGTCTTGCTCAGTCGTTTTGTAATTTATATGAGTAAGAATAGCTTTGCTGGAGGGCGTTATTTCATATACTTTCCACAGACTGTAGTTATCAAAATCATTCGGTTTTTTAATGTTTTGAGCTACTAAAGATTGCTCCAAAT
>NZ_JACJEA010000038.1:0-38504 GCF_014163835.1 Pseudoalteromonas sp. SR43-5
GTCTTTATTATTTTTATTATTATCAGTCCGTATTGTTATTATTTTTACGTTCCTTGTTACATTCCATTTTGTTTTTGTTATTAAACTTCCATGAGTATTTTATTATTTTCGGTCATCGTGACACTTTTTTATTATTTCCTTTAGTAGCACCAATCTTGTGCTATGTAGTCATGCCGCGCCACTTTCCTTATAGCTTGTTTCCGTTTTGTTATTGTTCTTTTGCGACAGTGGTTAATTTACTCGTTAATGATTTTGTTACAACTGGTTTATATAACTTTTATTATACTTATTACATTTTAAAACAAAATAAACAATAAAATACAATAGGTTAATGATGAATAAGAAATAAAAAGAAGACTTTTCTCACACTAACGCATGGTCAATGTCTTACATTTAAACGGGTGATATCGTTAATTTTGCACACAAAAAAAGCAGCTTGGGCTGCTTTTTGTAAAACATTGTAGTGTATTTATTATTAATTGCTAAATAAATACGACTTTAGTGTAAACCACCTAAGTACTGAGAAAGTACTTCAATATCTTTATCTGTTAATTTCTTCGCTATATCGCCCATCATGCCATTTAAGTCATTGTGACGAGTTCCATCACGGAATTTTTCAAGTTGAGACTTGATATATCCAGGATGCTGAAAAGAAATTTTTGGAAACTTAGCAAGTGATGAACCGTTACCACGTGGACCATGACATGCTGCACATGATGGAATCCCACGCTCCGCATCGCCTGCTTTAAAGAGCATTTCGCCAACTTCAACAACATCTTTAGGTGTAGCACCTTCAGTCATGTTGATTGAAGAAAAATAAGCAGCTAGATCTTTCATGTCTTGCTCGCTAAGTGGCATAGCCATAGCGCTCATTACTGGATCCATACGCCCTTCTTTGCCGCCTGACGTCATACCTAATTTTAAATCCTGAAGTTGCTTAAGGATATAATCTGGATGTTGACCTGCAATTTTAGGGTAAATATTAACCGGCGCATTACCGTCTGGGCCGTGACAAGCCGCACACGTTGCTGATTTTTCTTTACCTGCGTTTACATCGCCATCAAATGCTGTTGCGTTGCTTGCTGACAACGCACCAAGCAATATTGTTAAAGATAGTGCTATTTTTTTCATGGTGAATTCTCTGTTTCCGACCCTGTATCATCTACAATCGTGATGTTGTAATACATATATTCTACACGATAATAAATTCTCTGGCACGTTTTCTACACATATTAAGCTTATAATTTACAGGGTTTTGACTTAGATTAAGCTTTAACATGTTTTAAATGTACCATAGGTGCTGTTTTTAGGTGGTTAAATACGCTTTTTAATACATCCTTTATAGTATAAAATACGCGCCCTGAGTGAATTTGGTTTACTCAATGTTATTTTTTTAAGTTTTAGGAGAGCCTGTGCTCAAATCTCGTATCAAATATAATACTGCGTCTTTCGTAACAAGCGCTCCCGACATTACTAAATTACCTGCTGATACGGGAATTGAAGTTGCGTTTGCCGGTCGCTCCAATGCAGGTAAGTCGAGTGCATTAAATGCATTAACCGATCAGAAGCTAGCACGTACAAGTAAAACACCTGGACGTACTCAGCTAATCAATACATTCGATTTAGCGGATGTTGACGATATGCGCCTTATCGATTTACCAGGCTATGGCTTTGCTAAAGTACCAATCGAAATGAAAAAGAAATGGCAAAAGTCGTTAGGTGAATATCTGCAAAAGCGTCAAAGCTTAAAAGGTATTGTTATTTTAATGGATATTCGTCATCCATTAAAAGATTTAGACCGTGATTTAATTAACTGGGCAATTGGTAGTGAGATTCCAGTATTGGCACTATTAACTAAAGCCGACAAACTAAAGCAAGGCCCTCGTAAATCACAAGTACTGCAAGTTCGCCGTGAATTAAGCACGCTTGATGGGGATATTACAGTTCATGCGTTTTCATCATTAAAGGGCACCGGTTTACCAGAAGTAGCTAAAAAGCTAGATGAATGGTTTTTAGGTCCTGTTATTGCTGTACCACCTAGCGATGAAACAATCACAGACGAAACAAACCCAGAGGCTTAAACGCTGGCGTTACGATAAATAAAACTGCTTTCCTGCAGATTTAATAAAATAGCCGAGCTTATCAGACTCGGCTTTTTCAGCCCACTGATAAAATACACTGCGTGAAACTCGCGCACTACAACCATACGGTAGCTTTAAATAAGGCACCTTTGAACCATTGTAGTCTTTTATATGCAAGGGCTGCTGAGCGCTCACTAACCACTGCCTAGCTAAATTATCAATACAACACAACACTTGCCCTTGCGCTGTATTTTCAAAGCGCCAATCAACAATAATAAACGGCGCATCTTCAACCGTTATTGTTATTTTTTCGACAGGGGTTTTTAAATAAAATTGCTCACCTTCTTTACACAATACAGAAGCAAACAGCTTCACCATGGCTGGGCGTGTTATTTCGCTGCCATCGTAAAACCATTTCCCTTCATTATTAATAACAATTGGCAGCTCCCCACAATGGTTAGGCTGCCAACTATCAAAAGGTTTGCTTGGCTCGCTTAATCGCTTGCTAAGCTCACTTAAAGAAATCACTGTTTTTTAAGTGTTATTGCAAATGTAACAGGCACAGCTGTTGCAATTGAAGGCAAGCCCGCTAACTCTTGCAGCTTTTTAACGCCTTCGGTTACACCAAAATCATCACTATTAATAATAATAGGTGTTAATGATGATACCGTTAAATCACCACTTTGCGTGCTGTTAACGAGTACATCAATTGCCAATGGTTTTTTATTACCATGAAAATCAAGCTCAGCTGTAATACCCTTCAATACATATTGACCAGGCTTTTTGATATTACTTAGCTCTTTAGTTAAATTTGCAGTTAAAACAGCATTGGGGAATTTAGCCGCTTCGAATAAAAATGTAGCTAAACGCTCATTACGAATAGGGATTAGAGTTTCGGCTGATGTTAAATCAACATTAACGCTAAACTCACCTTTATCAGAAAGCATACCTTCAAGGTTAGTAAAATGGTGAGCTTCAGCAATCGAATCTTTTTTAATTGAAACAAAGCTTAGTTGGCTTTTATCATTCACTAGCTGCCAATTAGCCTGAGCAACATTAGAAATAACTAAACTTGATAAAGAAAAACCTGCAATAGCTAATGCTTTAAACATAACGCACTCCTTAGTAATAAAATGAAAAGAATAAAAATGATAGCACTTCGATGGTATCACCTGCGATGTACCCAAACCACCTCGAAGTGACGAATGCACAATACAATTGGTATAGCGCAAAAAAGAATTAATTAGATAGGATTTTTAGGCGTAAAACAAAAAACGGCCCACCAAACAAGTTGGTAGGCCGGTATAGCAAACTGGGGAGAAGCTATCAATTTGTTGCACCCTTTCAGATGCATCATCAACAGGATGTCCTACAGGATAGGACAGGCGGGACTTTAACAAAAGCACGCATTAAAATACAATCATATTCCTGTAAAACAGCTCGAATTGACGAACATATAACTATTTAATACAAATAGTTGCTTAAATTAACCTTATTTTAACTAAAGCTTGCATATAGCTAATTAAATAGCTGTTATTCTCATTTTTATTAAACATAAAAAAAGCGCTAAAAGGCGCTTTAATTAAAATGCTCAAATTGCATTAATGGGCTTGTTCCCAGTTGTCACCTTCGTCGGCTTCAACAATAAGCGGCACATCAAGCGCTGCAGCTTGCGACATCAGCTCACAAATATGTTTTGTGTATTCAGGTGCGCAGTCTGTTTTAATTTCAAATACCAATTCATCGTGTACTTGCATTAGTAGCTTAATCGTATTTGGCGCCTGTTCGTGTACCCAGCGGTTAACGCTCAGCATTGCTTTTTTAATAATATCAGCAGCAGTACCTTGCATTGGTGCGTTTATAGCAGCACGTTCGGCTCCTTTTCTGCGCGCGCCATTACGTGCGTTTATTTCTGGTAAATGTAGGCGGCGACCAAATATTGTTTCAACGTAGCCATTTTCAGCTGCTTTTTCGCGTGTTGTTTCCATGTACTCTAATACACCAGGAAAACGCTCAAAGTATTTATCTATGTAATGCTGCGCTTCGTGGCGCGGCACATCTAGTTGACGTGCTAAACCAAATGCAGACATACCGTAAATTAAGCCAAAGTTTACTGCTTTCGCCTTGCGGCGCATATCGGTAGTTACATCATCAAGCTCTACACCAAATACTTCAGCGGCAGTTGCACTGTGTACATCTAAGCCGTTAGCAAATGCATTTAATAGACCTTTGTCTTGTGAAAGGTGCGCCATAATACGCAGCTCAATTTGGCTGTAATCGGCAGCGACAATTTTGTAACCATCTGCAGCTATAAACGCTTCACGAATTCGACGCCCTTCTTCTGAACGAATAGGAATATTTTGTAAATTAGGATCGGTTGAACTCAAGCGCCCCGTTGCTGTAATTGCCTGATGATATGACGTATGTACACGCTGGGTTTTCTCATTCACCATTAATGGTAATTTATCAGTATAAGTCGATTTAAGCTTTGATAAACCACGATGCTCTATAATTACTTTAGGTAGTGGATAATCATGAGCAAGCTCTTGCAATACTTCTTCTGCGGTAGAAGGTGCACCTTTAGGTGTTTTTTTGATAATAGGCAGGCCAAGCTTTTCAAACAACAATACTTGTAGTTGCTTAGGAGAGCTTAAATTAAATGGTTCGCCTGCTATTTCAAATGCTTCTTTTTCAAGCTCAATTAAACGCTCGCCTAATCGTTGGCTATGTGCTGCAAGCATATTGCTATCAATTGCAACACCGGTTCGTTCAATATCAGAAATCACACTAACAAGTGGCATTTCTATATCTTCGAATACAGATTTTAGCTTTTCATCAGCCGCTATTTTTGGCCAAAGCACTTCATGTAGGCGTAAAGTAATATCGGCATCTTCTGCAGCGTAAGGCGCAGCTTTTTCAAGTTCAATTTGGTTAAAGGTAAGTTGCTTTTTACCTTTGCCAGCAATATCTTCAAAGCTAATATTTTTATGACCTAGATATTTAAGTGCTAGCGAGTCCATATCGTGGCGTGTACCCACACTATTAAATACGTATGACTCAAGCATGGTGTCAAACTTAATACCATTTAGCGCAAAACCTGCATTCGCTAATACACTTTTGTCGTATTTAAGGTTTTGCCCTACTTTAGCTTTGTTTTCATCGGCCAAAATTGGACCTAGCTTTTGCATTACAAATTCCAGACTTAATTGCTCAGGCGCACCCGGGTAGTCATGCGCTAGAGGTAAATACACAGCTTCACCCGCTTTTACGGCAAAACTCATACCCACTAATTGCGCTTTCATGTAATCAAGGCTGGTAGTTTCTGTATCAAATGCAAATAACTCGGCACTATTTAATTGCTCTATTAACGTATCAAATTGCGCTTGCGTTAAAATAGTTTCGTAATGAGCATCTTCTACTTTTGGTAATTCAGTGGCTTCGGTAGGTACAGCTAGATGTGTTTCTGCATCTTTGGGATTATCTAGTAACTCAGCTAACCAACGACGAAATTCGCACTCACCATATAGTGCAATTAATTCGTCTTTATTTGGCTCTTGTAGTTTGAACGTATCAAGATCTGATTCAACTTCAACATCGCACTTAATTGTTGCAAGCTCGTAGCTTAAAGGCAGATGATCGAGAGCTGCAGCTAACTTTTCACCTATTTTACCCTTAATCTCACTTGCGTGATCCATTACACCTTGCAACGAGCCATATTTCTCTAACCACTTAACGGCCGTTTTTGGACCACAGCCTTCAACACCTGGGATATTATCGACCTTATCGCCCATTAGTGCCAAGTAATCGATAATAAGTTCGGGGCCTACACCAAACTTTTCAACTACGGTGACAGGATCTGAAATACTGTCGGTCATCGTGTTTATTAATGTAACGTGTTCATTTACAAGTTGCGCCATATCTTTATCACCAGTGGAGACAAGGACATGCCGTTTTTGCTCAGTTGCAATGCGTGCAAATGTGCCAATAACATCATCAGCTTCAACGCCTTCGATACTAATTAGCGGAAAACCCATCGCTTTGATAATGCTATGTATTGGTGCTATTTGCGTACGTAAGTCATCCGGCATCGGCGGGCGATTTGCCTTATATTCGCTATACATATCGTTACGGAACGTTTTGCCTTTAGCATCAAATATAACCACCATGTGTGAGGGATCATATTGTCTGATCAAGCTTTTAAGCATGTTGATCACGCCATAAATAGCGCCCGTAGCCTCACCTTTAGAATTAGTTAAATGCGGCGGAGAATGATAAGCACGAAATAAATATGACGAGCCATCAACTAAAATAAGTGGGTTTTCGGGGATCTGAGCCATGGTGAATTTGGATCCTAAATGCAAAAAATTAAGGTAATTATAAGCATGCCATAAGGTAGTAAATAAAACGACTGTGAATTACTGTTTATCGTGTTATTAAAACTAGAGCAAGCTGTGGATAAGTGTGTAGATAACAGCCACGAGCTATTCTTCCAAAGCATTATAAAATGCCTAGAAAATACTTTAACTGTATGTTTTAATTTAAAAAAGATAATACGATGTTCTTTTTTTATTATTTTAAACCAATGTGGAAAAAGGTTTTCTAACGACTGCTTCTGTTGTTATTCACTTTGATTATTCGCGTCCATTTAAATAACCGGAGGAGTATTCTAGCACAATGGATCGAAGATCATAGCGATCCTTTATAATTTTTTTAAAGGCAAAGTGATCGCAAATGGCATAAACCGCAAAACGACTTGCACTGCGAATGATTTTTGTACTAAAAATTTATTTTCGCGAGAAATTTTGAGCATGTTAAACTCCATCCGATCGACTTATAAAAAAGACTTTAGGGGCGCAAAAGCATGAAAAACGTAGCAGTAATATTAGCAGGGTCTGGTGTGTACGATGGTAGTGAAATTAATGAAGCAATTTTAACTTTATTACATATAGCCAAAAATGGCGCAACGTATCAGTGTTTTGCACCAGATATTGAACAACTTCATACCATTAACCATTTAACAGGTGAAGTAATGCCTGATAAACGCAATGTATTAACAGAAGCTGCTCGCATTGCACGAGGTGACATTAAATCACTGATTGAACTAGACGTGACTCAGTTTGACGCATTAATTGTACCTGGCGGTTTCGGTGCTGCAAAAAACTTATGCGATTTTGCAATTAAAGGCGCAAAAGCAAATATCAATCAGGACGTCCTTAATGCTTGTAAATCATTTGCAAAAGCGAATAAGCCTGCAGGTTATATGTGTATTGCACCCGCATTGATCCCATTTATTTACGATAACGCCGCACTTACTATTGGTAACGATGTAGAGACAGCACAAGCGCTAAGCACATTAGGCGCTAAACATATAGATTGTGCGGTTGACGGTGTAGTTATCGATGAACCAAATAAGTTAGTTACCACCCCTGCTTACATGTTGGCAGAATCGATTCTTGAAGCCGACGCAGGGATCGCAAAACTAGTTAGTAGCGTATTATCAATAAATTGATTTTGATCTTAGGATCTAAAAAGTTAATTGTATGACTGATTACGCTTATTAAATTGCTTAACAAAAAACAGTAAATAATTAAATTTTATTGCGTTAACGCAAAAAGTAGTCAGTTTTATTAATAAAAACGGCTCTTAGCATTTTATAAATTGGCTCAGAGAGTTATAATCGGTTTAATTTCCGTCATCTTTAATCGTGATTGATCACGTTCAAATCGAAGTGAGCAAGGCAAAATGAAAAAATTAACAGCTGCAGCATTATTATTGCTAGCAACCACTGCATACGCACAGCCATATGATAACTCTATGACTGAAGATGCAATTAAAGCACGTCTCGCGCCGGTTGGTGCTGTATACCTTGAAGGCGATAAAGCTGCAGTTGCAGCGGCGCCTACAGGTCCTCGTTCTGGTGAGCAAGTATATCAAGGTGCATGTTTTGCATGTCACGGCACTGGTGCACTAGGCGCGCCTAAATCGGCTGACGATTGGGCTCCACGTATTGCTAAAGGTAAAGATACTTTACTTGAGCATGCGCTAAATGGCTTTAATGCTATGCCTCCAAAAGGCACGTGTATGGATTGTTCTGATGATGAGATTAGCGCTGCTATCGACTTTATGACATCTAAATAAGCTCGATTGAAATATAAAAAAGGTTTACTTCTGTAAGCCTTTTTTAATGCCTAAAATAGTGTATCTAGCTACTGCTTTAGTAGGAATATCAACTTGACGATAAGCACTAAAAGTGAAAGTATAAGGCTAATAACTATACAATAAAAATAGCCGGTTAGATCATTGGAAGATAAACTATCAGTATCGAGTAAATTGGCGTATCAAAATAAACGCCTTAGAGCGCTTCTCGAAAAATACAAACAATCACATCACTTACAAAATGCCCTGATCCAATTATCAGAGCAGGCAAGTACTGTGGCCGAGCTAACCCTGCTATACCCCGCCATCCATGACATTTTACAAAAGTACGTACCTAGTAAAAGTTTTTATGTGGTGCTGCTAAATCAATACAGCCAATCACTAGAGCTTTCTTACTTTTCAGATGAAAAAGATGGTATTGCCGTCGCCCTTAACCAATCAAATAGCTTTGATGAAGGCGCCACGGGTTATGTATTTAAACAGGGTAAAACCACATGTTTTACCAAGCAGCAAATGCAAGATGCTGCAGCAGAAGGTTTATTTAAAGCATTAGGCACTCCTGCCGAACATTGGGTAGGCGTACCTGTTTACCAAGAACATAATATTATCGGTGTATTAGCAGCGCAAAGTTACGATACAAAACAAGGCTATAGCTCACAGCAAATACAATTACTTGAGTTTATGTCGCTTTATTTGGCAACAGCAATAGAGCGTGTAAAAAAACGAGAGCTTCTTGAGTCAGAAGTTAAAATTCGCACCCGCGCACTCACTCAAAGTAACGATGCACTAAACCTTGAAATAGAGCAGCGTAAACGCGCACTTCAACGCCAACAAATTCTATTTAAAATATCTGAGATAGCAACACAAGCTAAAAACCTTGATGACGCTTATTTTAAGATACACGAAATAATAAAAACAATTACCTACGCAGAAAACTTATATATTGCGCTTTATGATAAAGAAACAGGGTGGATTAGTTTTCCTTATTGCGTAGATGAATTTAAAGAAAATACACAGCCAAGACGCTTTGCTAAAGGTTATAGCGAACTGGTAATAAGCACCGAAGAAACACAACTAATACACCCATGTAGAGCAAAAGAATTAATAGTAAGCGGTGTGGTACAACGTTCAGCACCTGTACCAAAAGAGCAAATGGCCACTAGCTGGTTAGGCGCTCCACTTAAAACAGCTCAAGGTGTTATCGGCCTTATTGTTTGCCAAGCCTACGATAACAAACATATTTTCAGCCGAGATGATTGCGAGTTAATTACCTTTGTATCGCATCAAATTGCAGCTGTTTTACAAACAAAGCTCGTCAATCAAGCAATTGCAAAAAGCCATCAAGAACTCGAATTTAGAGTAAACGAAAAAACCAAAGAATTGCGTCAAACTAATCTGCACTTACAAATGCAAATAGATGAGCGAAAAAAAATAGAGCAGCAGCTTTATCATGATGCACATCACGATTCACTTACGAGCTTGCCTAATCGTAGTCTATTTTTAACTCAGCTCGAAAAAACGCTACAACATTATCAACGTTTTCCTGAGCACCACTTTGCTGTTTTGTTTATCGATTTAGATAAATTTAAAGATATTAACGATCAGCTTGGCCACCATGCAGGCGATCAATTTTTAATTAACGTAAGTGAGTTATTTGCCCAATGTATACGCGAGCATGATTTACTAGCACGTTTAGGCGGGGATGAATTTGTTATTTTATTAACCCATTTAACTGAGCCTCAACAAGCAGAAGATGTTGCAAATCGTATTATAGATTTAATGAAAAAACCCTTTTATCTCAAAGGTGAGTCTTTACAAAGTGGCGCAAGTATAGGGATAACCTACTCAAAGAAAAGCTATACGCATACAGATGAAATTATTCGTGATGCCGATGCCGCCATGTATCACGCCAAAAACTCAGGAAAAAATCGTTACGAGTTATTTCATCCGCTATTAACGCAATCAATACCTGCGCAGACTCTAAAAGCACAACATCACCTTGATATATTACCTATGAGTTTTAGAAGCTCAGAAATAATTACGCTTGATGAGCAACAACAGTCTGAATCTTTATTTGAAGCATTTGGTGAACACCCAATACTTGGCTTTACTAGCTTTGATATTTTGAAAAAGTTTGCATCAGATAAAGAGCAGCATCTGCAAGTAGAGTTACAACTATTACAACGCGCCTATGCACAAGCAATTACTGCAAATGTAGCTATGGCATTGGTTCCTTGCTCTGGTTTGCTACTTGAGGAACACGAATTTGTTTTATTTACAGATACGCTAAATAAACAACAAGGACAAAGCCAACTCTGTTTATTATTTGATGAGCAAGAAATTCGCCACGCATGTGCAACGCAAATAAAAAACCTCAAAACGCTATCACAACTTGGTTATTCAATTGGTTTAAACAATTTTGCTAAAGACAGGTGCGAACTTAATTTACTAACCGATATTAATTTTGATTATTTACTACTTAGCTCGACCTTTAGTAAACGTGTTTTACAACAAGAAAGTTACGATTTTCAGCTACAGGGCGTGCTTGCAATTACAAAGCTCAAAGCAATGAAGGTCATTGCTAAAGGCCCATCAATACTTAATTTCAGAGCTTTATTAGATAAACACGGTTTGGCATTTTTTGTAGGTAAACAACACGCTTTAGTATGCTCTGAGTTACCTGAAGTGCAAGCAACCCAGTCTTTATAAAGTTAGCCTGAGGTATTACTCAGGCTTTTTAAACATCGCTCGTAAGTTAGCGACTCTTGCTTGGCCTTTTTCCATGCGCTCTGCTTGGGTATTTGGCGCTTTTTTGTTTTCGAACGCAAGATCGTCCTGCGGTAACTCTTGTACAAATCGGCTTAATTCAGTTTGTGAGGTTTCACCAAATTGACGACGTATCTTTGCATAAGTAAGTGTTAACTCCTGCTGAGCACGAGTAATACCAACATAAGCTAAGCGACGTTCTTCATCTACGTTGTCCTCATCAATACTTACCTGATGCGGAAGTAAACCCTCTTCCATACCCACCATAAATACGTACGGGTACTCTAAGCCCTTTGATGCATGTAGTGTTGATAAGTGCACTGCATCGGTTTCATCTTCTTCTTCGTTACGCTCAAGCATATCGCGAAGGGTTAGCTTGCTAACAACCTCGGCTAATGTCATTGGTTCGTTGTCGGCATCACCGGTCAACATATCTGTTATCCAACGATACAGCTCTGATACGTTTTTCATACGCATTTCAGCCGCTTTTGCACTCGGTGACGACTCGTACAAATATGCCTCGTAATTAATATTACGCACTAAGTCTTTAACAGCTTCGAGCGTATCACCGCGTACTGCGTTATCAGATAGCTCAACAACCCAGCGTGCAAATCCAGCAAGCGCATTAAAGCCACGCCCTTTTAGTCTGTAGCCTAAATCGTTATCAAAACAGGTAGCAAACAAGCTCGCGTGCTTTTCATTAGCAAGCGTACCAAGCTTTTCAAGGGTAACCGTGCCTATTTCGCGTCGCGGTGTATTTACGATACGTAAAAATGCATTGTCATCATCTTGATTAACTAGCAAACGTAAATACGCCATAATATCTTTAATTTCTGAGCGAGCGAAAAACGACATACCGCCACTAATTTTATAAGGGATACGGTTACTCATTAGTGATTTTTCAAAGCCACGTGCTTGATGATTACCACGATATAAAATCGCGTAATCTTTATAGCTGGTTCGCTTCATAAACTTATGTGAAATTATTTCAGCAACCACACGCTCAGATTCATGCTCTTCATCGCGGCACCCTATTACTTTAATCGGCTCTCCATAACCTAGTTCACTAAATAACTTTTTCTCTATGTCATGTGGGTTATTGGCAATTAAAATGTTAGCTGCTTTTAGTATTCGCCCTGCACTTCGATAGTTTTGTTCAAGCTTTATAAGTCTAAGCCCTGGGTAGTCTTTACCTAATAACACTAAGTTTTGCGGGCGAGCACCACGCCATGAGTAAATTGATTGATCGTCATCACCTACCACAGTAAAACGGGCACGCTCGCCTACTAGCAATTTAACAAGTTGATATTGGCTTGTATTGGTATCTTGATACTCATCCACCAGCAAGTATTTAAAGCGTTGCTGCCAGCGCTCACGAGATGTGGCGTTATTAGTAAGTAACAAAGTAGGGATCATAATTAAATCATCAAAATCCAGTGCATTATAAGCACGCAGCTGGTTTTGATAGCGCCCATATAACTGCGCGAACAATGCTTTTTGCGCATCACGCGCTTCGCGTATTGCTTGCTCTGGCAGTACTAATTCGTTTTTCCAACTACCAATTTCCATTTTAAGTAGTTTGAGTAAGTCCTTGTCTTTTTTTAGCTCGTCTTCGGTAAGCTCACTAAGAAGCTGATTGGTATCTTGATCATCAAATAGCGAAAAGCCGGGTTTAAACCCTAATGTACTCAACTCTTTTTTTATTATTTCTAAACCGAGTGTATGAAACGTTGATACCCATAAACCTTTAGAGTCTTGCTTACCGAGCGTTTGCAGTACTCGCTCACGCATTTCTTTGGCTGCTTTATTGGTAAAAGTAACAGCGGCTATATTTCGCGCTTTGTACTCACATTTTTTCACTAAATAAGCGATTTTATTCGTAATAACACGGGTTTTACCAGAGCCTGCGCCCGCGAGTACTAAGCAGGGACCACTAATATATTTTACGGCTTCATCTTGTTTAGGATTGAGTTTCATAACGACCAAAGAAATTTAAAAGACGTGCAATTTTAACGTAACCATTACAGCGAGCATAGCAATTGCCTTAATTAATTAAGGTAAAGATGATCATGTGTTAAATACCGTGGGTATAAGGTAATATTAGTTATTATCATTTAGGCAATGCCGAAGGGACAAATATGATCAACCCAGCAAAACTTGAAGAAATTGCTAAGCAAATTACTAGCAATATGCCACAAGGTGTAAAAAACCTAGCAGACACACTCGAAGGTAAAACAAAGCAAGTTCTACAAAACAAGCTTGCTGAGATGGACTTTGTGAGCCGTGAAGAATTTGATGTGCAAAGCCAAGTACTTATTCGTACTCGCGAAAAGTTAACCGAACTTGAAGCTAAAGTTTCATTGCTTGAGCAACAACTTAGCGCTAAAACTGACGCTGAATAATTATACCAATTGCATTAAATTAGTGTTCTATTACAGCGATAAGAAAATAGCTCAATAACAAGGCTAAAATTATGGTACATAGTTGTTCTATATAAATAATTTTTAACGTAGTTCGTGAGTTATCTAATACACTAGAATGATAATTTTTTTAATAAAATTGGTATTAATTTAATGTACAAAAAAGGCAGCTTAGGCTGTCTTTTGCGTTTTACTCAGTTTATTCAAATAGCTCATCAAGTACATAATAAGACAACTTAGCCCGCTGAGCTAAACTCACACTCAGCATTTTTTGCGCAACTTGTTCGCCAGTTATTGGTTTGTAACGCTTTAAAAACGCAAATCGCGTAATAACAGGAAAAATAATACTGCCTATCTTTTCTGCCACTCTAAATTGCTCACGATCGCCTAATAATAAAGATGGTTGTAAAATACTTATTTTATCAAAAGGGAGTGCTTTAATATGTTGCTCAAGCTCTCCCTTCATTTTCAAATAAGCACTATTACTGTGCGTATTCGCCCCGCTTGATGACACTAAGCAATAATGCGTAACGCCATTACATGCCGCTAACTGCGCCGCTATAAACTGATAATCAAAATCAACTTTACGCTGAGCGTGTATCGAGCCCGCTCGTTTACGGGTTGTGCCCAAACACGAAAACAATACATCACCTTTAAAAAGCTCAACATATTGAGTTAATTCTTCAAAATCAATAACGTGATTAACTAGCTTTGCATGTGTGACAGGCAGAGCTCGACGGCTTAACGTAACTACTTTTGTATAACGATCGCTATTAAGTAACTTATGGAGCAACTCATTACCGACCAAGCCTGTAGCACCTATTAACACCGCCGTTTTAGTCATGGATTTATTTATTTTCACCCACTTTTTTAAATACGTGTTGCACTGCTTTTTTGTAGCTTTGCGTTTCTTCACTCGCGCACGTTACTACAGATTCTAAATCATGAAGATGGCCGTTTTCTAAACCATAAACCCAACCATGAACGCTTAGTTCTTGGCCTCGCTCCCAGGCATCTTGCACAATGTTAGTACGACACACATTACGTACTTGCTCAATTACATTTAGCTCAATAAGGCGGCTTAAGCGTTCGCTTTCTGGCATTGCGTCGAGTTGTTCAAGATGCTTTTCTTTTACATCTCCTACATGGCGTAGCCAATTATCAATAAAGCCAAATTTAGCATTGTTTAAAACGGCTTGTACGCCACCACAACCATAGTGACCTACTACCATTATATGTTTTACTTTTAAAACCTCTACAGCGTACTGCATAACCGATAAGCAGTTATGGTCAGTGTGTACAACCACGTTAGCAACGTTACGATGTACAAATAATTCGCCTGGTAATAAATCAACTATTTGATTTGCAGGTACACGAGAGTCTGAACAACCAATCCATAAATACTCTGGATTTTGTTGCATAGATAAAATTTTAAAAAACTCAGGGTCTGCTTCACTTGTACGAGCAGCCCAACGTTTGTTGTTATCGAATAAATTTTTTAACTTTCTCATTGCATCTCTTATTAAGTCGAGGACGGAAATTTAATGGACATTAGCAAGAATCAAAATATTACGAGGCGTTAACTGCTTTTCACAAAACGTTTTAACGCTTACTTGATAACCTTGCTGTTGCAAATATAAAGCACGATCGAGCACAAGCCAAACTTCAATTGCCCTTCTGAATACATGTCGAACCAGTTCAACTCGATCAGTTATTTTTTTTCGAGCCACCCCAACCTCTAAATACTTAATATAATCAGTACTTTGAGGTAATTTTAATGCCTTTTTATCTGCAGCCCATGCACAAAACGATTTAAACGAATCTGAGAATATAGCTTTGTTGACCGAAGGTACGCTTACGTAATATTGCTCGCCAGTGATCGACTTTCTTAGTGCATCAAAACCAAGTCGCCACTCAAGTTCTGTTTTACGTACTTTTTCCAGACGAGAAGGCGCTGTGACAGTTTCTTGTAATGCGAGCTTTAAATCACGATGCGTTAGATTAAGCTCACTTTTATTTGCATCCTCACTCATTGCAAGGTACTCATTAGTCGTGAATAAATGGTAGCAACAAGGTGAAAAGCTAATTTGCTGTACTTTCGCTAAACTTGCTTGGCGCATAAATGCTTGGTGTAAGCCACCGCATGCGTGAAGTGCTACAGCATGCATATCTGTATTAAAAAATTGAGTGATATCGTCTTTTAATACATCTGCTTGGCTAAAGTGCATTGCTAAGCCTTGTTGCTGTGCACTTTTTTGTCCTTGCTCGCATAAGCTTTGTTGCAGTTCAATACTATGCACATTACTTGCGCCATTAAACGCAAGCATTCGACCTAAGTGCCCTTTACCCGCGCACCACTCTAAAACAGGTTGCTTGGTATTAGGTAGTGCAGATACAAAATCTTGTAACTGTGCAAACTTACGACCTTTAATGCCGTTACTTATCCAAAATGGATAATCAGCTCGAGAGTGGGCTGAGCTAGGTAACTCGCATAACTTTGCAAGTTCATCAAGTTGGTTTATGTGCTGGCTAAAAAATTGGTATAGCTGGTTTTGATCGTTATCAAGAACGCTTACCTGATCATCAGTTAGTTCGCTAAGTATGCCTTGTAGCTCTGGCCAAGGTATAGTGTCAAAATCAAATGCAGTGCACTGCCAATACTGACGATGATTCATTAAAAGTGAATCAAGTGCTAAAAATTGCTCAGCTAAAGTCATAACAGCTTAAAAAATAAAAAAGACAATTAATTATATCAGTTTCGTGAATTACCTAAGCAGTTAATTTTTACTAAAAATCAGCCGTAAATACAAAGGTATTGAAATAATACTTACCAAAATAGCTGCCATGAGCATCCACGATAACTGCATTTTTTCAGGCTCTTGATATTTATAAATAAAGTGAGATTTCACTTCGTCAAATTCGTTTTGCGGTATGCCATATAAGTCCGCAATTAAGCGCCACTTTGCTATCGACATATGCCCTAAACTGGTAGTGGGTGGGGTTATATAACTTTTTAGTACTTCAGCCTCAAAAGCGAGCTGATAAAAGCTTTTACCCGGTGCATAGTTTTGCTGGGTGACTGCAATGGCTTCATCCATGTTCATCATTGCATAACGCCACCCTTTTAGGCTCGCTTGGTAGAATTTTTCGACCGTTTGAGGATTTTTCTTAAGCATGTTTTCGCTGGTAAATAAAATGTCGCTATATACATCCATACCATAACGCTGTGGGCAAACAAGTCGATGAGCTACACCTTGTTGAGTCATATAATAAGGCTCTGTAGTAACATATACTTGCATAGCATCTAGCTTGTTTTCAATCCAAGCCTGGCCTGGATTTTCGCCATCGTAAACTTTGAGTTTATCCACATCAACGCCACTGCGTTTAAGCATAATAAGTAGTTCGGTACCATCATTTTTGCTTACCGCAGTGATACGTTTATTAACAAAGTCACGTGGATGAAAAATATCAGACGTGTCTTTAACCATCCAGCAGTAAGGTGAAAATTGCAATAAGGCAGCCATAGCAACAAGAGGTTGTCCATTAATACGTTGCTGTAAAATACCAGAGTGCCCTACTCCAAATTGTGCTTCGCCACTGGCGACAGGAGCAAAGGTATCAGGTTTCATTGGATTAGCTTGTTTAATGGTTACATCAAGGCCCGCTTCATTATAAAAGCCTTTTTGCTTTGCCATATAGTAGCCAGCAAACTGAAACTGATGTGTCCATTTTAGCTGTAATGTGACTGATTCTTGCGCCGCGATATGGCTACAAAAAAAGCACAATCCAATGATTAATCCTTTAAATAGCAACTAGGTGTCCTCAAAAAGTATGACGATTACCTGTAACTATATGTAAAACGTGTAATAAAGCAAGCACCCTAGTTAGGTGCCTGCCTATAAAGTAGGATTATACTGAGGCGAGTTTTTCGGCTTTTTCTGCTTGGGGCTTTGATGTTAAAAATTGGCTAAAGCACGGATTTTGTGTTTCATCTTGTACACTGTAACCTAAACGGTTTAAGTGCTCGTTAAACATCTCATACTGACTCGGCTCAATAGCAAAACCTGCCAGTACATTCCCCATCGAACCACCGTGATTACGATAATGAAATAAGGTAATGTTCCAATTACTACCTAAAGTATCTAAAAAGCGTGCAAGCGCACCTGGATACTCTGGAAATTCAAAGCGAAGTAAGCGCTCATGTAATTGCTCGGGTGCTTTTCCGCCAACCATATAGCGCACATGTAATTTAGCGAGTTCGTTATCCGACAGATCGCAAAATTGGTAGTCATTATTTGTTAAGTCTTGCTTTAGCTCATTAAGCTCTTGCTCGCCTTGGCGCAGGGCAATACCTACAAATATTTGTGCTTCACCAGGTCCTGCATAACGGTAGTTAAACTCAGTAATAGCACGGCCACCTAAAGAAGCACAAAACTGTTTAAAGCTGCCTTTTTCTTCTTTAATAGTAACCGCTAATAACGCTTCGTTTTTTTCACCCAGCGCAGTGCGCTCTGCAACATAACGCAGGCGATCAAAGTTTAAATTAGCACCGGATAAAACAGCCGCTAAATGTAACCCTTTTAAACCCGACTGCTGGCTCCATTTTTTAAGCCCTGCCGTTGCAAGTGCACCTGAAGGCTCTGCTATTGCACGGGTAGATACAAAAATATCCTGCATGGCAGCACATATTTCGTCGCTGGTGACGGTTATAACTTCATCACAAAACTTTTGCGCTAAGCGAAATGTTTCAGTGCCAATAATTTTAACCGCTACGCCATCAGCAAAACTACCAACGCGCTCAAGCTCTACCGGTTTGCCTGCTTTAAGTGCCGCTTGTAAACATGCACTTTCGTCGGCTTCTACACCAATTACTTTTATATCTGGACGCAGCGATTTAATATAAACCGCCATCCCAGCAAGTAAACCGCCGCCGCCAACAGGAATAAACACCGCATCAAGCTCGTTTAATTGCTGCATAAGCTCACGTGCTACAGTACCTTGACCAACAATGACGTCTGGGTCATCAAATGGTGGAACAAATATACCGTTTCGTTGCTCTGTAAGCTCAAGCGCATGTGCTTTTGCGGCATCAAAATGATGCCCATGTAGCACAACTTCACCGCCAAGCGCACGTACCGCACTTACTTTTATTTCAGGCGTTGTTACTGGCATTACAATTGTAGCTTGATGCCCTAAGTGAGAAGCACTTAGTGCAACGCCTTGAGCATGATTACCCGCTGAAGCAGTTATAACCACTGAGCCTTTAGGTAATTTATTTAATTTGTTATACGCACCGCGTAATTTAAATGAATACACGGGCTGTTGGTCTTCACGCTTTAACCAAACATGGTTACCTAATTTAGCACCAAGCTCAGCCATTTCGCTGACCTCGGTAACTTTAGCCAAAGGCTCCATGTTTGCTTGAATAATAGCGCGAAAATAATCGAGCTCTTGAGAGACCATAATTAACTAAGCGCCTCCAATTTAGCTAAGTCACGCACTGCGCCTTTATCAGCACTTGTTGCAAGTAATGCATAAGCCTTTAAAGCAGACGATACATAGCGCTCACGATCAACTGGTTTGTACGCCAGTTTTCCGCGTGCTAATTGTTTTTGTTTACGTGCTTCAAGCTCTTCATCACTTAACGCTAATGTGATTTCACGTGTTGCGATATCAATAATGATTTTGTCGCCATTTTCAACATAAGCAATTGCACCACCACTTGCCGCCTCTGGCGACACATGACCAATTGATAAACCCGAAGTACCACCCGAAAAGCGACCATCAGTAATAAGTGCACATTTTTCAGCTAGGCCTTTTGATTTTAAGTAGCTAGTTGGGTATAGCATTTCTTGCATACCTGGACCGCCTCTAGGGCCTTCGTAACGAATAACCACGATATCGCCGGCTTTTACTTCATCGTTTAAAATACCTTCTACAGAATCATCTTGTGACTCGTACACGACTGCAGTACCTTCAAAATGTAGCATTTCATCAACAACGCCAGCGCTTTTAACAATACAGCCATCAACTGCTAAATTCCCCGAAAGTACAGCTAAGCCACCGTCTTGGCGAAAAGCGTGTTCGACACTTCGGATACACCCATTAACACGGTCGTTATCGCCCTCGTCCCAACGACACTCTTGGCTCATTGCTTTAGTGGTACGAATGCCCGCAGGGCCAGCACGGTAAAATTTGCGCGCTGCTTCGTTAGTGGGATCTGTTGCATCCCATTTTTTAACGAGCTCAGCCATAGTTGACCCAGCAACATGATTAACTGACATATCAACTAAGCCTGCTTTGCCAAGTTCACGTACGATTGCCATCATGCCGCCTGCGCGGTGCACATCTTCAATGTGATATTCAGGTGTCGCTGGTGCAACTTTACATAAAAATGGTGTTTTACGAGAGAGCGCATCAATGTGCGACATATCAAAATCAACGCCCGCTTCTTGCGCTGCAGCAAGTAAATGCAATACCGTATTTGACGAGCCACCCATTGCAATATCAACAACCATTGCATTCATAAAGGCTGTTTTGTTAGCAATAGCACGTGGCAATACATCTTGATTATCTTTTTGATAATACTCACGACATAAATCAACAATACGAGCCCCCGCTTCAACATAAAGTTGTTTACGGTCTTTATGAGTCGCAAGCGTCGTACCGTTACCTGGCAATGCTAAACCAATCGCTTCTAGCAGACAGTTCATTGAGTTTGCAGTAAACATGCCTGAACACGAGCCACATGTTGGACACGCAGAGCGCTCTACTTGCTCTGAATCTGCATCACTTACCGATTCATCAGCGCCTTTAACCATGGCATCTACTAAATCAAGTTTAATATCGATGTTAGCAAGCTTAGTTTTACCTGCTTCCATTGGGCCGCCTGATACAAATATTACCGGAATATTTAAGCGTAGTGCTGCAAGCATCATTCCTGGAGTAATTTTGTCGCAGTTTGAAATACAAATCATCGCATCAGCACAATGACCATTTACCATATACTCAACCGAGTCAGCAATTAAGTCGCGCGAAGGCAGCGAATAAAGCATGCCGCCGTGACCCATTGCAATACCATCATCAATCGCAATAGTATTAAATTCTTTAGGGACGCCACCGGCTTGTGTAATGGTTTCAGCCATAAGTTCACTTAGCTGATTAAGGTGAACATGCCCTGGTACAAATTGTGTAAACGAGTTAACTACGGCAATAATCGGCTTACCAAAATCGGTGTCGGTCATACCTGTTGCGCGCCATAATGCACGAGCGCCTGCGCGTTTACGCCCTTCAGTTGTTGTTGCACTTCTTAATTTAGCCATAGTTACCTCAGTTTTTGCCGCAAAATAAGCGGGCATTCCTCATTCTAAAATTGGTGAGTAACCGAGTGATTCAGTTACTCGTAAATTGTTTTTCAGTTCGTAATTACACAGCCTGTTGTTGCTGTAAATTTTGTAAAGTGACTTCTTTGACATCCACCAGCTTATTTAACTGGCTGGTTAAAAGGTGAATTGGTTTATCACTATCTACCGTCATGTCTACATTATAAAAACCATCGTCCATATTGAGCTGAAAATGCGTAAGGTCAAAACCACGATGACGCACCACTCGTAAAAAGCGCTCTACCGCTATACTTTGGCTTTTTAATGCAATAGTTAGGCTATGTTTCATTTTGCTTTCTCCGTCATCATTTCGTCGTTAGCAGCCCCAGGTGGTACAAGTGGCCAAACATTTTCTTTATCATCAATACAGGCATGTACTATGTACGGACCTTTACTGTTAACTAATGCAGTTATCGCATCATCAACTTGGTTAGCGTGAGTAATTGTTTGCCCTGGGATACCAAATACAGCAGCTAATTGCACAAAGTCTGGGTTATCCGACAGGTTAGTTTCAGAATAACGCCCTTCAAAAAATAGTTCTTGCCATTGGCGAACCATCCCTAAACGCTGGTTATCTAAAATTAATATTTTTACAGGTAAATTGTTACGACGAATAGTGGCCAGCTCTTGAATATTCATCATTATAGAACCATCGCCCGATACAGTAATAACAAAGTCATCAGGGCGTGCTACTTGTGCACCAATAGCCGCAGGTAGACCAAAGCCCATTGTGCCTGCACCACCACTGCTTAAATGATTACTCGGATGAGTAAACTTCATGTGTTGTGCTACCCACATTTGGTGCTGACCCACATCGCAGCACACAACCCCTGTTTTTGGCATGCGTTGGCTTAGTTGGTTTAATAAGTACGGTGCAAAAACCTTCTCACCTGGGTAGTCGTAACGCCACGCATGCTTAATATTCATTTCTTTATTTGTGTCACACCAAGCTTTAGGTGTTACAAAGCACTCAAGTGCGGGTAACGACGTTTTTAAATCGGCAATTAATGAAGCCTTAGCAGGTTTTCGCTTACCAACTTCAGCAGCATCTATATCTAAATGGATTACTTTAGCTTTAGCTGCAAATTTAGCTAAGTTGCCTGTTACGCGGTCATCAAAGCGTGCCCCTATACATACAAGTACATCACATTCTTGCACTGCGATATTAGCAGCTTGACCACCATGCATACCCAACATACCTAAGTAATGTTCGTAATCTGGTAATACACTGCCCAGCGCTTTAAGTGTTGATACAGCTGGCATCTGAGTTTTATTTAAAAATTGCATTAGCTCGTCTTGCGCATCAGCGGCTTGTACACCACCACCTACATACGCTACAGGCTGTTTAGCCTCACTCAACAATTGATTAGCAATAGCAACTTGCTTTAAATCTAACTCTGGTAAGTATTCATCAGCTGCTAGCCACGGTTTAAAAGGGACTTGAGCCATTTGAATATCTTTTGGGATATCGACAAGTACAGGACCTGGGCGGCCGCTTTGCGCTAAATGAATTGCTTCTTGTAATATCTCTGCTAAGTCTTCAGCTCGTTCTACCATGTAGCTGTGCTTAGTACACGAAAGCGACATACCTAGTACATCTATTTCTTGAAACGCATCTGAACCAATCGCTGCAGTAGGCACTTGGCCGGTGATCGCCAATAATGGTACTGAGTCCATCATCGCATCAGCAAGAGCGGTTATTAAATTAGTTGCACCTGGGCCCGATGTTGCAAAACATACGCCTAATTTACGTGTGCTGCGAGCATAACCAACAGCTGCAAACCCTGCACCTTGCTCATGGCGAGTTAGGTAGTGTTTGACTGGCGCGCCATACAGCGCATCGTAAATTGGCATAATAGCTCCGCCTGGGTAGCCAAATACTTCATTTACGCCGTGTTTGGCCAATAAGTCGATTGTTAGTTCTGCGCCTGTCATTAATAAACCCTCATTCCTCAGTGACAACCCAATTACAAATTTTACCCTTAAAACTAAAAAGCCCTCCGAACGGTTAAGTGCGGAGGGCTTTTTTAATGCTTAAGTTTTTAAAGCACTACGAAGCCCTCGCGGGAATAATCACCACGATAATAATCAGGACTAGGTTAAGTGCGTTTGTAAGCATGTAATTAATACCAAATTTTGTTCAATTATCGCGAAGGTTATTCCTTCGCTCTCTTTTTATATTAGTACCGCGCTAGGCCCTTTAAGTCAACACCAAAGTTAATCTAACAAAAAGACTAAAAGGCAATTTATCAGGTTTTAAAATTCATTATACAAGCTGGTAGTGGTTTTTTTATGCTCTAATTTTAATCTCAGAAATTCACTATTCTTATATCCCTTATTTAAGGTTTGATTAATTTTTGAGAATATTTTTATAAATAAAATTATTTATCACCTTCAGGTAATGCGTAGGTTCTCTTAAGCGACTCTTAAGTGTTGTTGCATAGCATGGCGTTGTTATTTTAAACGAGCCTAAATATGAACATAACTAGCCAAACACCAGCACAAAAAAAGCCAAATCGTAGTAAGCGGTTTTACATTCACTGTAGTGCAAATGCCTTTGTAGTGATGATTGCCTGTTATTACTGTTTAGTTATAAACATTCCTTTTATTCAAGGTTCGTTTAGCGCCATCACCTCCCTTGCATCTTTTTCATGGCTATTTTTACTTTCAGTGCCACTGCTGTTGTTATGCCTTTTAATTATTTTCTTTTCAATAGTGTCGGTTAGGTGGTTACTAAAACCAATTAACTACCTTTTACTGATAATTTCGAGTGCCGTACTTTACGGCTCATTAAATTACGGCGTCGTGTTTGACTATTCAATGATTCAAAACACGTTCGAAACAGATTCAAGCGAAGCACTGAGCTATTTAAATCCGCAGCTCATAGGCTTTCTACTACTGTTTTGTGCGCTACCTGTTTTTATATTAAGCAAAGTGAAAATACACTTTACCCGCCCTCACCAAGAAGCGATTAGTCGTATAAAACTTATTGTAGCGTGCTGCTCACTAATTGCTTTAGTGGTCGTAAACTTTTACGCCGATTACGCAGCCACTGGCCGCAATAACCGCATTTTGAAAAAAGAACTCATCCCATTTCAGTATCTCTCTAGCGGTTATAAATATATGCGCGATCAGCTGCTGTATACCAATATGGAATTTAAAAACATAGATGCAGCACCTACCCTAATTGCGGCTAATACCACCAGCGTAACAGTTATAGTTGTTGGCGAAACCGCACGAGCAGAAAACTTTTCTTATCAAGGTTATAAGCGCAACACCAACCCTTATACACAAAAGTATAATGTGACGTATTTTAATAATGTGGCGTCTTGTGGCACCGCTACTGCTGTGTCTGTGCCGTGTATGTTTTCACTGCAAACACAAGATAACTTTGATCGTTTAGCAGCCGACAACCAACAAAACCTGGTTGACTTAGCACAACAAGCTGGCAGCGACGTACTGTGGGTTGATAACAACAGCGGCTGTAAAAACGTATGCACCCGTGTTGTTAACATTGATATCCCAACCACCCCATCAGCGCTTTGCGATGGAAAATATTGTTTTGATGAAGCACTGCTTGCTCCACTTAAGCGCAAACTCGCTAATTTAAACCAAGCTAATACCGTTATCGTCCTACACATGATGGGCTCACACGGACCAACCTACTTTAAACGCTACCCAGAAAAATTTAAGCAATTTACGCCCACGTGCGACAGAAGCGACATTCAAAACTGCTCACTCGATGAATTAGTTAATACCTACGACAACACAATTGCGTACAGCGACTTTGTTAACGCCCAGGTAATTGAGCAATTAAAAGCGCTGCCAAACAACATAGATAAGCAGTTTTTATATGTCTCTGATCATGGTGAATCACTTGGCGAAGCCGGTGCTTATTTACATGGTTTTCCGTATAGCTTTGCACCTAGCACACAAACGCACGTTCCTCTTTATATGTGGGCTGATGAGCATAATCAGCGCATTACTAATACCTGTTTAGCTAATTTAGACACCCGCGCTGCACGCTCACACAACAATATTTTTCACACCCTTTTAAATTTAATTGGCATTAAAAGCAAAACGTATCAGGCATCACTTGATTTACTTGCTAACTGCCAAACAACACCAAGCGAAATAAAACTATGAGTAATAAAACCGTTATAAAACGCCAAGGCTTAATGCGCCTTATTTTTACCTTAAGCCATTCTTTTAACGGCTTAAAATGGATGAGTCGATTTGAAGCGGCGTTTCAACAAGAGCTAGCACTGTTTTCATTACTCGGTGTGTTTGTGTGGCTACAAGAAATTGCACTAAGGGATAAATTACTGCTTATAGCTAGCCTGCTTTTTGTATTGTTTGCTGAGCTGGTAAATACGGCAGTTGAGGTTGTAGTTGATAGAATTGGCAGTGAATACCATGAGCTTTCGGGGCTAGCTAAAGATATAGCCTCTGCAAGCGTGTTTATAGCTATGCTAATTGCCGCTCTTATTTGGTGGGCTGTGTTATGGGCATAAAGCTAACTTTTATACCTAAAATACAAAATGCACTTGGCCCTGTATGGATTTTTGTTGTATTTGCTGTTTTGGCACTTAGCTTTTTAACACTTGCTCGCTTTGGATTAAGTGTATGGCAAGGGGAGCGTGTATTTGGATTGCATGCGTGGTTATCTATATTTATAGGTGGTTTAAGAGTTGATATAGCCACTCTAAGCTACATTATTATGCCCGCATTACTACTTACTTTACTGATGCAAAGCGTAGGGTGGCAAAATAAAGTACGCGGCCTCATTAAAATTTATTTAGTGACGATGTCTGCTTTACTTGTTTTTTTTGAAGTGATTACGCCTACGTTTATAAACGAGTACGATTTACGCCCAAACCGCTTATTTATAGAATATTTAATTTATCCTAAAGAAGTCTCAAAAATGATTTTTTCAGGCTATAAGTTAGAAGTATTTATTGCTGTTATAGCACTTATTTTAAGCTGTAAATTTGCAAGTAAAATATTTAGCAATCAATGGCAAAGCAAGTCATCACTAACAGGTTTAAATCAATCAATTTTAGCGCTTGTTTTAGTATGCTTAACTATTTTTGGCGCCCGCAACTCATTAGGACACAGACCACTTAACCCCGCCATGGTCTCGTTTTCTACCGATCATTTACTTAACGACTTAACCCTTAACTCACTTTATAGCGTCGCGTTTGCAGTTAAGCAACTTTCTAATGAGCAATCGAGCCAAGACTATTACGGTAAAATGCCCACCGATGAATTACTTAGTATTGTGCGTAGTAACATGCAAAATACGCAAGGCACATTTAGTGATGTAACCGCCCCTACAAAAACGTTTCATGGCGCAAGTAATACAGGTAAACCCAAAAATTTAGTCATTATTTTACAAGAAAGTTTAGGTGCTCGTTATGTAGGCACACTTGGCGGTTTACCGCTTACACCTAATATAGACGCCCTTTATAAACAAGGCTGGGGGTTTGATAATTTATACGCCACGGGTACACGTTCAGTACGTGGAATTGAGGCTGTAATTACAGGGTTTACACCAACGCCTTCGCGTGCAGTTGTTAAGCTTGATAAATCACAACGTGACTTTTTTACCATTGCTGATTTTTTAGCGAAGCAAAATTACAACACGCAGTTCATTTATGGTGGCGAAAGCCATTTTGATAACATGCGCAGCTTCTTTTTAGGCAACGGTTTTAAAAGTATCGTAGATACAAATAACTTTAAAAAAATAGACTTTAATGGCTCGTGGGGCGCATCAGACGAAGACTTGTACGACCAGGCCGACATAGAACTTACTAAGCTTAAAAATCAAAACAAACCCTTTTTTAGCCTTATATTCTCAAGCTCTAATCATAGCCCGTATGACTTTCCTGACGATAAAATAACGCTGTACGATAAACAAAAACAAACCCGTAATAATGCTGCCAAGTATGCCGATTACGCACTAGGCACCTTTATCGAAAAAGCTAAAAAATCGAGCTACTGGGATGATACTGTATTTATAGTTATTGCCGATCACGACTCGCGCGTATCGGGTTCGAATTTAGTACCGGTGGATCACTTTAAAATTCCGGCCGTTATTTTTGGAAAAGGTATTACCCATAAACGAGATAGCCAACTAGCCAGTCAGCTCGATATTCCTGTTACTCTACTGTCTTTAATTGGCGCAAGTGGTAAGCACCCAATGATAGGTCATGATTTATCAAAGCCAATTAGCGACAACAAACAACGCGCAATGATGCAATACGACAAAAACTTTGCCTACATGCACGATAATAAAGTGGTGGTGTTACAACCACAAAAACCAGCAACAACCTATACGTATAGCAATAACCAGCTTGTACCATGTGAAAATGATGAGCAACTAGTTAGAAAAGCCCTAGCCCACGCGAACTTGGGTAATTTAGCCTACACAAATGGTTGGTATCATTAACCAAGTGACTTGATAATAAAGCCTTGTTAAAGTAACAAGGCTATTTTTATAAACCGAGTAAACATGAAAATCCTCGTTATTGAAGACTCTGAAGCACTAAGACGCAGCTTGCAAGTTGGCCTTAGCAACCTTGGTTTTACCGTAGATGAAACTGGTGATGGCTCAGAAGGGCTGAGTATGGCACTGAGTGGAAACTACGACCTCCTCGTACTTGATTTAATGCTACCGAGCGTTGATGGCATGAGTATTTTACAAGCACTGCGCAGCAGTAATAGCCAAAGCCGTGTGCTAATTTTATCGGCACGAAGTGAGCCTCAAGATAAAATTAACGGCCTTATGAAAGGCGCTGACGATTATTTAACTAAGCCATTTTCGTTTGAAGAACTCCATGCTCGTGTCCTTGCATTACTTCGTCGTGGTTCACTGCAAAACCAACAAAATAGCCTAACCGTAGGAGATTGCGTATTAGATCTCTCCCTTAAAACTCTTCATTACAAGCAACATGCCATTGAGCTCACGCGTAATGAATACAAAATAATTGAATGCTTATTTAACGCCCCAGAGCGAGTATTGGGGCTTGAACTTATAAGTGAAGCGGTGGTAGGTCAGTTTGATATGCTCTCTAAAAATGCGCTTGAAGCACACATCTCAACCATACGTAAAAAAGTAAGACAGTTTGATGGCGAGCTCCCGATAAAAAATAAACGTGGATTTGGTTATGTCGCAACAACAAAATAAAAATCACTCAATAAAACGTAAACTCGTTAATAATATTAGCGCCGTGATCTCGGTTATTTTATTCACCATATTTTTAACAGTTGATTTAAGTGTTGATACTTGGGTGGAAGATCAGTTTAATCAGTCTTTAACTAATAAAGCTAACTACTTAAAAACCTTAGTTGAAGATGACAACAACGTGGTTGAATTTGATTTTGCTGGCGAGTTTATGTCGGAGTATGAAGCAGCCGATGCCACGGAGTTTTACCAATTATGGCATGGCCGTGATGTGTTTGAACGCTCGGACTCATTAGCGCTTTATGAAAATGCTAACCTGCCTTTTTTAGAAATGCCGATAAACGAATCTAAAATTATAGATTACGAGCTTCCTAACGGGCGTGATGGTCGCGCACTTATAAGTCACTTTGTAGCCCAAAAAGATGATAGAAACCCCACTCACTCTGCTGTTTTTAATACCATGACTCTTGCGATTGCAGCGCCGACAGCCGAACTTAATAAAGTACTGATAATTATTGATGTGGTCTTTATTTTAACCTGTGTACTTGGTGTGTTTGGTGTGCGCTATTTAGTGACACGTATTGTAAATAAAGGCCTGCACCCTCTACACAATTTAAACGACCAAATTAAGTTACTCGATATTACCGGTGTAGCGCAAACAATAGAAAGCGACTTCAAAGTAGAAGAAATAGAACCTATACGTAACGAGCTAAATAAGTTTATTACCGTTAATCAGCAACTCTATAGTAATGAAAAGCGCCTAACAAGCGACATTGCACACGAGCTTAAAACCCCAATAGCTGAACTAATAAGCCTTTCAGAAGTGGCTATTCGCTACCCTGACGATAAACGTATTAGCGACACCTATACCAGTGATGTACTTAATATTTCACAGCGCATGAAAACAATTGTTAGCAATCTCTTATTATTGCAGCGCTCAAGTAGTAGTGCTATGCAATTGAATGCACAAAATATCATGCTAAATAACTTAGTAAATCAAATTATTGATGAGCTGACCTTTAAGCATCCAAGTATCAAAACGCGTTTAAATAATGAGATAACTGACAAGTTTACACTTAATGCTGACGAATTTAGTTTAAATACCATTTTATGTAACTTAATCGATAACGCACTATTTTATGGACTCCCTGAGGCACCAATTAAATTAACTGCCGTAAATAACAGCACAAACATGAGCATCTCTGTTAGTAACAAAGTAAATAAACCACTAAGTGGTGAACAGCTAATTGCTATTTTTGACCCGCTCTATCAGCTAGATTCATCTAGAACTAATAATCAGCGCCATGGTTTAGGATTATCAATTGTACAGAGCTTATGTAACTTAAATGGCTTTACTATTACGGCCAGTAATACCGAAAACAATACGTTAACGTTTATATTAACGTTACCTCTGAAGTAAATTTAGGTTAGTATTTACACTACTAATTTTGAGATTTTAAGGACAAACCATGAATGCTCTTAGCCGTATTAGCCACTTTTTTATTGTGGCGTTACTTATAACATTTAGCCTGAACAGCTATGCAGCTCCTGCCTTATATAAAATAGAAAAAAATGGCGTTAGCTCTTACCTATTTGGCACTGTACACGTTGGTGATGCCAGCATGAAAGGCTTACCTAAAAATGTAACCGATGCAATTAGTGCAAGCAAAGAAGTGATTGTTGAAGTTGATATAAGCAAACTTACTCCACTTGAAATGCAGCAGCGTTCAATGCCATTTATGATGCTAAGGAACGGTAAAACACTGCAAACTGAGCTTTCAAAGCAAAATTATACCAAGCTAAAAGATTACTTTGCTAAAAAGTCGATTGATATTGCTATGTTTAATGGCTTAAAGCCTTGGGCTGTTATGGTGACTATGATGCAAATTGAATTTCAAAATGCAGGATATTCAGATAAAACCGGCATAGACAAGCAAGTACTTGCTTACGCTAAAGAACATAAAATAAAAATTGGTGAGCTTGAAACCCTAGAACAACAACTACAAATGTTTGATGGTATGGCGCTATTAAGCAATGAAATGATTGAAGAAACTTTTGAGCAACTAGCCGATATTAATACTTACTTTATCAAGTTAGTTAATGCCTGGAAAAGCGGTGACATGGATACACTAACCGATTACTACAACATGAGTTTTGATGACAGTAATTACGGTGAAATTAGCGAGCAAGTAATGCTAACTAACCGCAATAATAATTGGGTTAAACAACTCACACCGCGTTTAGCAAACGAGCAGCTATTTATTGCTGTAGGCGCTTTGCATTTACCTGAAAAACACGGGTTACTTAAACAACTTCGAGATAAAGGCTTTAGCGTTACTCGTCTTTAAAATAAAAATGGGTTGAGTGAATTCTCGCTCAACCTTTCTCTAAGCTTTTAATGAAAGTCTTCCATTTTTAAGTAATTCTCTATTCCTTTAATTTTGTCTGCCGCATGATGATTTACATAAATCACTGTACTTGTATTGGCAGCACAAATTTTCTCTATTAGTAGCAGTACACGTTGCCTATTTGCTTCATCTAAGCCTAAGCAAGGTTCATCTAAAATAAGTAACGTTGGATGTTTTACCATAGCCCGCACAATTAATAACATACGCTGATCGCCGTACGATAGCTGGGTGAATGAGGTATTTTGTTTATCACTTAAACTAATAAATGCCAGCCACTGCTTAGCAATATTAATTTGTGCGTCGCTCGGTTTTTGATATAAACCTATGCTGTCGTAAAATCCTGAAATAACAGTATTTAAAGCCGATATACTTACGCGGTAATCCATATGTAGCGCGTTAGATATAAAACCAATATGCTGTTTTATATCCCAAATACTCTCCCCGGTTCCGCGTTTAAAACCGAACACTTCAATGTCATTGTTATAACACTGTGGGTTATCACCTGTTATTAAATTTAATAGGCATGTTTTGCCTGAACCGTTCGCTCCACTAAGCTGCCAATGCTGATGCTTTTTTATAGTCCAATTGAGATTTTTGAATATACTTACATCACTATAACTAACTTTAGCATTACTCAATTTAACTAAGGTATTACCAGTGAATGCCTTTTGCTCTTGTTCGGTATCAGGAGATGGCACATCCAATGAGGTATGTTCTAAATGAAGTAGTTTTAGTAAATCACTCAATTGCTCACTGTCTGGCTTTGCCAAAGTATGTAACAAGCAACCTTGGTTTACATAGCCATAGTGAGTAATGAATGAAGGGATTTCGTCTAGGCGGTTTAGTACAAAAACAAAAGTAATTGTTTGGCTAAGCTCTATGAGTATTTTATTAAGTTGCTGGCACGATTGTACGTCGAGCCCATCAAAAGGCTCGTCAAGCACGACTAACTTACTATGGGAGCTGAGTGCTTTTATAAGTAGGAGTTTACGAGTTTCACCCGTTGAAAGGTCTCTAAAATGCCTATTTAGTAATGAGCTAAATTTAAATAACTCTATTAGCTGCGCTAATAATTCATCATTATTACTATGCCCTGTAAAAATAAGGTCTTTAACGAGGGTGTGCTTTTCATGCTCTAATTCTTGAGCTAGTAACTGTTTATGAGAATCTGAAGACACAAGCATAAGCTTATTAATACTACTTATACGCTTACCACTTTCACACTTAGCCTCACCGATTAACGCAGCTGTCAGAGCAGATTTACCAGCTCCATTAGCACCTAAAAGTAACCAATGTTCTCCTAGGTTTACTTGCCAATCTAGGTTGCATATATCGTAACGGCTTTTACCTTGCCCTTGTAAGTAACCATTAAATTGCTCAAGCGTAATTGACTGCACTAACTTTTCCTAATAAACCTTAAAACAACAAGTTAACGTATATTAAAAGTGCTTAGCAAGCTTGTTATCCGCAAAATTAATTTATTTCACTAGGGCGTATTGACCTTTGTGGATTGAAATTTGTTCAATCCAAGGAAGATTAAATCGCGGCGCGAGGCTTGTAACCTAGTGGGCTCGATAACTGCTCCTGCGTTATTCTACTGGCTTACATCCATGTAAGAATAAGTAAAAACCGAGTAAAGCTTCCGCGTCCTGCTCACGCCCCTTACCTACATCCATGTAGGCAACAAAGAGTTAATCGTCCCTAGAAAGAACCCAATGGGCAGCGCATGTTTGGTATTTATGCTGCGTTATCGCCTATTTATGGGGAATAACCACACTACATAGGCTCTGCCTTGCCTAAAAACCAAACATACTGCTGCAAATTCAACTACCAAAGATCAACACGCCCTAACAACGCTAATACTATTTAATGCGTCTTTAATTGCTTGCTGGCTTATTGGCTTATGGATATGGAGGTTAGCTCCGTAATCATAAACTCGCTCTATATCATTTTGTGAGGTATTTGCTGTTATAACAATAATTGGCATTACTTTATTAAGATCGGAACGTATTTTTTTAATAGCCTCAAACCCATCCATTACTGGCATGTTTAGGTCCATAAAAACAATATCGTACTGATTTTCACTCACCATATCACACGCGACTTTACCATTTTCTGCGCAATCATAGCTTAAACCTAATAAACTAAGTATGCGGGTTAATAACATAGTGTTTAATGGGTTATCTTCAACGACTAAACACGTTAGCTTGTCGTTTACTTTAAGAGGTGTTGGGAGGGCTTTACTTATAGTCACTGGTAAATACAAAGACACCAAAGCACCATGAGTTTTATTATTTGTAAAAGTAATTTCACCATGCAGTGCTTTTACAACGTATTGAACCCGGGTTAGGCCTGTTCTCAACCCTTGAAAGTGATTGGTTTGTTTAAATGAGTCAAATTCAAGACTGGTAATCTTCTTCGAAAAGCCACTGCCAGTGTCACTCACCGTTAAATGAAATTCATCATTTAAAAGCTTAGCTGAAACAGTAATTTCACCTTTTTGTGTAAACTTAATAGCGTTACTAATTAACTCTGTAAGTGTGTGCTGCAAACGTTGATGATCCAGTTTACATACACAATTTAACGATTCATCTAAACGACTAACTAGTTTTAGGCCTTTTTGCTTACACGCATGCTTGTAAGCTATTACTACTTTATTACACGACTCTAAAAGGTTTTCATCATTTAAATGCGGTACCCATTTACCTGCACTTAAAGCCTGCAAGTCTTGTAATTCATCTAATATGGCTATTAACCTAAGCGCGCAATAGTTAGCTTGGGTTTTAACGCTTTGCTGTTTATCAGAAACCTCTAGCTCCTCAATAGACGTAATAAGTCCCTGCAAAGGTGTTCTAAATTCGTGACTAGCTCTGGCAATAAAATGCTCTTTATTTTGACTTGTTTGATAAACAAAATCTTTTTGTTTTTGTAGCTCTAAAAGCGTGTCTGAAACCTCTTTTTCCATTGGTATAAAAACAAATCTTAACTCAATAAGTAATAATGTCATTGCCAATAACCAACATAGTATCTCTAGGTTGGCGACCCAATTTACTTTTTTAACAGCTTGAGATTCAAATAAGCTCACTGCCTTATCAAGCTTTGTTAATAACGTTTCAACATGCTCTATTGAAAATAGAGACTGGTTTACCTCACCTTTTTGATACAAAAGCCTTTCAGTTTGTTCTACATATTCTAATACGGTCTTATCCAAGCCAGTAGTTGCACCAAAATATAAATCCACTAATGCTGAATCTAAATAAATGTATTCACCATCAGAATTTTTTGTTAATAATGTTTGGTGGGATTTTTTAAATGTATTGAGAGATTTCTCAAGCGATTCAGTATGAAGTGGTGAGTAATTACTAATGTTGAGTATGGCATTGCTATGCCACGCTATTTTTTGCGACAGCATTCTTTGCTTACCAGCAATATTAATAACTTTTGCATCGTACTTTTGAACGGAGAAGCTATATTGTAACAATAGAGCAGAACCACTGATTAGAAGAGCAATAGTCAATAACGCCCATCGATATCGCTTTCTAACACTTTTAATAATATCGAACATGCAACAGCCTGTTTTTTATTTAAGTGTAGACTAATTTTATAAAACAAAAAATCAGTCAGAGTAATTATGTTTTTAAGTTAATAAGCAATAAAAAGCCCAGCAAAAACTGGGCATATTAAGGTAGGCGTTAACGGTTCTCTAATCGATTATAGTCAAACATTCCATATTCTATACCTCGATATTGTTTAGCCGTTTCGTGCAATATATCGCTGTATTGCCAAAACTGTGGGTGAGTGCGGCGAATACCATATTTACTTTTTAAAGCGCGATAATCAGCTTCAATTTGCATCATTGGTAATTGCTCAGCAAAAGCATTCACTTGTTGCTCGTTATTTAAATACCAAATAGCTGCTGGGTAATCACCGATAAAGCCAGGAACAATAGTCGCGGTATCTTCATCATAAGCACGTTGGCCATCTTCGTTTAATAAACTAGATATATTGTAGTGCGCATTATGATGAATAATAGTGTAGCCCTTATGACTATTATCTTTTTGCTTTACAAGTACAAAAGAAAGCTGAGGTAACAAGTTTACCGCTTTTGCTGGCATAGAACTTACTACATTTAACGGCTTTGGTACTTCAGTGTAGTTGTATCTTTCACTTAAAACTGGCGCTAAGGCTTCTTTCATCAAAGTATATAGCTCATGCTGTGGATCATCAGTTTTATAGTTAATACCACTTGGCTGACTAAATTCTCGGTTATTTTTAAAGAACTTAGATAAGTCAGGTGGTGAATTACGATACCACTGCTTTTTGATTTGATTACGCTTAGCCTCAGGTAACAATGCTAAAAAGTTTTGCTCTCCCTCTAAACGTAAAAAATCCATATATAGGCGTGTCACTAATTGGTGGCCTATATTTCCGTACACATCAAAGCCTGCTACAAGCAAATAGTGAATACGCTCAAACAAAGCATAATCTAATATCCAGGTGGTTTTAGGCTCTTGACCAATAAAACCTTTAACTACAGTTGCACTATCAAAATGGCGGAAAATAGTTAGTGCCGCATTTTTATTATGCTCATCACCTTTCCAAAGTAAGTCTGTTGTAAGGTGCTCACCACCTTTGAACATTTTGTTAGCCAACTCTACTTTCGCCTGTAAATACTTTTTCTCGCGAACTGAATATTTAACCCAGCTAGAAATGGGTAAGGCATTACTCTCCTCAGCGGCAGGAAGTTCTAATGCCTCTTCATGTTGCATTAGCATTTCCCCTACAGCCGGAGTCGCTACTTTATTAGGATCAGCAAAAGCCACCCAAAAATGATCGTTTATAACATTTAAAGCAATCTGACCACGACAAACAGGCCCTTTTATAAAGCCCATAATAATTAACTCTGCCTCATCAAGCATAAATTGATACTTAGAATTAATTGGAATAACTTCGAAAGTTTTAAAAGGGTTAGATGCTGCCTTAGCCTCATAACTAGGCATTTTCGTAACAGTATAATCTGGCGCAATAAACTGCTCATATAAACGCAGTAATTTAGCTTCATTAAGCTCAAGTGGTAAATGTGTTTTAGAAAGTATGGTTGTACGTTCTTGCATAAAACGATAATAAACACGGCTAACTTTAGGGTCATCGTATGGGCGGCGCGTGTTAATTAACTTTATTTCCTCACCAGGAGGCGTACTTGAGCGAACTAATTTGAAAAAGCTTTGTGGGTTTTCTGAAGTAAAATAAATATGTGCTAAAAACCAATGCTCATAAATATACCGTGCTGATAACTGATACTTTAAGCTATCTTGATTTAAAAATGCTTCCCAGCCCGCTATTTTATTCTGATCATATTTACTTGGTGGCTGAATATGTGACATTTTACCACCACCTTTAAGCCAGTTCTGTAAGTGATTAAACTCTTCACGCGAAACACCAGGTAAACCATAAGGCATGCCGCCATGAGGTTGATCACTTGCCAATCGATCGAACTCACCCATTGTTGCGCAGGTTTGCGAACGCGCTAACGAAAAGTCAAACTCATCACCTAACACTTCATTTACTGGCAATTCATGGCTTTGCTTTAACACTAAGCTATTAAATAACACACTGCCCGCTAAGTTAGCTTCTTCACTTTGCACGCGCTCATTTAGCACTGGCGTAAAGTTTTTCTCTCGCCATTGCTGAGTATTAGTTGCATCAAATAATAAACGGCTTGGGGTTGTTGCCAATAAACGAGTTCCATCGTAAACGAGCTCTTTACTCAACCCCCGGTCAATACCTTCAGGGGATGAGAGCTTCAGTTGACATGGTGCATCGTAACAACCATGACAAACTACGCAGCGGGTATCGAGTACAGGTTTTACATTTTGTAAAAAATCAGCACCAGCACCTGTTGTATGAGGCACCATTCTCTCTTGTGTTTGTTCAGGTCCAAAAAGATCATCGTAGTGAGCATTTCCCAAATATGCACAACCACTTAAAATAATGAGTACTATCGTACTTATTAGTATTTTTCTCATTCGTCGTCCTCATCACCTAAATCAAAGGTGGGCATCATATCCATTTGAGGAGAAACGAATGTATTCTGACCTTCAGTATTCAAAACAATACTTAAAAGAGGGCCATGCGTTAATGTTATCTGCGCATCGTGCTCTTGATCTAATATAGCTAAGTACAGAGGATTAGTTATAAGCAACTCATAACCGCTAACAGTAATAGCGACACTGCTATCTTCACTTGGGTTCTGGCAAATTTGAGCAAGTAACTCATCATCAAGTCCAATTGATATTTCAAAATCAGGCTGCTCTAAGTCTCTATTACTTAATGATTCATCTAATAGAAATAAAGGGAGGGTTAAATTACTATCTTGTTCAAATTCCATTGCGTTCTCTGCACTTTCTGACGATTTAATTGACGAGTATTATATCAAACTAGCGAGCAAATTAACGCTAAAGCTAATTTAACTGTGTTTAAACGTCATCCATAACAGATTCGATCACCGAAAATACAGCACCTTGAGGGTCGCATATAACACTAAAACGACCAACATCGGGGATATCTGTTGCAGGAACACATACTTGTCCACCTAAGCTAGCGGCTTTGCTAACAATTACATCGCAACTCTCTACTGCAAAATAAATCATCCAATGAGCAGGGGTATCATCAGGCCATTCACTTGTCATTTCAAGCATACCGGCAATTGGTTGTCCATCGACTAAAAATAAAATGTAGTCCATCCCTTCCATAGGCTTTATTTCGCTTTCCCAGCCTAGTAAAGCACAGTAAAAGTCTCGACTTACTTTACTATCTCTTGTTGCTAACTCATGCCAGTAAGGCGTATTTAATTCACCTAAGTGCTTACAACCTTTATGCTCATTCCCCTGCCATAGTGCAACAGTTGCGCCTACTGGATCTTTTAGCATCAACATTCGTCCTGCATTCATAACATCATGAGGACCGGCAATAACCTCAGCACCTAGTTCTTTTGCTTTTAGCGCACAATCATCAATATTATCGACGGCAATGTAAGCCAACCAATGACTTGGGATACCTGCACTAATTTGCTCTTTAGGCATTTCGTACATTGCAGCGATATCATCACCTTGCTTTTGTAGCATGGTGTAGTATATGTTCTCTCCAATAGGTTGATCGTCATGCCCCCAATCAAATAATGATGTATAAAACGCCTTACCGTCTTTCCAATTGTGCGTACAAAGCTCTGACCAACAAAAAACACCATGCGGGTGGTTTTCAACTTTACTCATGATTAAGCCCTTATTATTCTAATTTTACCTAAACGAACTCTGTCACATTTTATAAACTACATAATTGAACAGATCATAAATTGAGATTAGAGCAATAACTAAGCGGAGTCGATAAAAGAAGGACAAAAATTCGTTATCCAGTTGTTTCATATTTGAGGTTTTTAACGCAGTTAGGGTCAGATTTAACCTCTCAAATGGATTAAATATTATTGCTGATTGATATAAATGATTTACTAAGAAGTCCTTCGCTCTAGAGGAATCCCTGAATCACTTTTCTGCAGACGTAAAAAAGCCCGACTATTTCTAGTCGGGCTCTCTACAATTTGAAGTCTGGTACTGTCGTAGTGCCCACAGCGGTGGAGAGTCACATAACAAATGTACACTATCGTTGGCCGGGGCTCGCCTTCGAGCTGTTTTGTTTGACTACCGAGTTCGGTATGCAAGTTCTATATAGCCTATAGGTTTTTTCTAAACCTCAGAAAGCAAAAAACCCGTCACATTGCTGTAACGGGTCTCTACAATTTGAAGCCTGGTAATGTCGTAGTGCCCACAGCGGTGGAGAGTCACATAGCAAATGCTACTTTATTGGCCGACTGAAATACTGAGAAGTTTTGTTGTGATTTTAACGTAGGGAGTCGCTACGCTCGCCCGGCCTGCGAGATGGGTGTTGCTGTGAGTGGATGATAATTGCGCACATTTTACTTTTCTGCAGACGTAAAAAAGCCCGACTATTTCTAGTCGGGCTCTCTACAATTTGAAGCCTGGTAATGTCCTACTTTCACATAGCAAATGCTACACTATCATCGGCGCTGTTTCGTTTCACTACTGAGTTCG
>NZ_JACJEA010000039.1:0-38302 GCF_014163835.1 Pseudoalteromonas sp. SR43-5
CCGCCGTATACTTTTGCAAGTACGTTAGTGATTGCTGCAGTTAGTGTAGTTTTACCGTGGTCAACGTGGCCGATTGTACCAACGTTTACGTGCGGTTTTACGCGTTCAAACTTTTCTTTTGCCATGACGGAACCTATCAGTTTTGTGTATCTAAATTACATATGAAAATAATCCACCAAAGGTAGATTAAGTTAATCTTTTTCAAATAGTATTTTCTGACAGATAAAGGAAGTAATCAAGGAGATTCTTAGGACTGGTGCTGATAGGCAGAGTCGAACTGCCGACCTCACCCTTACCAAGGGTGCGCTCTACCAACTGAGCTATATCAGCAACACAAGAACTGGAGCGGGCAGCGGGAATCGAACCCGCATCATCAGCTTGGAAGGCTGAGGTAATAGCCATTATACGATGCCCGCATAAAAATCTGTTCTTAAACTACCTCTAACCGTCAAGAATAAAGTGGTGGAGGGAGCTGGATTCGAACCAGCGAAGGCTGAGCCGTCAGATTTACAGTCTGATCCCTTTGGCCGCTCGGGAACCCCTCCACGATAATTCTCTACTAATTCACTTCCGGTAAAAGGAAAGTGGTGCCGACTAACCGAGTCGAACGGTTGACCTACTGATTACAAGTCAGTTGCTCTACCAGCTGAGCTAAGTCGGCACTGCTTTAGTACGGGGCGAGATATTAGAGTAAGGTTTATTGGGATGCAACTATAAAATTAAAAAAAGTGTAAATTTTTAGTTTAAATGCTCAATATTCACGCGAAAATACGTTTTTTGCACTTTTTTATGTTGTTTTGCTTAGCTGGTGCCAGTAATTTAACCCCTTCATTACGAGTAATGAATCAAAAATACTTCCCTCAAATTGCTGTTGTAAAAGCAAGCCATAGCCACCAGCAAAAATTATTTGTACTTTTTGCTCTGTTTTTTTATCCGTTAAGTGCAACTTAGCTTGCTCAATTGCTCCAATGGTTGCTACTAAAGCACCATTTTTTAAACCATTAGGCGTATTTTTACCCAGTTCATTGGTAAATGGAGTTTTACCATCATCAAAAACACGTTGAGTATTTTGTGTAAGTGATGAGGTCATTAAATCAAGCCCAGGTAAAATCCAGCCACCTAAATGCAACCCTTCACTACTAAGCACATCAATTGTTGTCGCAGTACCCGCATCAACAACAATGCATGCTGTGTTTGGATATAACGTAAATCCAGCAATAAGCGCAAGCCACCTGTCTATGCCTAAGTTAGCTACATGCTCGTAAGCGCATACAAGATCTCCAAGCGTTTTGGTTACCTTGGCTTCAAAACAAATAATATTATTGCTAGCCGCTTGTGCGAGAATATCGTTTAGTAAATCACTGCGCCCTACACATGCATAAATCACTTCGGTTATTTGTAACCAAGGCAGGTTATTTATATCTGCCGGTTGTGTTTGCTCGTTATGCCACAACACAGCTTTTAATGATGTATTTCCTACGTCGATCAATAATCTCATAATTGCGCCTTTCTAAGGGAGACTTCCCCACCGTAATAACTTTTTACTTCCCCGTCTTGGCGAATTCGTATTCCACCTTGTGGGTCAATACCTTCACATATTCCACGCCAACTTCGGTGCCCTGTGTTTAGTTCAACATATTCACCAGCAAACGCATTGAGCGAATTCCATTGCTCATACATAGCTTGCAAACCCGTTTGACGATACTGCGCTAAACGCTGCTCTAAATGGTGAGTAAGAGAAGCCACAAGTTGGTTTTTATCAAGCTTTTGAGTATGTTGATTTAAGTCGGTCCACGCTTGGTCTATATGCTGACTAAAGCTCTCAGGCATTTGTAAATTAATACCGATACCAATCACAAGCTGACAAGGACCTTGCGGTTGTCCATCTAATTCAACCAATACACCTGCAAGTTTTTGCTTATTTATATAAATATCGTTAGGCCACTTAAGTTCTACCTCAACTTGGTATAACGCTTTAATAGCATCATAAACAGCTAGGCCTACCGCAATTGATACGCCCATTGCAGCTTGTAAGCCGTCATCTAAACGCCAAAAGTAACTGTAATACAGATTAGCGCCAAATGGAGATTGCCAAACACGGCCGCGTCTACCACGTCCTGCTTGCTGCATTTCAGCAACAATAACAGTGCCAGACTCAAGCGCTGTTTTGGCCTGTATACGGCGCATAAGCTCGCTGTTAGTCGAATCAATAATAGGGTGTACTTCTACATCGGCAGTATTTGCACCTAGCGCTTTGTAGTGCTGATCAATTTGCGTTTTATTTAAAAGGCCCACCTGACTATTCAAACAATAGCCTTTGCCAGTCACTTTAAAAATATCCAAGCCCATTTCTTGTAACGTTTTAATATGTTTACTTACCGCAGCTCGGCTAATACCTAGCTTTTCACCCAAGGCTTGACCAGATACAAACCCTCCTTGGTTGAGTGCATTTAAAATAGCGAGTTTGTTTCCATCAGGTGCTTTCATTACTTAGGCTCCGCGTTAATATGGCATTCGCTGCGTGCATCCATTAAACGTACTTCGTGCTCTAACATAATGTTGTAACGCGTATAAACAACTTGCTGAATGTGTTTAATCATTTTTATTAGGTCGCTGCCTTCACTATTTCCGTGATTAACAAGTACTAGAGCTTGGTGTTGATGCACTTCTATACCTGCCTCGCGGTGCCCTTTTAAACCACTTTGATCGATTAACCAACCTGCCGCGACCTTGTGATGACTTTGCCCATATTCGTAATGAGGTAAATCGGCAAATTGCTTTAATAGTTCAGCTAACTGCTGGTTGGTTATTATAGGGTTTTTAAAAAAGCTGCCCGCATTGGCAAGTGTATATGGGTTAGGTAATTTGCTATTACGCGTTTTTATAACCTGATCGAATACAGCTTGCGGGGTGATGCTTGAGAGCTGCTGCAAAGGGCCATAACTTAATGCTGGTTGCCATTTTTTTGGGAGCGCTAAGTGTACTTGCGTGATCACCGCTTTATTTTTAAGGGCATGTTTAAATATTGAGTCTCTGTAAGCAAATTCACATTGCTCGTTATTTAATGAATGCATAGTGTTAGTGGTTATATCAAAGTACTCTACCAACTCAACAAATTTAGCTATCTCAACGCCATAAGCACCAATGTTTTGTACCGGCGATGCGCCAACAGTACCCGGTATAAGTGCTAAATTTTCAAGCCCGGGTATATTTTTCTCTAATAAATAGCTAACTAGTTGATGCCAGTTTTCGCCTGCGGCAATACTTATTAGTGTGTCGCTCTCGCGCTCAGTAATTTTAATACCTTTTAAAGCTATTTTTATAACCGTACCCATGTAGTCATTTAAAAATACGGTATTACTGCCCTCGCC
Organism: Pseudoalteromonas sp. SR43-5; assembly: GCF_014163835.1. Taxonomy (NCBI): domain Bacteria; kingdom Pseudomonadati; phylum Pseudomonadota; class Gammaproteobacteria; order Alteromonadales; family Pseudoalteromonadaceae; genus Pseudoalteromonas; species Pseudoalteromonas sp. SR43-5. The sequence goes on from NZ_JACJEA010000039.1 coordinate 3,372, forward strand.
CAGCAAACAAAACGGTGCACTAAAATTTTGCGTTTTAAGTTGCTCAAGCTGAGTAATTTCAACAAAATTTTGGCATTGGCTGTTTAATGCGAATGTATGTAAGGAGTGTAATGAATGCGCCACAAAGCTCTCTAAAAATACCGGTAACTAATCGCAATAGTTTACCTCATCGTCGCAAATGTGGCACTAGATTGTAAAAATCACTCAACCCGCCGTGTCAATCGTGATATAAAACCAGCACTTTTTTATTTGTGTTCAGAGTAATGATGAAAATTAAACCTCTTTTTTTAAGCCTCGCTATGGCGGGTATGTGTTCGCAAGCAATGGCTAATGCGATTGACCAAAACTCGTATGCTAACCTTGATGATGTTGTTACTACTCACTTAAACCTTGATTTAGATGTCGATTTTGCCGACAAGCAGTTAGAAGGTTTTGTAGAGCATACTCTTCAGTGGAACAACAGCAAAAGTAGAACTCTCGTACTTGATACCCGCGACTTAGACATTGATAAAGTAATGTACAAAGATCAAAGCGGTAACTGGAAAAAAGCGACTTTTGATTTAGCTAAGCGAGATGACGTTAAAGGTTCAAAGCTTACTATTGTGTTTAAAAACCAAGCTGAAGTAGTTCGTATTTATTACAACAGTCGTCCAGAAGCTTCAGGCCTGCAATGGTTAACACCAGAGCAAACGGCAAGTAAAACGCATCCATTTATGTACAGCCAGTCGCAAGCAATTCATGCACGTAGTTGGATCCCAGTGCAAGATACACCCGCAATGCGTGTAACTTACTCTGCACGAATTCATACACCAAAAGATATACGTGCTGTAATGAGTGCCGATAACAAAGATGCGCTTTATAAAGATGGCGACTACATTTTTGATATGCCACAAGCAATTTCACCTTACCTAATTGCTATTGGCGCAGGTAACTTAGAATTTAAAGCAATGTCGCATCAAACAGGCATATTTGCTGAACCGACAATTTTAGATGCCTCTGTTGCTGAATTTGACGACACCCAAGCCATGATCGATAAAACAAACGCGATGTACGGCGAATATGCATGGGGTCGGTACGACTTATTAATGCTACCACCAAGTTTTCCGTTTGGTGGCATGGAAAACCCACGCTTATCATTTATTACTCCAACGGTTGTTGCCGGTGATAAAAGCTTAGTTAACCTTATTGCTCATGAGCTTGCTCATTCTTGGTCAGGTAACTTAGTAACTAACGCAACGTGGGAAGATTTATGGTTAAACGAAGGTTTTACCTCGTACGTTGAAAACCGCATTATGGAAGAAGTATTTGGCCGTGACCGTGCGGTTATGGAACAAGCACTTGATTCAGCGTCTTTACGCGCACAACTTAAAACAATTGATGCACCAGATACACGCCTTAATTTAAAACTTAACGGCCGCGACCCAGACGATGCATTCAGTTCAGTGCCTTACACTAAAGGTCAATTATTTTTAATTTACCTAGAAAACAAATATGGTCGCGATAAGTTTGACCCGTTTGTAAAAGCGTACTTTAAAGAGTTTTCGTTTAAATCACTTACTACCGCGCAATTTGTTACTTACTTAAAAGCTAACTTAATTGAAAAGTATCCTGGTGTTGTAAGCATGGATAAAGTAAACGAATGGATTTTTGAACCTGGATTACCAAATGATGCGCCAAACCCTACTTCTGATGCATTTGATAAAGTAGATACTGCAATAGCAGCATGGCTAAAAGGCGACACAACTGCAGCTCAACTGCCAACAGCTGATTGGTCTGTGCATGAGTGGCTACACTTTTTAAATAACTTACCACGTGATTTAAGCCAAGAGCACATGGTAGAGCTTGACTCAGAATTTAACCTAACACAGTCAACTAATGCTGAACGTGCATTTGCTTGGTTTATGCTAGCAGTAGGAAATGGTTATCAACCAATTTACCCTGCACTTGATAAGCACTTATCAGGTATTGGCCGTCGTAAATTAATTGTCCCATTATATAAATCCCTTATCACTAACGGTAAAAAAGAGTGGGCACAAAGCGTGTACTTAAAAGCACGCCCTGGGTATCACCCTCTTGCACAAGGTACTATTGACGCATTATTTGAATAAATAGCGTTAACTAGAAACTAAAAAGGGCCAAATTTGGCCCTTTTGTTTTGCTATTTTTCTACTTTGTCACTTTTTCTAAAAAAGCTTTACGCTCTGCAGTTGTGGCTTGTTGCCACCAAAAATCAAGCATTTGCGGCGCACTTGGCATGCCTTTACCTGTAATTGGTGCTATCGGCTTTATTGGCTGACTAGGACGAGAAGGTCCTGCAGGCATTGTATTTTGCATTACCGGTTTATTGCTTGCTAGCTGCGTGTTAGAAATAACACTTAAAGGCTTAGCAACAGCGCTACTTTTTGCTTTTAAACTAACTTGTGGTGCTTCTGCAAATACTTTTGCAGATACTGCATTTTCAGCACGATTAAACACTAAGGTATAATCTTTACCTGCTTCAACAGTTACACTTACCCAAAATGGTTCCGACTCCACAACTTCATGCGTGTCATAATCATCTTCATATAAATCGGTATATTTTAGCCTAAGCTGGTAAGTTCCTGGCGCAAGCTCTACATCATCAATACGGCTAAACAAAGAGCTTTCTAGCATTTTATCGCCCACTTGTAGTGGTACAATTTCTTCTGGAAAGTGAATGTTTTCAGCATTAGCCGAAAAACTAAGTAGTAATGCAACTGCACTACTTATTAAAATTGGTTTAAGCATATTAACTCCTTTATTTGATTTCAGTTTGACACTGCTTTGAAAGTTTGTCATTAGTGAGCTTAAAATTCATAACACTTAATTAGGAACACACTATGAGCCAAGAGACTATTTTTACCAAAATAATTAATCGTGAAATTCCGGCCGACATTGTCTACGAAGATGAAGACACCCTCGCATTTAAAGATATAAATCCACAAGCGCCATTTCATGTGTTAATTATCCCCAAAAAAGCAATTGCTACTATAAATGATATAAATCCTGAAAACTCACATTTAGTAGGCAATTTATACGTTGTTGCGGCAAAATTAGCTAAGCAGCACAATTTTGCTGAGGACGGATACCGCGTGGTCATGAACTGTAACGAACATGGTGGACAAACCGTTTATCACATACATTTACATATGCTTGGCGGTAAAGAAATGGGATGGCCACCTTACCAAAATGTAAAAAAAGTAAATTAATTAAAAATTTTTATCTAACTATTCTGCTCAACCAATTAGTTACAAATGTTATGATTTTTCATGGTTATAAAGAATAAACAGTTACTTATTTGCAACATTTTATGTTTAAATAATCGTAAAATCGTATTTGTTATTGAGTGCTTCAGCGACTTTCTAATACAAAAGGTGCGGAAGTCGTGATAAACTTAAACAGTCAGCTTTATAAAAGAGTATAAAAACATGAGCAGTTCAGCCTTTTTGTTATTAGATCAAGAGCCAATTAACACTATTGGTATTAACGTTTTAGAACCTTTGTTAAAAACGCAAGGCCTTGACGTAACCACGGGTACTAATATTTTAGATATACCTGAAGGGACTCGACTTTTGTTTATCGAAACATCTAGCAAGGATGCATGGGGAAAACTAAAAGAACAACTAGTAAACCTACGTATTAAATGCGATATCATATTATTTAATCTAGACGAGAACCCTGAGCTTGCTAATCGTGCATTGTTGAGCGGTATTCGTGGCGTATTTTACACAACAGATAACGCCGATGTATTAATGAAAGGTATTCGTTTACTACTTGAAGATCAGCTTTGGTACCGTCGCGATATTATGTGTAATGCATTAAATCGTATGCTGCAATTTAATAAAGATGCGCTGCATAAACTAACCGAAGGGGATATTGAGCCTGTTAAACTTACTAAGCGAGAAAAAGCAATAATCTCACTAATGAGTAAAGGTTCGAAGAATAAAGAAATCGCTGAAGATTTAAGTATCAGTCCACACACAGTTAAAACACATTTATATAGCGCATTTAGAAAAACTAAATGTCGTAACCGTATTGAGCTCCTATCTTGGGCACAACAAAATATCCCTGATGAAATTCGTTAATCATATATTTAGTTTAAAATTAAAAACAGACACTTAGGTGTCTGTTTTTGTATGTGTTACACACTTATTTAATACCAATTTGATTGCCTAAGTAATCTGTTTTGATAATTGGTATAAGTGTATACTTTTGATAATCTTAGTTTAAAACTACTTTGCTGGAATATTAATGCTCGACTCTTTCACTCTTTATTTTGCCAGCATCGCCATCATGGTTGTAATGACCTTACTTAACTTTTTAACATGGCGAACAAACAAACAAATATCGGGCACGCTGCTATGCATTTTCTATCCCATATTGCTATTAGGCTCTGTTATTGGTTTTACGCTTGTTGGTGATACACATAATTTAGTGATTATTAGCGCTGCTAGTAGCATGATGTTTGCCGCATCAATAGTGCATTGTTTATCGCTCAGTCAGTTTTTAAATTATCACGGTATTGGTTTTAAATTACTTTGCTCAGTAACTGCTTTTTGCACTGTAATGCTTGGCTATTACACCTTTTTTGACCCATCTTTACACGAAAGAGTGATTGCATCCGATATACAGCACATAGCAGAAGCCGGCTTTTTACTCTTTATATTTATTAAGTACGCGCGCAAACCCTACCCTAATGGCAGCATTGTATACATAACCATTTTAACGCTTGTTGCTTTGAGCTTTATCGGCCGCTCGTTATTTATGGATAACATTGAACAAAAAAATCTTTTAGTAAACGGCTGGTTTAGCTCTTTATTATTTTTAAATGGGGTAATTGCGCCCATGTTTTATGCTTCAGGTATGGCGTTATTATGTAATGAGCGCAGAGAACAGCACCTCAATAAACTCGCCGATAAAGCACAAAAAGATTTAGAAATACGCGGGCTCTTTTTATCAACAATAAGCCACGAAATTCGCACCCCACTAAACGGTATTTTAGGCAGCGCTCAACTTGTTATGAACCAAACAAGTGATACCCGCAATAAAGCCTATTGCGAGGCAATTATAAATTCTGCCGAATCACTTAACTTGTTGGTAGATAAGGTCCTTGATTACGCGAGCCTAGATCAGAGTGACGAAGCGCTTTACGAAGAAGATGTAGAATTTAAAACATGGCTTAATAATTTATGTTTATTACTAAGCCCAATGGCCGAGCAAAAGCAGCTAAAATTTGAGCTTATCTATAATATTCCTGAGCAAGCCTGTTATTACTGCGACCAACAAAAACTTAGACAAATAATTATTAATTTAGTCGGTAACGCTATTAAATTTACAGATCACGGAACCGTTAAAATTCAGGTTGATTTAGTATTAGAAAAACAACTTGAGCACACGATAAAAATTAGTGTCAAAGATTCAGGACCAGGTATAGAAAATGACGAGATAGCCTACTTAACAGAACCTTATGTACAAAGTAGCGCAGGCAAAGAAAAAGGCGGAACCGGCCTTGGTTTAGCTATTACTAGCCGCCTGCTTGAAAAGCTCAGTAGCCGACTCGAAATAGCCAGCCAGCTTGGTACTGGTAGTGTATTTAGCTTTACCGTTACTTTTACTTTAGGTGAATTAAGCCTTGTAGAGCAGCGCCATCAAACTAAAGATTACTTAACAGGTCTTGATGTATTACTGGTTGAAGATTTAGATTTAAATCAAAAAATTGCTATAGAATTTATGGCCGACGATGAACACAAAATTAAGCTCGCAAAAGATGGGAAAAGTGCCATAGAGCTCATGCAAGCTCACCACTTCGATGTTGTTTTGCTTGATATGAACCTACCTGATTTAACAGGCCAAGAAGTACTTAAACGTCTAAAACGCATTGATCATAAAAATCAACGAACGCCAGTACTCGCATTTACTGCAAGCCTTAGCCCTGACGAAGTGAAAGAGTATTTAAAATTAGGAATAAAAGACATTGTAGGCAAGCCTATTAAGCATGAAAAGCTTCGCCAAGCACTTAGTGACTCTCAATCTAATCAAACTGCGAGCATTGCAGTAGAGCTTATTGATACCTTGTATGACAAAACAGCGGCCGAAACACTCACCAGCTCATTTAGTGAAGATGAAGTGTCTTCAATTTATAATGAATTTGTGCTTTCAGCCCGCAACAAGCTAATTCGCTGTCAAAAGCTTATTGACCAACAACCAGAGCAATGCATTAAGCTTTTACATCGCCAAGCAAGTACCGCTCTGCAATTAGGGTTTAACCGCTACGGCATTGAGCTTAAAAAAATAGAGCGCCGTTTACTCGATAAAAAGCCACATAACGACATGCTTGATGAAGCGTTAGATCTGTGGCAACGCAGCTTAGAGCAATATTTAAAGTTTGTGCGTGGGCAGTTAGAGTAATAGTGAATTAGCTTTAAAAAAGCTAATGATTAACCCCTTCCATATTTATCATCAAATCGCTCTATATCGCTTTCATCAAGTACAGTACCGGTTTGCACTTCAATGACAATTAACGGGTCTTTTTGATTATTAGCCAAACTATGAATTTGCTTAGCCGCGATATAACACGATTGGTCATGCGTTAGCGTATACGCTTGCTCATTAATACACACATCTGCAATACCCGAAACCACAACCCAATGTTCAGCACGATGCTGATGGCGCTGCGTCGAAAGCTTAGCACCGCTGTTAACAGTAATTTTTTTAACTTTAAAGCCAGTGCCTTCAACCAAAGTACGGTAATTCCCCCATGGGCGAAAAACCACTTGATGATGGTTAAGTTTATCAGCCTGTGTGGTAGCAATTTGCTTAAGCAACAAAGGCAGAGAATCTAGCTCATTTTGGTTTGCAATTAACGTGGCATCATGAGTATGAATAATTGCTAAATTGCTAACTCCAAGCGTAGCAATAGTGTGTTCAGCCTCGTTAATAACTAAGTTATTAGTGCTTTTTTGAGCCATATAATTAGCATTTAAGCTATTACCGTTTTCATCTTTTTTTGTAAGCGCATCAAGGGATGAAAAACTACCTACATCACTCCATTTTAAATCAACAGGCATAACAACTACGTTATTACTGCGCTCTAAAATGGCGTAATCAATTGAATCGCTTGGGCAGTGTTCAAGCGCACTGTTGCTTGGGCGGGTAAACCCTAAATCTTTAGTAAATTGCGCCGCTGCAGCGACACTCGTTGCTATTTTTGGCGCAAACCGTTCGAGCTCTTTTAAATAGGCTGCAGGGGTAAATAAAAACATGCCGCTATTCCAGCTATAACCACCTTGAGCTAAATAGCGGTTCGCTGTATCTACGTCAGGCTTTTCTTTAAATTGTGCAACATCGTAACAACCCGTTCCAACAATAGCCGCGCCTTGTTTTATATAGCCATAACCGTTATGAGGCTCTGTAGGAGTAATAGAAAATGTCACTAGCTTTCCTTGCTCAGCAAGTTTTACAGCTTCAGGGAGCTTAGCCGTTAATACATCAAAGTTTTTAATATGATGATCGGCAGGCATCACTAATAGCGGGCCGGTAATCCCATTTTGCAGCGCATAGTGGGCGGCTAATGCGATGGCAGGCGCGGTATTTTTACCTTTAGGTTCGAGTAATAATGCAGTAGGAATTGAGCTTTCAGCCTGCTCGGCGGCAATAAATCGGTGCTGCTCGTTACACACTAAAATAGCATTATCAAACAACTCATTAGAAACACGCGCCAACGTACTTTGTAGCAATGACATGTTTTCATTTAGTAGTGGTAAAAATTGTTTAGGCATTGCTTGGCGAGAAAGCGGCCACAAGCGAGAGCCTATGCCACCTGCTAAAATTACAGGAGTGATTAAAGTGTTCATAATGTACATTAGCCGCCAACAAAAATATCAGCGACTATTTTAACACTTTATTGGCTCTGCGCTAAATTAACGTGTTTATATTAATGTAAAAGAGTCTGCATCTAAATAGGCAGGAAACGCTGCTTTAAACTCATCCAGTGGCGCTTTTTCAAGCGTGATAGTAACTAGTTGCTCAGTGTTATCTTGCGCTTTAGTTAACGCATCGCCTTTGAAGTCGTATACTGCCGTACCGCCATTGTGCGCCACACCATTACCGTCTTCCCCCACGCGATTAACACCTACTACGTAACACAGGTTTTCCATTGCACGCGCCATAAGTAACGTATCCCAAATATGGCGGCGTACAGCAGGCCAATTTGCTACGTTTATCATTACATCGTAGTCGTTATTATTACGTTGAAATACCGGAAAGCGCAGGTCATAGCATACTTGCGGTAATAGTTTAAAACCATTGATTTCAAAAACTTTGCGCGCTTGCCCTGCTACAACATAATCGCCCTCGCTGCCTAAGCGAAATAAATGGCGCTTATCGTAATAACTCACCTCACCATCGGGTTTTACCCAATAAAACCGATTCGCTTTTTTATCGCCTTGTGCAACAAGTACCGAACCCGCAATAACCGCATCATGTTTATGAGCCTGCGCCTTTAACCACGTCAGTACTTTACCGTTTTCAGGCTCTGCACAATCTAAATTAATGGCAAAGCCAGTCGAGAATGTTTCGGGCAATAAAATAAGATCGGGCTGATGCGTAATTGCTTCAAGCTGCTTATTAAAAATGGCTAAATTAGCATCTTTATCAAGCCAATAAAGCGAGCTTTGCAATGCTGTAATGGTTAAAGTTGACATAATATTTGCGCAGCCTCTATGAGAGTGTTGTCGTTTTTAGCAAAGCATAAACGAATTACTTTGTCGGTTGGTGGATTTTGATAAAAAACACTTAACGGAATAGCCGCAACACCGGCTTGCTCAACTAACCAATGGCAAAATTCAACATCGTTTAAATCCGATACATCGCTGTAATCTAACAATAAAAAGTAAGTGCCTTGGCTAGGTAAAATTTTAAAACGGCTGTTACTTAAATGACTCGCTAATAAGTCGCGTTTTTGCTGATAAAACCCGCTTAGCTCATCTATATGCTCACCTTGCTGCTCGAGCATATCGGCAAGCGCATGCTGTGCGGGGGTAAAACTTGAAAACGTAACGTACTGATGAATTTTTCTAAATTCGACAGCTAAATCGGCAGGTGCAATACAGTAACCCATTTTCCAGCCCGTGCTGTGAAACGTTTTACCAAAACTCGATACAACAAAGCTTTTGGCAAATAATTCATCATCGCGTAATACGCTTAAATGCGGTTGTTCATCAAACGTAATGTGCTCATATACCTCATCGCTTATTACATACAAATTGTGAGTACCAACTAACTCTTTAAGCGCTTTTATATCTTGTGGCTGTAATATTTTACCGCTTGGGTTATGAGGCGTATTTATAATAATTGCACGGGTATTTTTAGTAATTGCTTGGCTTACTACTTGCCAATCAATGGTGTAATTTGGCGCACTTAAAACAATGTGTACCGACTTTCCACCAGCGAGTTCAATTGCCGGTTGGTAAGAGTCATATGCAGGGTCAAATACAATCACTTCATCACTGGGGCGCACAATTGTTTGAATAGCCACAAACAATGCCTCTGTTGCACCCGAGGTAACAGTCACTTGATCAGCTGCGTTTATATCAGCTGCATATTTGCGCTTTGCTAAATCAGCAATTTGTTGCTGTAATCGTGGTACACCACTTGAAGGTGAATATTGATTAACGCCCTGCTGCACATAATAATTTAACTGCGTTTTTAAAAGATCAGGAGCATCAAACTCAGGAAAGCCTTGAGAGAGATTAATTGCCGAAAACTCATTAGCCAACCCGCTCATTTGGCTAAATATACTAACGCCTAAATTTGGTAATTTACTTTCAAACACGTGATGCCCTTAATGATGGTTTTGCGCTTAAAGCGATGCTATCATTGCTTAAAACAGAAGTATAGCCGTCTAAAAACAATTAACTTTACGCTCATTAGTGAGGAATGTATGCAAAACAATACCGCTATTTCACAACTTATTGAAGCCGGAAAATGGGTTAGCCAAAAAGGCTGGGTACCCGCAACAGGCGGAAACTTTTCAGCTCGTACTAGCACTGGCTTTGTTGTTACAGCTAGTGGGCACGATAAAGGCTCACTGACGCAAGAGCATTTTTTGCAATTAGATCATCAAGGCGAGCGCCTAGCAGGAGCTGTAAAACCATCGGCAGAAACACAATTACATCTAAGTTTGTATCAGCTTATACCTGATGCGCAGTGTGTTTTGCATACTCACTCTGTAGCCGCTACCGTACTGTCGCAAATTACCCAAGGGCATCAGCTTGATTTAACAGGCTATGAAATGCAAAAAGCACTGAGCGGCTTTACTTCGCATTTAGAAACGCTGAGCATTCCTATTTTCGATAACGATCAAGATATTGATCGATTAAGCCTACTGGTCAGTGACCATCATTTACACACGCCTATAGAGCACGGCGTACTGATACGTGGTCATGGTTTATATGCGGTAGGACGTAATATTGATGAAGTTCGTCGCCACCTAGAAGCCTTAGAGTTTTTATTTAGCTGCGAACTAGAGCGCCTAAAAATAATAGGTATTCAAGCGGGAGTAACTAAATGATTAAAGCCATTTTAACCGACATCGAAGGCACAATAACCCGTATCTCGTTTGTTAAAGAGGTGTTGTTTCCTTACGCAGCAAAACAGTTACCTACCTTTGTACGTGCCAATGCTAATAAGCCAGATGTAGCTGAGCAAATTAGTGCCGCAAAAGCCCTTATCGAAAAGCCAAACGCCGATATTGAAGAAGTCATTAGCACTTTACTTACCTGGATTGATGAAGATAAAAAAATCACTCCACTTAAGCAGTTACAAGGCTTGATTTGGCAAACAGGGTATGAACACGGTGATTTTAAAGGTCATTTATACCCAGATGCATTTGATTTTTTACAAGCTCAGTACAACAACGATATAGCTTTATATGTGTATTCGTCAGGGTCAGTAAAAGCGCAGCAGCTACTTTTTAAATACAGTGATTATGGTGATATTCGCAGCTTGTTTACTGACTTTTTTGACACCAAAGTTGGCGCAAAACAAGAGCAAATGGCCTATAACACCATTGTTGAGCTGTTACCGTTTAAAGCAGCAGAAATACTCTTTTTAAGTGATGTAGCCGGCGAGCTTGATGCCGCGCAAGCTGCGGGCTTAAAAACACTACATTTAATTCGTGATGGGCAAGCAAGCACTAAAGCACACCCTTATATTAATGACTTTAGCCAATTTAAATTGGAGCAATTAGTATGAGCCAATTAACAATATATGCTGACAACGATGCAAGCAAAGCACTTGTAAGCACATCAAATGCTGATGATATTGCAAAGCAACTAGCTAAAGTAAACGTACGTTTTGAACAGTGGCAAGCAAATGCAGATATTAATGAGCACACCACCCACGAGCAAATTATTAGTGCGTACAAAAACGATATAGATCGGTTAAAAACCGAAAATGGCTATCAAACAGTAGACGTTATATCTCTAGCTAAAGGTAATCTTGGCGCATCAGAGCTGCGCAAAAAGTTTTTATTTGAACATACTCATAGTGAAGACGAAGTACGTTTTTTTGTAAAAGGCCAAGGGCTATTTTGCCTGCATTTAGGCAATAAGGTTTACCAGGTACTTTGCCAACAAGGCGATTTAATTTCAGTGCCTGAACTTACCCCGCATTGGTTTGATATGGGAAGCGACCCTGAGTTTACTGCCATTCGCTTATTTAACAATACAGAAGGCTGGGTGGCAAAAAGCACTGCCTCGTCTATTGCAGAGCAATTTCCGCTATTATCGTAAGTTATTCATTCAAAACCTTGGTCCACACTAATAAACATAACGTGGACCAAAAATATCGCGAAGTTACTTAAGCTTTATGAGATCGCCATTTTCTACCTGACTTTGGTTATACACACCTGTATCTAACACCCACCCTGTGACCAGTTTTGCCGGCGTTATATCAAATGCAGGGTTATATACATTAGCATTGATGGGCGCCCATAAAGCCTCGCCAAAGCTACCGCTAACTCCGCGCACTTCTTGAGGATTACGCTGCTCTATTTCTATATCATCACCACACGCGGTGTTGGTATCAAGCGTGGTAATAGGCGCAACTACATAAAATGGAATGTTATGAAAATACGCAAGTACGGCTAAATTATAGGTGCCCACTTTATTAGCAAAATCACCATTGGCAGCAATACGATCAGCCCCTACTACTATTTTATCCACCTTACCTGCAGCCATTAAACTTGCCGCCATATTATCGCAAATTAATGTGTACGGAATTTTCCAGCGCTCAAGCTCAAAGGCAGTTAAGCGACCGCCTTGTAATAATGGTCGTGTTTCATCAACCCACACATGTACGTTGCCATATTTTTGCTGCGCTTTGTAAATAACACCTAGTGCAGTACCAATACCAGCGGTTGCAAGCGCCCCTGTATTACAATGAGTTAATATGTTGTCGCCACTATTTATAAGCTCGGCGCCACGGCTTGCCATTCGTTCACACAGCTCAATATCTTCAATAAACAACCCCTCAGCAGTACTAACAATACCGGCAACATAATCGCTTTGCGTTAAAGCTTTTCGCAATGCCGCCATACAATGCATTAAATTAACCGCCGTTGGACGAGTGGCTTCTAGTTCATTGATTGCTTTTTCAAGCTCACTTTTCACTACCCCTTGCTCAGCTAAATACGCCACTAACAAGCTCGCGCCTAAACCAATAAGTGGGGCTCCACGCACTTTTAAGTTAATGATCAGCTCTTTCATGGTTTCTACATCATGGCACTGATGCCATACCTGCTGGTGAGGTAGTAAATATTGGTCGAGCACACTAAGCGACCCGTTTTCATATTTTAAACTGCTTGCGATTAAGTTTTGCATAATGCTTAAGGTATTAAAAATGCGTAACGTTATTTTACACCACTTTGAACAACTCTCAAGTTAGACTTGTAGACATCTAAACATTTAAAAGTATAGAATGCTTAAAAGCTGATTTTTTGAGATTTAAACCATGACTAACTATGTTGCTTTTAATGCACAGCGCGCTATCGATTACGTATCGACATTAATTGAATCTAAACAATGTAATTTTTTTGATTCCGGACAAACCTTATCGGCATATGAGTTTGGTGATGGCAATCTTAATTTAGTATTTAGAATTACTGATGAGCAAAACAATAGTGTTATTTTAAAGCAAGCTCTGCCTTACGCGCGTTGCGTGGGTGAGTCGTGGCCATTAACACTTGATAGAGCACGTATAGAAGCACAAGTTTTACTTAACCATGGTGCTATTTGCCCTACTTATACTGCTAATGTTTTACATTATAGTGAAATGCAAGCGCTGACTATTTTAGAAGATTTAGGTAATTTACAAATATTGCGTACTGCACAAAATAATGCAGAGCAATTCCCTAAATTAGCGCAGCACGTAGCGACCTACTTAAGCCACACCGGCTTTTATAATTCAGATTTTTACTTAACCGCGCAAACTAAAAAAGCACTCGTTAGCCAATTTACTAATCCTGAGCTTTGCCAAATCACTGAAGACTTATTTTTTAGCGATCCGTACATTGAGCACGAACGCAATAACTACCCAAAGCAACTACAAAACGAAGTTGACGCAATACAAAAAAACAACGCATTGAAGTTAGAAATAGCAAAACTAAAAGCTAATTTTTTATCTAACCCGCAAACATTACTTCATGGTGATATGCACAGCGGTAGCATTTTTGTTGATTGTAATAATACAAAGATGATTGACCCAGAGTTTGGCTTTTTTGGGCCTATTGGGTTCGATATTGGCTCTTTTATTGGTAATTTGCTATTGAATTACTGCGCACAAGCAGGGCATATTGATGACTTTGTAGCACGTCGTAATTACCAAACACATTTACTTAGCTGTATCGTAGACACCTATAGTTTATTTGAGCAGCAATGGCTTGAATTAATACGCACTAAAACATTAGATGAATCACTAGCGCCAGTAGGCTATGCGCAATACTTTATGAAAAACGTATTGCAAGATGCTGTTGGTTACTGTGGTGCTGAGTTAATTAGGCGTACTATTGGGCTTGCGCACGTAAGCGATATAGATAGTATTAGTGATGACAATGCGCGCCTTACAGTGAAAAAACAAACATTAGCACTAGGCGAGCAACTTATTTTAAATGCACAAACATGCAACAACAAAGAAGCATTTTTTAGTTTATTAATAAGCCAATTAAACTAACAAGCATTAAAAAAGGCGCTATAAGCGCCTTCTAGTTAGTTAAAGCTTACTTGTAGTTTTCATAAATCTTATCAAGCGGCTCTGAAAGCCCACTTTCTTGCACTATACGTACATGCTTACGAGCCAACTCACGTGCACTTGTTACACCGCATGAGTGAGCAATTAAACCGGCTCCGTAATGAATGTATTTATTATAGTTAGCTACTCGTTGCGCTTTATCAGCTACATTTAAGCCGCGTTGCAAACGCTCGTTATGCGTAGTGATCCCGGTCGGACAGGTATCTTTATTACATTGCATTGCCTGTATACAGCCCAGTGCAAACATATGACCACGAGCCGATACAACAAAATCAGCACCGAGCGCCAATGCCCATGCAACCTTTGAAGGAACGATTAATTTACCCGAAGCAATAATTTTCACGCGATCTCGAAGACCGTGCTTTTCAAGCATATTAACTACAAGCGGCAAGCTTTCGCGAAGTGGTAAACCCACCGAATCCATAAGCGGCTGCGGTGCAGCCCCCGTACCACCATCAGCACTATCAATTGTTATAAAATCGGGTGCCGACTCAATGCCACGATGATTTATTTCTGCAAATAACGTTTCTAACCAGGTGTAATCACCAATAACGGCTTTAAAGCCTGTTGGTTTTCCTGTGGCATTACGTACAGTGGCAATCATATCGAGAATGTCGGCTGGGTTTTTTATTTCAGGGTGTCCATTTGGGCTAATCGAATCTTGCCCTTCTGGAATACCCCTAATTTTAGCTATTTCGGCGTTAACTTTGCGCCCTGGTAACATACCGCCTTTACCTGGTTTTGCACCTTGGCTCATTTTTAGCTCGAACATTTTGACTTGTTCGTGAGCTGCTATTTCTTTAAGTTTCTCGGTGCTTAAGTTTCCATGCTCGTCTCGGGCACCATATTTAGCTGTACCAATTTGAAATACCAAATCGGCGCCACCTTCAAGGTGGTAAGGGCTTAAGCCCCCTTCACCTGTGTTCATCCAGCAACCCGCTAATTTAGCACCTTTTGATAAAGCGCGCACAGCAGGCTTTGAAAGCGCACCAAAGCTCATGCCCGACACATTAAATAACGAATTAGTGGTGTAAGGTGTTTTACAATACGGACCTAAAGTAACATTACTCGGGTCAAGTGCCTCTTCATCTAAAGTAGGAAAAGCACAGTTCATAAACATAACCGTACCCGTCACTTCTAAGCTTTGTGTTGAACCAAATGCAGCGGTGCGATCGACATCTTTTGCTGCGCGGTAAACCCAACTGCGCTCAGCGCGGTTAAATGGCATTTCTTCTCGATCGAGAGCAAAAAAGTATTGTCTGAAAAATTCACCTTGGCGTTCAAAAAAATATCGAAAGCGGCCAATTACTGGGTAGTTACGCCTGATAGCATGTTTTGTTTGTGTTATATCGCGAAAGTAAAAAATAATAACAGTAAGCACAATTAACCCAAGTGCGATAATAAAAATACTCGCAAATACGTCAATACTAAACATAATGAAATTGCTCATCTAAGGCCCCTTGATGGCTATATTTTTAGATAATACCTATTGCGTAGTATGTGAATATTTTGACGATTGGAGTCGCTAAAATAAACTACATTACTAGGTCTGTGGTATAAAAAAGGTGTTGCGGTCAAAATGACACAACACCTTTGTTTGTTCAAGGTTTATAAGCCCTACAAAGCTAATTTTGCAGCTTAGTTAACTCATTTTTTATATATAAACGTACCTGTGTTTCTAATACTGACAAGGGCACTGAACCATGGCGAAGAACCTGATGATGAAATTCGCGAATATCAAAATTTGGTCCAAGCGCTTGCTCTGCTTCAACACGTAAACGTTTAATAGTTAACTCACCAATTTTGTATGACAGTGCCTGAGCTGGCCAAGATATATAACGGTCAGTTTCTGTTTTAACATTATGCAGCGAAAGCGCGGTGTTCTCGCTCATAAAGTTCATAGCTCGCTCGCGGCTC
The DNA here is from genome assembly GCF_014163835.1 of Pseudoalteromonas sp. SR43-5. Taxonomy (NCBI): domain Bacteria; kingdom Pseudomonadati; phylum Pseudomonadota; class Gammaproteobacteria; order Alteromonadales; family Pseudoalteromonadaceae; genus Pseudoalteromonas; species Pseudoalteromonas sp. SR43-5. The sequence goes on from NZ_JACJEA010000039.1 coordinate 19,614, forward strand.
CAGCCATACATGTGCATCCCTGTATCAACAACCAAACGTGCTGCTCGCCACATTTCATAAGTTAAGCGACCAAAACGGCTATATGGGTCTTGATAAAAGCCTGCCTCTAAACCTAAATATTCAGAGTAAAGCCCCCAACCTTCGCCAAATGCCGAAAGGTAAGCATCACGACGATAGCTCGGCAAATTTTCAAGCTCTGCATTAAGTGATATTTGTAAATGATGACCTGGCACTGCTTCGTGCAACGTTAATGCTTCTAAAACATACAGAGGGCGCTTATCTAAAGCGTAAGTATTTACCCAGTAGTATCCAGCTTCATCATCTCGATTAGAGCCAGAATACCGACCTGTTGTGTATTTAGGGGCAATACTTGCGGGTACCGGTGCCACGCCATAAGGTTTACGCGGTAAGGTATGAAATAACTTAGGCAGCTGTGCATCCATTTTTTTAGCAATGTAAGATGCTTCTTTTAAAAGTTGCTCAGGTGTTGTTGCGTAAAACTGTGGGTCGGTACGTAAAAAATGAATAAACTCAGCAAATGAGCCTTTAAAACCAACTTCTTTTATTACAGCTTCCATTTCACCTCGAATGCGAGCAACTTCTTTTAAGCCTAGCTCGTGGATCTCTTTTGGTGTCATGTCGGTAGTAGTGTAATGCTTAGCACGGTTTTTATAAAAAGCTTTGCCATTAGGGGTTTCTGAAATACCAATACTTGTGCGGGCGCCCGGTTGGTATTGCTCAGTAAAAAACGTTAAGTAGCTTTTATATGCTGGTATTACTTTATTTTTTAAAACAACTTTAGCTCGCTGTTGAAGTGCATAAAAGTCACTCTCACTTAAACTGGCAGTGTTAGCTAAAAACGGTTTATAAAATTCTGATTGAGTTACATCATCAACAATATAAGTACTTATGGAGTCTTCGTATCCTTCTAACACTGCTTTTGGTTGGGTGAGACCTGTTTCGAGCCCTTTTTTCATCCAATATATATTTTGCCCAAAAAAGCGGGGGATTTGTGCTAAACGTGCAAGGTATGTCTCTAAATCTTGCTCTTTTTTATATTGAGAACTGTTAACGATGTACGACAGACCGGAGTGAAAACCATACTCAGATGTAAGCGGCATGTAATGCGCATTAAACACATATTCGTCAACGCTATTTTGCACCTGAGCACGAATAATACTTAAGTTAATTTGATTTTCGTCACTAAGCTTAGTTGCATCTACGGCATCTAAGTCTGCTAATAATTGAGTATTACTTTTGTACTGCTTTACTAAAAATTCTGGCGATAAATTGGCAAGTAAATAGCCATCAACCCCTTTTGAACTGCTATAAGGATTTATACTTTCTCTATATTGAACAATAGATTGTGCTACTTGAGTAAACTGCTCATCCGCATTGGGTGTGGTTATTTGACATGCACTTAACGAACATAAAGCAGTTATGCCAAGAAGCGTTTGGCGAAGCGTTTTTGGTAAAAAAAGATTCATTATTATTTAACTTGATGATGCAATAGATTGCATAAAACTATCGTAGGCTAAAGAAATAGCAAGTAAATGAGACAAACTAGCATATTGAAATAATGCTACATACGTTAACAGAAGTAAAAACCAGCCGAATTGATGAGAAAAACAGCGATTGGGCTGCTAAAGTAAAATTTAAGTTCCCTAACTATCGTTTTTGCTTTTAAATAGCGCGGATAATGATTACTGTATAAAAAAATAATAAAAAGCTCGGACGCATAACCGCCTCATGGAATGAGATATTTTAAAATTTGCACTTATGCGTACTTAGTTGGTATTTAAAATGATGTTCCATGATTCCATGGCTATTGCACAAGAGAAGATGACTAAAGTGTGTGTGTTTTTAGAGCGCTATGCACTTTCTCCTACGCCGCTCAATTATCAAGTTGTTTATACCTATACTAGCCAAACTAACCTTGAGCTGAACAAAGCCTTAGACCGCGCTATTGCGGTTGAAGATAATATAGACAGTGTTTTAATTGAACAGCTCCATGCTGAATTTTTAAATACCGGTCACACAGAGCAAGTCAACATGATTCAAAATGTTGATGGTGTTATAAGTTCACTTTCTCAAAACTCTCAAGTTACTGAAAAACAGATAATTCGCTTTGCGGGTCAGGTGAGCGAATGCGTACATTCACTAGATGAGAACAACATAGAACAAAGCCGTCAAGCGCTTGAAGTACTTCATAATCAAACCGCCGAATTACTAAATCAACACAAGCAATTTAAGCAAGAACTAAGTAAAGCCAAACAACTACACGAAAAAACAAAAAAGCAGCTAAATCAACTTCGTAAACAACATATTATTGATAGCCAAACAGGGCTTTATAAACGCCATTATTTAACGCAACAAACTCAAGTATGGACTAATCAAAAAAAGTCTATTTGCGCCATTGCGATTCAAATAGATAACCTTGATCACTTTACTGAAAATTACGGTGATATAATTGGTGAAGTTATTTTGAATAAAGTAGCTAAACAAGTGCAAAAATATGTTTTTCAAAGTGGCTTGCCTGGCCGCACAGCTAAAGATCAATTTACTGTTTTACTCGCCGATATAGACCCAGAAACAGCCAATGTTATAGCTGAAAAAGTCCGAAATGGAGTCGAAAAGCTTCGCTTTGTTAGTTCAAAAACAGGGATTAAGTTACCTAGTATTGGCTTATCTCTAGGAATTGCTCAACATCTACAAGAAGATGATTTTAACCAGTTAGCTAAAAAAGCGTCTCATGCGGCTTTTAAAGCGCGGTCATTAGGGCAAAGTAGCTACACTGCAGGGCAATAAATTACCTGATAAATCATATTCAAATTGCACCTACTGCGTACAATAAAGTACACTAACCTCTATTGTCACGATAGAGATTAGTCATGAACGAAACCGAACAAAAGACCACGCATTTTGGTTATAAAACAGTAGCCGAGGGCGATAAAGCTTCTATGGTTGCTGATGTATTTCACTCAGTAGCTGCAAAATACGATGTAATGAATGATTTAATGTCTTTTGGTGTGCATCGTTTATGGAAACGTCAAACTATTGCAAGCTCAGGTGTTCGTAAAGGCCATCATGTACTCGATTTAGCCGGCGGCACTGGCGACTTAACGGCAAAATTTAGTCAACTAGTTGGCGAGACCGGTCAAGTTGTTTTGGGCGATATAAATTCATCTATGCTTAAGGTTGGTCGTGAAAAACTACACAATCTTGGCTTAGTAGGTAATATTGACTACGTACAAATGAATGCTGAAATGCTGCCATTTCCAGATAATAGCTTTGATGTGATCACTATTGCCTTTGGCTTACGTAACGTTACCGATAAAGACAAAGCATTACGCTCTATGTACCGTATTTTAAAGCCAGGTGGCAGATTACTTGTTTTAGAGTTTTCAAAACCAGAGCATGACGTACTTAGTAAAGCTTACGATTTTTACTCATTTAATTTATTGCCAACAATGGGTAAGCTAGTTGCTAACGACAGTGAATCGTACAAGTATTTAGCTGAGTCTATTCGTATGCATCCAGATCAAGACACATTAAAAGCGATGATGGAAGATGCGTGCTTTGAACAAACAACATACCAAAACCTCACAGGCGGAATTGTTGCACTGCATCGTGGTTTTAAATATTAAGGCTAGCAGTTATGGCGCTTGAAAAAATAACAAAAAGCAATAATGGTGCAATGTCATCTGAGTTTTTTATGTTACCTAATTTTGTACTTTCGCTTATTGAGCGTGTACTAAATCAAGCGCTTAGCCTTGACCCACAATTATCTCAAAAGCTAAACGCCGTTAAACATAAGCGCTTAGTGGTTGAAATAAGAGATTGGCAACAAAGCATCCAACTCGTTTATAGTGCTGATCAATTACACTTATACAGTGCTCAAAGCAATGAAAACGCAGATTGTATGATCAGCGCAGATATAGAAACACTTTTAGCGCTCAAAAACCCTGCAATGCTTACCCAATTAATTCGCCAAGATAAGCTCGACTTACAAGGCGATTTAAATATTGCGCAAACTTATAGCAATGCATTTTCAGGTATTGATATTGATTGGCCTGAACAACTTTCTAAATACATTGGCGATGCACCCGCTCAGCAGTTATACCTGCACTTAAAAGAACTAAAACAAAAGAGCAGCAAAACCAATACTAAAATAAGTACCATGCTTACAAGTTTATGCCAAGATGAGCTCGCAATTACTATTCATCCATTAGAACTTGAGCAATTTAAACAAAAAAATAGAGAACTCAAAGGACAAGTCGCTGCTGTTGAGCAACGCATTAACGCCCTCTTAAACTCTTTTTTACCTTCAAACACCCGCTAAGGATTTTTTGTGTCGACTGCACGTTTGTATAACATCACCAAAACGTTACTTAGCTATGGACTAGACGAGCTAATTCCAAAGCATAAAGTGCCTTGGTTTGGTAAAGTAGCCCGTGGCAGTTTATTTTGGCTGCGTAATCAGCACAAAGAAAAACCGGCAGGGCTTCGTTTACGTTTAGCATTGCAAGAGCTGGGTCCTGTTTGGATCAAATTTGGTCAAATGCTCTCTACTCGTCGTGATTTACTCCCTCATGATATCGCTTTAGAGCTTGCGTTTTTGCAAGATCAAGTTCAACCATTTGAAGGCGAACTTGCACAAAAAATAATAGAAAAAGCGCTCGAAATTAACGATATAAGTGAATTATTTAGTGAGTTTTCACAAACTCCACTAGCTTCTGCATCTATAGCGCAAGTACATACAGCAAAACTTATTGATGAGCAGAGTATTGAGCAAGATGTCGTAATTAAGGTTATTAGACCCAATATTTACGAGCAAATTAATGCCGATTTAGCGTTAATGGAAAAGCTCGCAAAGGTACTTGCAAAAGTACATAACGAATCAAAACGCCTGCGCCCGGTTGAAGTAGTTAAAGAATATAAAAAAACACTCCTAGACGAGCTCGACTTAATGCGAGAAGGTGCCAACGGCATTCAACTAAAACGCAATTTTGAAGGCTCTGATTCATTATACATCCCTGCAGTTTACAGTGATTACAGCCGTAGCAATGTGCTGGTGATGGAGCGTATTTACGGCATACCCGTCTCTGATACCGATGCACTTATGGCGCAAAACACTAATATGAAATTACTTGCTGAGCGTGGCGTAGAAGTGTTTTTTACGCAGGTGTTTAGAGACAGCTTTTTTCATGCCGACATGCATCCGGGTAATATTTTCGTCTCTCGAGAGCACCCTGAAAACCCAATGTATATCGGTATTGATTGCGGTATTGTTGGTACGTTAAGCAAAGAAGATAAACGCTATTTAGCTGAAAACTTTATCGCCTTTTTTAATCGTGATTATCGCCAAGTTGCACAACTACACGTTGATTCTGGTTGGGTACCACCAGATACTAGCATTGAAGAATTTGAATTTGCGATTCGCACAGTTTGCGAGCCTATATTTAATAAACCTTTGGCTGAAATTTCATTTGGGCACGTACTCGTAAATCTATTTAGTACTGCACGTCGTTTTAACATGCAGGTACAGCCGCAATTAGTATTACTACAAAAAACTTTATTATACGTTGAAGGATTGGGGCGTCAGCTTTACCCACAACTCGACTTATGGAAAACAGCTAAGCCCTTTTTAGAAGATTGGGTAAAGCAACAAGTTGGACCGCTATCAGTACTGAAGCAAATGTATGCTAACTTACCATTTTGGGCTGAAAAAATGCCTGAGTTACCGGATCTAATTTATCAAAATTTAAAGCGTGCACCACACATTCAACCTCAAGAACAAAAGGTATCTCATAAACCTTTAATATTGAGTTTATTTGGTAGTGCTACAATGATTATGACAACACTTTGTTATTTACAGCATGATTTAATAGCTGCAAGTCTTGCAATAAGCTTATCGGCTATTAGCTTTATAGCGGCATGGCGCAGCGCATAAACTGGGTGCTATTTGCGCTAGTGAGCGTATAATTAGTATTTAAAATAAACATTTAACCGTTTTATATATTGGAGAAAACCATGGGTTTTGGTGGTATTAGTATTTGGCAATTATTAATTGTTTTAGCGATCATAGTTTTACTTTTTGGCACAAAAAAACTACGCGGGATGGGTGGCGATATTGGGGGCGCTGTAAAGGGCTTCAAAAAAGCAATGTCGGATGATCAAATGAGCGAGAAAGAGAAATCCGAGCAAATTCAACAATCAGAAAAAAACACTGCAGACAACTCAACCGATACTGAAAAAAACAAAGATAACAATAAGGTTTAATTAGTATGGGCATGTGGGAACTTGTTGTTATTTTTATTGTTGGTTTAGTGGTGCTCGGCCCTGAGCGCTTACCTGTTGCGATTAGAACAGTGAGTAAATGGGTTAAAACCGCTAAATCACTTGCCAACTCAGTAAAAGCCGAAGTAAGTGAAGAACTTCGCATCCATGAGCTGCACGAAAACCTTAAAAAAGCAGAACAGCAAGAATTAAAAGATTTAAGCCCTGAGTTACAAAGCTCACTAACAGAGCTACAAAAAGCGGCTGAATCAGTTACTCACAGCTACAAGAAACAACAATCTGATACATCAAATAACCAACAACTTGATGAGAAAAAGTGAAATTTATTTCTCACTTTGTGGTCAACTTACTACATGGTATAAAAAATAATGGCTGAGGAAGTAAAATCAGGGTTTGTAGCTCATTTAATTGAGTTGCGTGATCGGCTAATAAAAGCACTATTGAGCATTTTATTATTTTTTATCGCGCTGTTTTATTTTAAAGATGATATTTACGAACTTATAGCTGCACCATTAGTAGTTCATTTACCTAATGGCGCGACCATGATAGCTATAAATGTGAGTGACCCTTTTATAGTCCCTATGATGCTTACTTTTTTTGTTGCGGCTTTATTATCTACTCCATGGATACTTCATCAAATTTGGGGGTTTATAGCTCCTGGCTTGTACCAAAATGAAAAGAAAATGCTAATACCTATACTAATCTCAAGCGTTGTCTTGTTTTATGGGGGTATCGCTTTTTGCTACTTTGCAGTACTACCAATTATATTAGGTTTTTTTACAAGTACAGGTCCCGAAATGATGACTCTAGCGCCCGATATCGCTAGCTATCTAGGATTTGTATTAAAATTGTTTTTTGCATTTGGCGTCGCTTTCGAAATTCCTGTGGCTATTATGTTGCTATGCTGGAGTGGCGCAACAACAACAAAAAGCTTAAAAGAAAAGCGCCCTTATATCGTCGTGGGTGTTTTTGTAGTCGCGATGTTTTTAACACCGCCTGATGTATTATCACAAACATTGCTAGCATTTCCGATGCTTCTTCTGTTTGAACTAGGTCTAATTTTAGCAAAGTTTTATACCGCTAAACCACAAAAAGAATCTGAGGAATAAAATGAAAAAACAACTGCTCTCACTATTGGTTTTATTAAGCGCACCGACTTTTGCTGCGCAAACAGAGTTTAATACTCAAGCGTTACAGGCATGTAGCTTTATTGAAAACGATTTTAACCGCTTACTTTGTTACGATAATACCATCGCGGGTAAGTCACTGGTTAAGCCATCAGTAACAAAAACGCTCACACCACCAACAGCTAATAATGTACCTCAGGCAGTAGCCACAACACCAACAGAAGTGAAAAAAACAGCAGATGAGTTTGGGTTAGAGTACAAAAAATCACAGACAGAAAAAGACGCTGAAATTAAAGCGATGGTTGCTTCAGTTGAAGAAGCTGCTTACGGCGAGTTAATTATTTCGCTAGATAACGGTCAACAATGGCGTCAAATTGGCTCTGACAGCATGCGCTTGAAAAAGAACGATACGATTGTAATTAGCCGTGGTGTTTTTAACTCATTTTTGCTGCATAAAGAAGGGCAAAACCGCTCTATTCGCGTTAAACGTACTAAGTAATGTCATATACATTAATTGATGCTGGAGTTAACTTAACTAATCATCAATTTGATGAGCAGCATCACGATGTAATTACCCGTGCCAATGAAGCGGGTGTTACAAATATGCTTATTATTGGTTGTGATATTGCAAGCAGTCAGCAATCACTTGAACTTGCAACAAAGCATCTTCAATATTCTACGGCGGGTATCCACCCACATGATGCAAAATCAGCCACTAATGAGCTAGAAGCACAACTAACTGTACTTGCAAATAATAAGCATGTTATTGCTATTGGTGAATGTGGCCTTGATTATAACCGCGACTTTTCGCCTCGCGATGTACAGCGCAGTGTTTTTAGGCGTCAATTAGCACTTGCAGAGAAATTAGATTTACCTGTTTACTTGCATGAACGTGATGCAAGTGACGACATGCTGAGTATTTTAGAAGAGTTTAGTATTCGCGGTGTACTCCACTGCTTTACGGGTAACTCAGCAGCTCTAAAGCAATATTTAGATTTAGGTCTATATATTGGTATAACGGGTTGGGTATGTGATGAAAGGCGTGGAAAAGATTTACAACAGCTAGTGCCTAGCATTCCTCTAGATCGATTATTAATAGAAACTGATGCACCATTTTTAATTCCACGAACAGTTAAACCAAAACCTAAATCACGTAAAAATGAACCTGCCCTGCTTCCTTATATCTGTCAAACGGTTGCACAACTTTATCAAATAGATGAAGAAGTTGTGGCCCGTAAAACTACAGAAAACTTTCACCGTGTTTTTGGTTTAGAAGATCGTTAATGGCCTATGCAAAGGCACTTTTAAGCCTATTAGTATTCCTTTGCACTTTTTGCTGTTTCGCAAACCCAGTAATAATAAAACACGATTTTAACTCTCAAAACATTAATAACCTGTATTACTCTTTTGAACCAACGTCGCTATTAAGTGCACAACAAAGTAGCCATATACAGTGGCAAAAAAACACAGCAAAACCCCTTAATTTAGGACTAGAGCAGCGTCCTGTATGGATAAAATTTAAAATAAAAAACACACTTAGTTATAATACTGAGCAAATATTGTCACTAAACAATCCTTTGCTAAACGACGTTCAAGTATATCAATTACATAACTCGCAATTACTTTCTTATACTCAAATTGGTGATGCCTACCCCTTATATAAGCGCACAATTAAAAGTGAATCTTTATTAGTTAAACTGCTCAGCCCTGCAAATAGCGAAACGCTTATTATAATGAAAGTGGCGAATAGCTCAGGCTTGCGAGTCCCTTTAACACTGTGGCAACCAGAAGCTTATTTGGCACACAAAGGAAAACTCAATTTACTCCATGGCTTATTGATTGGTTTTATATTTTCTTTGGGTGTGAGTTGCATAGTTTTATATGGTTTTTCACGTAAAGGTTATTTTGTTTATGCTGGGGTTATATCTCTCACATTAGGTAGTGTATTAGCCTACATTTGTGGTTTTGGCTTAAGGTACGTTCATCCTAATTTGCCTGCATTACAGCAAGTTATGATCCCTATATTACTTATGCTTATCACTTTATTGTTTTTGCCTTTGCAAAAGCAAGTTTGCCATCCAAGGCCCTCACTTCTGCTAACTATTCAAAAAGTTGTAGTTAACGCTTTAGCCATTTCGTTATTATTTATTTGGCTACTTCCAAACAACATAGTTACATTATTTTGTTTAATCACTACTCCAATCGTTTTAGGCTTTTATATTGTAACTACGCTTATGTGCGTGCGTTTAACGCCTTCTAAACCAAACAAAGCACTATTACTTGTATTGGTTTTTTTCTTGGTGGTAATGCTTTATTTTATTGTTGCAGTAATGGGCCTACACGCCTTTGACAGAAGTACGCTCGCATTTGTATTTGCATGCTTTTTTGGTTGCACTTTTTGCTTATGCTACAGCGTAATGAAGTTATTTATTTTACAACGCGATGAAGAAGTAATTGCTCAACAAACCTTGATTGCTGAAAACACAGCACAAGATACACTACTTAAAGAGCGCTTAAAATTACAAGAAAAAACTCGCCAAGAACTTGAATCTCAGGTGGACGAGCGCACCTTTGAATTACAAGTGACGCTTAGAGAGCTTGAAGAAAAAAACCGCTCACTTGAGTTACTAAATACTGAAGACGCATTGACTGGAATAAAAAACAGACGCTTTTTTGATAAAAAACTGGTAATGGAGCTTCGTCGCTCTCGTCGAGAACAAACGCCGCTTAGCATTGTTATGCTTGATATAGATCGATTTAAAAATATCAACGACACGTACGGCCATATCATTGGCGATCAAGTTATTAAAGCAGTGTCTGACCTTATAAAAGACCATTTAAAACGACCACTCGATGAAGTTGCCCGTTATGGCGGTGAAGAATTTGTTGTGCTATTACCTAATACCCCTAGTGAAGGCGCACAAGACATAGCTGAAAAAATACGAGCTGATATCTCAGTAAGTACAGTAACGGTTGCCAATAATGATATTCAATTTACTATTAGCGCTGGTGTATACACCAGTATTGCTGATGATGTTAGCAACCCTCAAATTTTTACTGAGTGCGCCGACAAAGCACTTTATTACGCAAAGCAGCATGGCCGTAATCAAGTAATTACTTTTCCATTACCACAGTAGGAGCATATTAACATGGCCCAATCAGGATTAGACCTTTTCCCATATACTCGCATGCGCAGAATGCGCCGCAGCGACTTTTCTCGCCGCTTAATGGCTGAAAACCAGCTTAGCGTAAATGATTTAATTTACCCTGTATTTGTACTTGATGGTAAAAATCGCCGCGAGGTAATTGAATCAATGCCTGGTATTGAGCGCCTATCAATTGATTTACTGCTTGTTGAAGCAAAAGAACTCGTTGAACTTGGCGTACCTGCCGTTGCTATTTTTCCAGTAACGCCTGCGGATAAAAAATCATTATTTGCCGAAGAAGCATATAACGATGATGGCTTAGCACAACGCACCGTAAGAGCGTTAAAAGAAGCTTTTCCTGAGTTGGGTGTGATTACTGATGTAGCACTTGACCCTTTCACTACGCATGGCCAAGACGGTATTATTGATGATTCAGGTTATGTTATTAATGATGTCACTACTGAAATTTTAGTTAAACAAGCACTTTCCCATGCAGAAGCTGGTGCTGATGTTGTTGCCCCTTCTGATATGATGGATGGTCGTATTGGCGCTATTCGCGAAGCACTTGAAGCTGATGGGTTTATTCATACTCGAATTATGGCCTACTCAGCTAAATACGCATCTAGCTACTATGGCCCATTTAGAGATGCTGTAGGCTCTGCTGGTAACTTAAAAGGTGCTGATAAAAAAACTTACCAAATGGATCCAGCAAACTCTGATGAAGCAATACGTGAAGTCGCATTAGACTTACAAGAAGGCGCTGATATGGTTATGGTAAAGCCCGGTATGCCTTATTTAGATATTGTACGGCGTGTTAAAGACGAATTTGGTGTACCTACTTTCGCATATCAGGTAAGTGGCGAGTATGCAATGCACAAAGCAGCAATTGATAACGGTTGGTTAAGTGAAGAGGCTACAATAATGGAATCTTTACTTGCATTTAAGCGTGCAGGCGCCGATGGAATATTAACCTACTTTGCTAAGCAAGCCGCAAAATATCTAACAAAAAAATAATTTTTTATTAAAAGGCGGTTAAACCGCCTTTTGTTTACATTCATTTACATTTTTGTATTATTTTCGTCATATTTATTCTCTAAACTGGTGTCCCATTTTGGGATTAATACACGGGAATAATAAAAAAATGTTTAAAACAAAAATAACACCACTCGCACTTGTTATAGCAAGTCTCAGTGCACCAGCATCCGCTGATCTAATCATTTCAGAATATATAGAGGGAAGCAGTAATAATAAAGCAATCGAGCTTTATAATAATGCTGATACGGAGCTTTCTCTTGAAGGTTATACTTTAGGACTCTATTCAAATGGTAGCAGTTCGATTGGCAACTCGATTGATTTAACCGGAACATTGGCCGCCAATACCACCTACATTATTTCAAACCCCAGTGCAGCAGCTGCAATACTTGATATTGCAGATGAAACCAGCACAGTAACCTACTATAACGGTGATGATGCCCTTGTTTTAACTAAAGACGGTGTAATTGTTGATAGTTTTGGTCAAGTTGGTGTTGATCCGGGTTCAGAGTGGTCTGAAGGGGGGGTAACTACGGTTAACAAAACGCTGCGAAGAAAAGATAGCATTACCACAGGCCGAACTGACTCGACAGCCATTTTTGATCCTAGCGAAGAATGGGAACAGTTTGATATTGACACCTTTGATGGATTAGGTTCACACACAGGAAACGGCGGTACCGCTCCTGTGCCAGACCCTGAGCCAGAACCACTTGAACCACTAGTTTGTGGTGCAGAAAAAACACTAATAAATGCTATTCAAGGTGACGGCTCTGCTAGCCCACTTGTAGGTACATTAGTAGAACTTGAAGGTGTTGTAAGCGCCGATTTTCAAGGTGATGAACAATTAAAAGGCTTTTTTGTTAACTCACTGGCTGCTGATATAGATGCAAATCCACTTACCTCTGAAGGTGTATTTGTATATTTTGCAGATACTGACGTGAATGTAGGCGACCATGTACGTGTACAAGGTACTGTTGAAGAATATTTTGATGCAACACAAATTGGCAGTGTTAGCCAAGTTGCGGTGTGTGGCACTGGTTTAGCTGCAGCAGCTACAAAAATCACTTTACCTTTAGCTAATACAACTGATTTAGAAGCTTTTGAAGGTATGTTAGTCACATTAGAGCAACCATTAGTAGTGACTAATAACTTTGGTCTTGGTCGATATGGTGAAGTTGAATTAGCAACAGAGCGCTTGTACCAAGGTACTCAGGTTGCGTTACCTGGCGATGCTGCTAATGCAGTTGAAACTGAAAATCTACTTAAAAAGATTTTAATAGATGATGGCTCTACAGTACAAAACTTAGACCCTACAGCTTATCCAACTCCAGGCTTATCGGCAGAAAATACATTACGAACTGGCGATACTGTTAATACTGTTACAGGGGCACTTGCTTATAGCTTCGGTCTTTACCGAATTCACCCAACTTTAGCGCCTTCGTTTATTGCAACAAATGCACGTGAAGATGCGCCTGAACTTAATGCTGAAGCAGATTTACGTGTAGCTAGCTTTAACGTACTTAATTACTTCAATGGTGATGGCCAAGGCGGAGGGTTCCCTACATCTCGAGGTGCAGATACTGAAGCTGAATTTATTCGTCAAGAAGCTAAAATTGTAAGTGCTATTAGCGCTATTGAGGCCGATGTTGTTGGTTTAATGGAAATTGAGAATGATGGCTTTGGCGAATTTAGTGCAATTGCTAGCTTAGTAGATGCATTAAATGATGCAGATAGTGCTAACAACTATGCATTTGTTGATTTTAACGTAGATCAAATTGGTACCGATGCAATTACTACCGCACTTATCTATCGTGCTAACAAAGTAGAAGAAGTAGGCACTGCTGCCATTACAACTGAGGCTCCATTTGATTTTAGTAACCGTGCTCCAATTGCACAAAGCTTTAAATCAATAGAAACTGATGAAGTATTTACTGTTGCTGTGTCACATCTTAAATCTAAAAGCTGTGGTAGTGCTTCTGGAAATAATGCAGATTTAGGTGATGGCCAAGGCTGTTGGAATGAAATACGCACGCAAGGTGCTAATGCATTCGCAGATTGGCTTGATAGCAAACCAACCGGTGTTGATGACGAAGATACTATTTTAGTCGGCGATATGAATGCTTACGCAATGGAAGATCCAATACGTGCATTTGCTGATAAAGGCTACAAAAATGTAGTTGCTGAAATTGATGGTGATACACTTGGTTATTCTTATAGCTTTTCTGGTCGTGCAGGAAGTTTAGACCATGCAGTAGCTACACAATCATTACTTAGCAAAGTTGTCGCTGCAACAGATTGGCATATCAACGCAGATGAACCTATTTCACTTGATTACAATGTAGAGTTTAAAAGCGAAGGTCAACAATCTAGCTTGTACTCTGAAAGTGCATACCGCGCATCAGACCATGACCCTGTGATTATTGACATTAAATCTGAAATTACTTTAACGCCTGAAGAGCAAACACCTGTAATTGCAGCCGATCAAGTTTTTGCAATCGATGAAAACAGCGCAATTGGCACAATTATCGGCACGCTCGATTTTAGTGATCCAAATGCCGATGAATCACCTGTTGTTAAATTTATTACATCTGATAATGACAGCGTTTCTATTAACGATGAGGGGCAGTTAATTGTTGCTGGAGAGATTGATTACGAATTCGAAAATCGTATTACTTTAACAGTACAAGCTCAAGATAGTGCTGGTAACTTATCAAACATTGAAAAAGTAGCCGTTAAGGTAAATAACTTACGCTCAGATGATGATAATGATGCAGGTTCATTATTATGGTTATCACTTCTTTTAGCACCACTATCAATAGTGCGTCGATTTAAAAAGAAATAATTAAGTAAAATCTAAACATATAAAAAGCCGCTTTTGCGGTTTTTTTATTTTATACAAATGTAATTCAGACAAGCTTCATTAAACTCCCCGTAATATGTTCATACGATTAGTGAGTCTTCTAGTAATTAATCAGTAACAACTACATAAGATTGAGTGAATTTTACACAACAAAAACCTCAATGAGTTACGTATATTGGTTTTCCTATTGAAAAATATGAACTTTTATAAGGGTTCACATTTTGCTTTAAGTAAATTAGAAGATACTTACAAAACAAAATCAATATTTACCCTAAACGTAAAAATAAGTCGTGTTTTTATAAAGGAATGAGAATGAAACAACTAACCCAAAACTTGCCTAAATGGCAAAAAAAGTCAGCACCACTACTGGGTCTACTTATTATTTTTTCGACTTGGGGCAATAGCAACCAAGCGATTGCTGCAACTGTTGATGTAGCAATTCCACAAAGTAGCTTATTTGATGTAATTAGCGCTCGCGCTAAAAAGCTAGCAAGCGAAGAATATGTGGCACCTAAAAACATCGAGCTTGAAGCACTAAATAATATTGATTATCAAGACTACCGTTCAATTCGATTTAAAAAAGACAAAGCGGTGTGGAAAGATGAAGGCCTGTACGAGCTGCAATTATTCCACCCTGGTTTTTTATATAAAACACCTGTAACAATAAATACTGTTGATAGCGACTCTAAACGTAGCCGCTTACCTTTCAGCACCGACTTTTACCAATACGATGGCACTGCTGCACCACTACAAGAAGAAATAGCTAAAAGTGTGGCGGGCACTCAACTAGGCCATGCTGGATTTCGCTTACATTACCCATTAAATACTAACGAGTATAAAGACGAAGTAATGGTATTTCAGGGAGCATCGTATTTTAGAGTCGTTGGCCCTCAACAAGTTTATGGCTTATCAGCAAGAGGCCTTGCCATTGATACTGCTGAGAATTCGGGTGAAGAATTTCCAATGTTCAAAGAGTTTTGGTTAGTTAAACCAAAGGCAGAGCAAACACAAATCACCATTTTTGCATTGTTGGATAGTCCATCTATTTCTGGTGCGTACAAATTTAGCGTCGACCCTACAACGAATATGCTAGTTGATGTTGATATGCAGATTTTTGCGCGTAAAGATATTAAAAAACTAGGTGTAGCACCATTAACGAGTATGTTTTATCACGGCGAAAACAGCACCAAATTTTTTGATGACTATCGCCCTGAAGTTCATGACTCGGATGGCCTATTAACTCAATCTGCTGATGACAAGTGGGTATGGCGCCCTCTTAACAACCCATCACAACTCAGCGTTACTTCATTTTCGTACAATAACCCAAAAGGTTTTGGGTTAGCTCAACGAGACCGAGACTTTAATAACTATCTAGACACAGAAGCACATTACCACGACCGCCCTAGCCTATGGATTGAACCACAAGGTGAGTGGGGAAATGGTCGTGTAGAGCTTGTAGAAATACCGACTGATACAGAAACTAACGACAATATCGTAAGTTACTGGGTACCAGAAAAACCAATGAAGGCCGGAGATTCATTAAAATTAAGCTACAAAATGACGACCTTTAATTCAGTTTTAACTCAGCACGAGAAAGCACGTGTACTACGTACAAGAATTGGTAGCGCCGCTTTACCTGGTGAGGACAACCCACCACCAAAAAGCCACCGCCAATTTACTGTTGATTTTACTGGATCAGAAATAAATCAACTGTCTAAACAGTTAAAACTAGATGCCGACATTCAACTTACAACAGGCGAAGTAACCGACGTGAATGTACAAAAACTTCCGGATTCACGTGGATGGCGTGTAGCCTTTAAAATTGCACCACAGGACGATCAACCCGTTGATATGCGTTTATCGTTAAAACTACGTGACAAAGAAATTAGCGAGGTATGGAGCTATGTTTGGTACCCAAATGACATCAAGTAATAAAGGTAGGGGCACTCCAATGCCATTCAAAACACTAAGAGTATGGCTATTTGCCATTGCGGCACTTGGCACATCTGGCTACGGCATATCTATTATGTTTGAGATTTTAAGCTCAAACGGTATGACACTACTTGAGTATGCTCTTTTAATATTATTCTCAATCACATTTGCTTGGATTGTAACGGCCTTTTGTAGTGGCACAATCGGCTTTGTACTACAGTTATTTCGAATTGACCCGCTTACGTTAAAACGTATTAAACCAATTGAGTTCAATAACGAGGCAATTAACGCTCAGAAAACCGCCGTTGTAATGCCTATTTATAACGAAGATACCCACCGTGTTATCGCGGGCTTTGAAGTAAGTCTACAATCGTTAAAAGAAACTGGTCAGCTTGATAATTTTGATTTTTATTTATTAAGCGATACGCAAGACCCTCAAATAGTTAAAAACGAGCTAAGTGCATGGCATGCATTGTGCGAACGTTTAGGGGATACAGCAAAGCATGTTTTTTATCGTCGTCGCGAAGATAACAAACACCGCAAAGTAGGTAACCTAACCGACTTTTGTGAGCGCTGGGGAAGTAATTACGACCATATGATTGTGCTTGATGCAGATAGCGTAATGACCGGTAAATGTATGTTAGAACTTACTACAAGCATGCTAAACAACCCACAAGCAGGCCTGATCCAAACGATTCCAATACCTGTTCGTCAAGATACCTTTTTTGGTCGTTTTTTACAGTTTGCATCAGTGCTATATAGCCCAATGCTCGCTACTGGCTCAGCATTTTGGCAAACAGATAAAGCCAACTACTGGGGTCATAATGCAATCATTAGAGTTGAAGCATTTATAACGTGCTGTGGCTTGCCAACACTCAAAGGTAACGCACCCTTTGGCGGTGAGATTTTAAGTCATGACTTTGTAGAAGCATCACTACTTCATAGTGCAGGTTGGGATGTACTATTACTATCAGATATTGAAGGCAGCTACGAAGAAGTACCAAGTAATATTCTCGATTATGCTGTACGCGATAGACGCTGGGTACAGGGTAATATTCAGCACTTAGGTTTACTATCGTCATCTAAATTAAAATTAATGAGTAAGCTGCACTTTCTATTAGGTGCAACCGCTTATATTTCATCACTAATTTGGCTCTCAATGCTAGCGCTAAGTACTATTGATGCAGTAACGCGAGCATTAAATAGTGATGTGTACTTTAACCGTGTTTATCAATTATTTCCTACATGGCAAATAGCTAAAACCGATCTTATTGATTCACTCTTGTATTTAACTATTGTTATTTTATTAATGCCTAAATTAATGGGCGTAATAGTCACCCTAATACATAGAAACAAACGCTTTGGTGGTTCAATTAAGCTCATACTAGGTTCAATCATTGAAACCGTATTTGCTATTATTGTTGCGCCATTAATGATGGTATTTCATGCTTACTTTGTGCTTTGCGTATTTTTAGGTAAAAAAGTGAAGTGGGATGCACAACCGCGCGAAGGTCGTATGGTTCCGTGGAAAGAAGCGTTTGGTTATACGTTATTCTCTACTATTGTGGCTATAGCATGGGGTAGCACAGCCTACTACTTCACACCTGTATTCTTTTGGTGGCTATCACCTATATTATTAGGCTTAGTATTAGGTGCTCCAATTATCCGTTATACCAGTAGTATCAAACTCGGCGTACAACTAAGAAAGTTAGGTATATTTATTTGCCCTAGTGAAGTTGATAATGACTCAACTCTAGAGGCGCTTAAAGTACATCTAAAAGAGATTTCCGTGCCAGAGGAAGGAACTTACCCACAAACAATTCCGGCACTGCCACAAGAGCATATGGTATCAATGCCTATACAATCTTTTAAAAAGCCACGCAGGCTAAAGATGAAAGCGCTAAAAGCTAAGGCTATAAAAAAGTTTAATTAGCGCGTTATAAAATAAAAACAAAAAAGGAGCAATTAATTGCTCCTTTTTTCTATCTAAATTAAAAAATCATGCGCTGCATTTGCCGCTAATATTTTCTATTTTTCTAGCTAACTTATTACAGTACATTTTAGAAATAACTGATTGCGTTTCATCATCAAGTTGCCAGTTATAAAAATGAAAAAACTTACCATTCTCCAGTTCTACTTAAAAATAGTGAAAAGAAAAAACGAGCTAAATGATACAACAGTAATTTCCTCACTATTGATATAACGCTCTGTGCATGGACGTGTATAACAAATCCCTGCTTTGTAACAATATAAATAAATTGCTCTAGTACCTTTTTATTAATTAAAAATATA
>NZ_JACJEA010000003.1:0-208333 GCF_014163835.1 Pseudoalteromonas sp. SR43-5
TTTACAACCAGCAGCGTGACTAAAAAAGCTATTTTTTTATATGATCACTTACTAATTAAAATAGGCACAGGTAAAGTACTGCCGGAAGAAGAAATTGAAAATGCGCTTACTGAGGCTAAATCAACTAAAGATAAGGATGTACAACAATGCATTGTTCCGCTTATTGAGGCCATTAAAGGTCTTACCATTGGCGATGATTTATTATGGCAATCAAGCATTGATAAAGTAATTGCATGGCACGCTGATGAGTGTAAATACGGTGACTTCAAAGAAGATGGAAATGCGGTTATGTCATTAAATGCGCTTAGCATGGCTAAATTGGGCAAAGATATGCATGGCTGGCAGTGTAAAACTGATTCACTTTATTTACCGTTATATTTAATTAATGATTAAATCTATCACCACTAATTTTAAGAGGTAATGATGAGTAGTGTAATTAATCTTTTTATTGTTGATGAAGATGTTTATCCCACAAAACTGAATTTAAGTGATGAGCAAAAATATCAAGAGTTGTTAGATATAACTCAAGATGAAGCTACTAGATGGCAATCTATAGAGCTCAATATGCGTGGTTTTATTCCGGCTATTGAGTTACTTGATGGCGTAGTAGGTGCCCAGGGGTTGTTGCCAGTTTGTACATTTAACTATTTTCCTCATCAATTAATTGGCCCCGATGCTAACATAAGTGGTTCTTTTGGCTTTTTTTCAAGTGAGATGGTGCAAGACCTATTTCCTTTGCTAAAAAAGTATTTTGAGGTTGATATAGATAATAGTGAAAGTAAAGGCCTAGTAGATGATGTTGAGCATCGGGCTGGTGAGCTCGACCCGCAAGCTTATGAAATAGTTCGCGATCGCTACTTTGTTACGTTTAGAGACGCCGCAGAGCAGAAAAAATCTATCGTAGTATTGATAGAAGAGTGAACCTAAAAAATTCTAATTAAAGTTTAGTATTTTTTACTTATGATATGGGATTTATACAAATATAAAAGTGAATAAATACTCTTTAGTTAAGTCTCCTTACTTGGGTATATATATCCTCACACATTTTAAACTTATTAATATTAAAATAATATCGCTTTAACATGGGTGAAAGCTAAAGTAGCTAAAGTAGCTAAAAAGTGATAGCTTAATTCAAATAATTATGCTCCCACTATTAGGTTTTAAATGCCGTGCTAAGACTAAATAAAAAGCCTAAAATTATAGGGTTGTAATGAAAAAATTACCTGTAGAATTAAGAGATAAAATTGACGAACTATATATTTTTGCCTTTCAAGCATTAGAAAGAAAAGATTTTATTACGGCGAAAGAACAAGCAGAAAAAGCATGGGAGTTATTACCTGAGCCTAAATTTGACTGGGACGTAACTCTCAGCTTTGTTTCTGGAATTTGTGAAATGTATAAGGAGTTAGAGCTTCATAAAGAAGCTCATGCGATTTTGGATGAACTTTTTGAATTTGGAAATTTAAAGCCGTATCAAGATGGACCTATATTCTTAAGGGGAGCAATATATTTTGAGCAAGGTGAGTTAGAGTTAGCAAAAGTATGGTTTGATAAAGCGAATACAATATCTAAGGGGCGTTGCTTTGTTAGTCAGCCGAAGAAGTATAAAACTTTCTATAGTGAGTATAAATAATGGATATTCATGATCAAATAGAGCGGTATTGCGAACAAGGTAATGACTTGTTCGATGAAGATGATTTTTTAGGTGCTATAGCCATTTGGCAAAAAGCGCTTGATTTAATCGTTGACCCTAATGAAGATTGGAATGAAGTGCTGTGGCTCAAGGTTTCGATTGGTGATAGTTTTTACATGATTGATGAATATGAAAAGTCTTTAGACTCTTTATTGGGCTCCTTAAATTATCCTGAAGCAAATGAAAATGCATTTATACACTTTAGAATAGGGCAATGTTATTACCAACTTGGGGATAAAGATAGTAGTAAAAATTCACTGTTAAAAGCTTATATGCTTGCAGGTAAAGAGATTTTTGATGAACATGAGGAAGAAGGGTTGTTTTTTTATGATTTTCTGTCTTCTGTAATCAACTTATAGATTTAATTTATTGTTGTTTTTATAATCTTTTACGTTGCAATTACCCGAATTGGGAACGTTTAAATGTTAAAAGGATATAATTATGCTAAAAACTAAATACATTGCATTAGCAATTACTTTAGGTTCAATACCACTTCAATCAAATGCTGCTGTTTTGATGGTGCGTCACATTGCTCTGAAGATGTAGTTTATAAAACACAAGCGTTGAATAATCTAATAGCCTCTGTTGGTGACATTCAAGCTCTAAAAACCAAGGCTTTCGAAAAAGTTGGTTCAACCGAAAACGGTTACTTTCTTTTCGATCCTCAGTTTTCCCGTTCAGCTCGCTACTTTAAGCCTTAAAAGCGTTAATTTATAAAAAGCTATTCATAAGCAATAATAGTCTTTTCCTGAAGAACATTATTAGCCCCGATACTTTTCCCCTACATTATTTTAATAAACATAACCATTAATGGTCTCTTTAATAAATTTTTATAAAAGCGCTCACTATATTAAATTAAATAGTTAATTTAAAAGGTGAGTGTTTGTCTTAAAGTAAAAATTATTATAAAACCGCTTAATTTTAGACAAAGTTTATGGTAAAAAACAATGCGAAACTAACATTTAAGGATGAATATGACAGACTCAAGCAAAAAGATTGAGCAAAGGTTTTTAGTAAACCTTTCAGGGATCATCGATATATTATCTAAGCACTTATACAGTGGTCCGCACGTTTTTATTCGTGAGCTATTACAAAATAGCACCGATGCTATTTCTGCAAGGCATAATTATAGTGACTCACAAAGCGAGCTAGTAGACAATATTAGCGTAACTTTACTTCCTAAAAATTCTATTCAAACTCAATCACAGCTTATTATTGAAGATAATGGAACTGGGTTGACTGAGGCAGAAATACATCAATTTTTGGCGGTTATTGGTGAGTCATCAAAAAAAGAGTTATTAGATAAACAGCAGCATGACTATATTGGTCGGTTTGGTATTGGTTTGTTGGCTTGTTTTATGGTCTCAAACACTATTTGTGTACAAACTCGCAGTATTAAGCAAAAAGATAAAGTACTACAATGGACGGGGAGCCCTGATGGTACTTATAAAGTTATTGAAATTGACCAGCAAATGGAAATAGGAACGCGTGTTTTATTAACTGCAAAAACTGAAGGTGAAGATTATTTTACTCACAGCTCACTAACTCATTGGATGCAATACTACGCCAGTTATTTACCTTACCCGATCACCTTAAATACGCCTTCAAAAACTAACTTTAGAATAAACGCAACAAAACCACCGTGGCTATGGGAAAGCCTATCTAACACCGAGTTTTTAGATAGGGCAATATTAATAGGCGAAAAATACTTTAGAGGTCCTTTTTTTGACACCATAACCTTAAAAACGAAAGCAGGTAAAGTAAAAGGTTTGGGTTACATTATTTCGCATGCCACCACAGAGCATCAACAGCAGCACTTAATTTACTTAAAAGGAATGCGGTTAACGAAAAGCGCTCAAAATATTTTGCCGGACTGGGCTTTTTTTGTTCGTACTATCATTAATGCCGACGATTTAAGACCTACCGCTTCTCGTGAGGCATTATACGAAGATGCTACATTACTTGAAGCCAAGCAGGAGCTTGGTGAACAGCTAATAACCTACCTTGTAAATATGGCTGAAAATGCCCCTGACAAATTTGAGCATTTTGTAAGTTGTCATCAAATGGCATTAAAATCACTTGTTTTAGATAATCATTATTTTTGTTTAAAAATAACACCATTTCTT
Source organism: Pseudoalteromonas sp. SR43-5 (assembly GCF_014163835.1). NCBI lineage: Bacteria > Pseudomonadati > Pseudomonadota > Gammaproteobacteria > Alteromonadales > Pseudoalteromonadaceae > Pseudoalteromonas > Pseudoalteromonas sp. SR43-5. The sequence goes on from NZ_JACJEA010000003.1 coordinate 3,820, forward strand.
AAATTCGAAACAAACTTAGGCAGTATGACCTTAGGTAATTATATCGAAAAATATAAGCACATAACCTACGTTGAAAATGTTGATAGTTTTCGTCAATTTGCTCAAATATCGAGTGCAAAACAAGAATGCTTAATAAACGGCGGTTATGCATATTACACTGAAATATTAAATTTATATGCGCATCTCAGTAAAACGCATATTGAGGTACTTGACCCGCAAAGTTTAGTTGGCCAACTAAGTGATACTGATATCAACCCTGCGTTATTAACTGAGTTTATAAACAAAGCAAATACTGTAATGAGTGATATTTGCCCAAATGTCAGTGTTAAGCAATTTAAACCAGAGCAAGTCCCCGCGCTGTATATTAGTTGTGAAAAGCAATATTTCATAAAGAGTGCAAAAATAAACCAAGTAGAAAGTGACGAACTTTGGTCTGACATTATTGATACAGTAACAAAGCCAATGGAAAGCTATGTGTTTTCTGAATTATGCTTAAATGCAAACCATAAATTAATTACTTCACTAATTCATTGCCAAGATCTATCTCAACTTCAACAATGTCTAAAAATAATTTATGTGCAATCACTTTTAATGGGACATTTTCCTCTTAATAAAAATGAAATGGATATTTTAAACACAGGTTTAATATCTATGATGACAACGAGTTTAGATTTTCAAGACAATAACAAAACCCAGCACTAAGCCATTATTTAAGGAAGAAAAATGAGCACAGTTAATGATTTAATACTTCAAGCAAGCCGTTTAAAAGACGGTGACCCAGTAAAAATAAAACTTGGGGAACAAGCTATTTTATTAGCCGATCATAGTAATGATATTAATTTAAAATATAGAAGCCGAGTTAGTTTAATTGAAGACGCCGCATTTGCGGGGCAACCTGAAAAAGCACTCGTTAATTTTGGTTGGTGTATTACGCAATGCGAAAAATATCCAGAGAAATTTCCTTTAACTAATATGCTGTGGAAATATAAATATGTAATAGATTGTGCTATTGGTTTTCATTCTATAAGCCGGGCTAAGTTAGAGCAGTTAATAGATAATATGAAGCAGCATTACGCACAAGCAGGTTTCAGCTTGAGGCCAGTACATTATATGCAAGCCCAACTTTATTTAAGCATGGGTGAACTAGATAAGAGCCTTGAGCAACTGCAAATTAGCCAAGGTTTAGAAAATGACCGTTTTGCTGATTGTGCAGCATGTGAAGTCCATTTTATGGTAGTACTTCTTACCGCGTTGAATAGGTATTCTGAGGCATTAAATACCGCATTACCTTTAATTCAAGGTAACCAAAGTTGTGCTGAAGTACCTCATTTAACCTTGCCAGAATTACTTATTACTGCAAGCCAACTGGGTAAAGATGATTTAGGGCAAATGCTACTTACTTCTGGCTATCAACTTATTCGTGACAATCCAAATTTTTTACATCAGGTCGGCTTACAAATACAGTATTGTGCTATTCATAATTTAATTGAAACCGGTACAGACAGAATACAAATTCATTATGATTGGCTTTCTAAAAACATAAATCAACGAGGGCATTACCAATATTACTTAGGTATTTCTATGTTGTTAAAATCAATACTAAACAATGGTAAAACATCAATACTCTTAACAATGCCTAAAAGCTTTGAACTATATGATGAAAATGAAAGGTACAAACCTCAAACACTGTTTGATCATTTTTATAATAAAGCATTGGAAGTAGCGCAGGCTTTTGACAAACGAAATGGAAATGAATTTTATCAATCTCAAATTACACATAAATTAGAAATGATTAAATTATAACTTTATAACTAAAAGACCAGCATAAGTAGCTAGCCAATTGGATGGTATTTATATCTATAAAGCCAGTCTATTACTAATTAAGGATATGGAATGTTCGATACAATTGACGATATATACAATCATATAGGACAAGCAATGTTTGATGCTCTTCCTGAACAATGGGATACAGCTACATTGACGTTATTAATGGATAAAGTTAATGTTTCAGTAACTATGTCTCAGAAATATTTAGATAAAAATGATTCCTAAAATTATAAATATTTTACTGTTAATAAGCGAAATGGGCTTGCTTATGAATCAAAAGTCTCTGATGCCTTCTATGCACTTTTCCACATTATGAAAAAAGACAAAGATGATGTTCCTTGGAACAAAGTTCGTGTTGAAATAACTACGGAAGGTTATTTCTCAATTGATTTTAAATACGATGAAGATTTTGCTTGGTATAAGTCGCTTGATATTGATAGTCAAGAATATGAAGATCTTGATATAGACGTTATTAATAAAATTAAGTCTTGGGACGGTTTGCCTTAAAGTTAGCCTAAGTATTGGGCGAAAACACTATAGTTTTAGCAAATGCTGATACGTTAATGAAAGTAGATAATAAGGGGTAAGGGCAAACTCTGAAAGTAAGCGAGTTTGAGATAGAATTATTAGCAAAATACGATAGTGGAGAAATTAAATCAAAGTCATTATGTATCTCCATTATAGATGTGTCTTCTGGTCAACTCAAACTGGACAGCGCTCATTTGGAATGAGGGTTTATTTTACACATGACAATCAATGCCAATATAATAAGTAGTCTTATAAATCGCGGCTTTAAAACATAAAAAGCGATTTAATAATTGTCAGAATAAAAGGTATTAATATGAAGATAGGGATTGATCTGGGAACGACACACAGTTTAATTGGTGTATGGCAAGATGATGGCGTTAAACTAATTGCTGATTTAGAAGGCAATGTTTTGGTGCCATCTATTGTGAGCTTTACAGGTGATTATGTTTTAGTGGGTCAAGCTGCTCGCGACCGCTTAGCGACTCACCCAGAGTTGACAGTGTCTGAATTTAAACGTTTTATGGGAACGGACAAAGTTTACCAACTAGAAGAGCAATCTTATACACCAATAGAGCTGTCGGCTATTTTACTTAAGCACCTTAAAGAGCAAGCTGAAGCATATTTACAACAACCGATTACCGAAGCTGTTATTTCGGTACCAGCGTATTTTAATAATAAACAACGACAAGCAACACAGCAGGCAGCTTCACTTGCTGGTTTGACGGTCGAGCGCTTAATTAACGAGCCAACCGCCGCAGCGCTTGCATACGGACTAGACAACAAAGATTCAGATAACACTTATTTAGTGCTTGATCTCGGGGGGGGAACGTTTGATGTATCTGTTATTGAAGTGTTTAATGACATTTTTGAGATTCACGCTTCTGGTGGTGATAACTACCTCGGTGGGAACGACTTTACTCAAGCAATCGTAGACGATTTATATAAAAAACACAGTATTAAACCAAACTGTTTAACTAATGGCGATGAGAGAAATATTTGGTCTTTATGCGATCAATTAAAATGTCAGCTAACCACCGAAGACTCTGCCTACTTTGATTTTGAATATGAAGGGAATATTTTAACTTATACTCTTGATGAAAACGACTTCAAGCATATTTGTAGTGATTTAATTGAACGTGTTAAGTTTCCTATTCATAGGGCAATGACGGATGCACAATTATCGATAGATGATATAGATGGATTGGTTTTTGTAGGTGGTGCCACCCGTATGCCAATTTTTCGACAGCAAATTAATCATGTGTTTTCACGCATTACACAAATTCAATACAATCCAGACTATGCTATTGCTATAGGTGCAGCTATTCAAGCAAGTATGAATGCACGTAATATTCAGTTCAAAGATGTAATTATGACGGATGTTTGCCCTTTTACATTGGGCGTTGAGATATCGAACGAGCATAACCAACCTGAATTTTTACCAATTATAGAGCGTAACTCTACAATCCCTGTTAGTGAAACTCGCTCTTTATTTTCCAAACATCCAAGTCAAGAAAGCGTCTTGATTAACATTTACCAAGGTGAAAATTACTTACCTGAAGATAATGTATTAATGGGATCATTAGACATTACACTTGAGCCTTTAAACAAAATTCAGTCTTTTTATATAACATACACATATGACCTCAATGGGGTTATTGAAGTGGAAGTTAAAAATAAGGATTCTGAAAAAACATATCGTACTTATGTTGGCGAGAATGTGAAAGAGCTTGACCAAAATCAATTACAAGAGCAATTTGCAAGGCTTCAAGCTTTAAAAATATTACCAAAGAACAAACTTGCTAATACCTCTTTTAAAGCAAAGCTTGAGCGTATGTTCCAAGAGAGCTTAGGCGATAAGCGCAGGAAGGTAGGTGAAACTATAGGGCTTTTTGATCGTGCGTTGGAAACCCATGATAATCATAAAATTGATGCTGCAAAAGAACGTATTAAAATATTTTTGAATACGTCTTACTAATCATGCATTTTATTATTTGTGCCTACAATATAAGAGTTAAATAAATGGTCCATTGGATAGTGTTAGGTATAGAACCAACACAAGATAAACGCGCCGTAAAATTAGCATATACACAGTTATTAAAAAAAACGCCGCCCGCAGATTTTCCAGAAGAATTTAAAGCGTTACGTAAAGCGTATGATCAAGCACTAAAAGAAATCTCAAAAAGTGACGATGCTGAAAATGATAATTCAGTAATGCTTGATGATGTATTACTTAAAGATGATCAACCACAGTTAGATTCTGATATTGAAAATACACAGGCTGAAGTTTTTTTTGAACCTGCGGCTACTCCAAATCACAATATTGATGACGGCGAGCCTGTTGAGTTTTCAATCATTAAAACGATTCCCCAACTCAACCTTGCCTTAGAACAGCTTTATAGTGATATTTTAGGTAGGCACAGTTTAGAAAAGTGGAAAATGTTATTCGCGGCCCCGATATTTTGGGACGTTAATCAAAGTAAAACGTTGACCGAGAATTTACTTGGCTTTTTTTCTAATCACTACTTTTTACCTGAAAATATATGGATGTTTTTGGATGATAGCTTAAAAATTACAGATGGTGTGTCTACCAGTAGTAATGATACGACCCGAAAAATGGCTATCGCTTTATCCCGTTACATAAAAACGTTACCAAAAAGAATTAATGATGGCTTAGTTGAGAACATTAGTGATGATATTGATTTTGAAGCTTTTAATCGTCATCTTAAAATACGTAGTTATCTTGAAGATAAATGTTTGTACGATACATTCTCTGCTGAAGAACTAGAGGATATAGTTCAGCAAATAGAGCCGGAGTTTAAAACTGACTTTCCTCTTTACAATTATATAGTTAAGTATTTATGGACAATTAACGGCTATAGTAGTATCAAACTTATCCTAACACCTTTAACAATTCCCTACACCGAAGAGTCCCTCTTAAATTATCAGGCACATGCTGAGTATAAACTAAAAAATTATGAGCTTGCACTTAAGCTTTATATACAGCAAGAGCGAAATTATCGCGACTTCTGCACCAAGGTGATGTTTAAAAACATTGGCTTGTGTTACTTAAAGCTTAATAATTTTGAAAGAGCCTACCTTTATTTAGATGCAGAAACACGTGTTGTTGCCGATATGGAAATTGAGGTTGCATTAATAACAGCAAGACGCGGATATATTCGAGAGTTGAGAGCTGATGAAACACAAAACGCTATAAAAATTGCGACGTTAATGTATGAAAATGGGCGATATCAGGATGCTCTGTCAATTACTGAGCAATATAAACATGTATTTAAAGAGCAGGGCAACTACCTCCAGGCTCTATGCTTATGTAAATTACATCGTTTAGATGAAGCATATTCTGAGTTCTTAGTGTTTATAGATCTATATATTGAACGCCAGTTGTGGCTATGGCCACTAATTGTTGAACTAGTAAGGTATTGCTACGATTTAATTACCTATGAGTTACTAGTAGAAACATTACAAGAACATACTGCTACTTTTAGCGATTTCTATCAAACAGCCTTCTTTTCTGGTTCTTTAGAACCTCGTTGTTATACAGAACAAGAAATGGAAATACTTGAACTAACAAATGAGCGAGATTCAGTCAGACGATCACTTGAATCAATATGGCATATTGAATCAATGCAAATCTTTGCACTGGCTATATTATGTATTCGAGATACAGAGTTAGTTGATTACGAGGACCATAGTGTTGTTGAAAACCGCCAACGTGATGCCCTTAATTGTGTCAAAGAAATTAAACAATTTATGCTTTATAACCCGAGTGATTGTTTAAAGTTTTTAGAGGCTGCATTTGATCAGCAAGACTATGATACTTGTATTATGTTAGCTGACATTGCAATTAAAGCTCTACGCACAGCACCCCAAGCATATTATTTTAAAGGATGTGCACTTTTAGAATTAAATGAGTATGGCAAAGCTTTAGAGTCATTTAAACAAGCTGCATACGAATATAATACTCATCCATACGCTGTTCACTCTTTGAATTCAGCCATTAAGTGTGCTGAAAAACTCATCGAACAAGAATTGCCCTATCAAGCAACACACAATGAATTATGTCTGCAATTACAGAATAAAAAGGAGATAGTTGATGGAGATTAGTCCAGCAGATTTAATGCTTAAAAGCCAATTATTAACTAATCAGCAAAAACACTGGTTGATTAGTTTATCTGGTTACCTATCGATGCAAAATGGCTATTCTCTGGATTGTTTGTTACATAAAAGTAAGACATATCCATTGCAAGCGATTATTAACGGTAATATAAAAGTATTAAAAAATAGTTATGATATACATAGTAAAGCTGATTTAGTTGAAACCCTAGATGTTTTTACAGACACTGCCCGAAGTGGTCAGTTTATGAATTGTTTAGTCCAAAGTGTTCGTCATGATTTATATATTGAACGCTTTTTTTTAAATCAAAATGAAGATAAAAACAGTGATGAGTATATGGTTAGTGCATGGGCTCAAAAACATAATGTTGCATTATCAAGCTGTGGAATTAAAGGCTTTGATATAGGACGTTCTGCGTTTTTATGCCGGTGTGCGTTTACTACTGGTTTAATCACAGAGCAAGAGGCTTGGTATTATTTACTAGTACTGGGCAAAATTGCACAACAATTATTTATTGATTGGCAAGAATTTGGCATGAGTCACCTTGTTGGCCGCTTAACTTGGGTTGGTATTAACTTAACTGATCCGTCGGATAATAAACGTTATCCTAATGATTTTGATATAAAGCAAAAGATTCAATTAGATGTCGAAGAATTGACATCAATTTTAGCTGACGATGAACACCCATGGTGCCAGCTCGATTGGCAAATAGATTTGTAGTCTAAAGTGCATGATTCATAGAGATCGTTTTAATATTATACGGCCTCATGAACAATGAAATTATATAGTACTTTAAATGGATTGAACTTTGCGAAGAAACTAAAAGTGTAGGCACTGTGTGCCGAAGACGCGGTATATTTAGGCTTACTATTTGTAAGTGGTTAGGTCGATAAAAAACAGACTGTCTAGTTTCCTTAAAACTCCCCAGCATCAACATTAAAGCTAAAAGATAAACACTCAGGAGATAACTTTGAATACAGAGTTAACGGATCATTTAAAAAAGTCAGCATTATCAGCCATTATTAATTTAGATACCAGTTCAGTCAGCGCAGCTGATCTCATGTTTACTGAATTCGAAAGTAATGAAGTGATAACAAGCTTGTTGTTTTTATTAGCCTTTAACGATGAAACTAATAATAAGTTCACGTTGAATGAAAAAATTAAAGATGTACTTGTTATGAGCATTTATCAAATAAGAATAAGTATGAATTCAATACTCAATGGTTATATAAGATCATTGATAAATGGGGCGCAGGTATCATTCAGGCGTTAATACCTCGTCACTTTTTTTCAAGGTATTTATTATTAGATCTTATTAACTATATCAGTGATTATGATATTGCAGAAACACTGCTTGATGAAATGGATAATGATGACCCTGAATATCGAACCAATGCCAAAATAGCATTATTAGGTTTAAAGGGGCAATCAGGTGTCATCAATCATAGTAATATATTCAACTGGTTTAACGAAGATATTCAGCTAACGAGTTATGTGGCGGATGGTCGAGATGAAGCGATGAGTCTTTTGCATATTTTAAAGTATATGCTAAAACATGAATTCCCGCTTGAATACATTAATCAAACTGTTGAAAAATTAAAGAGCTTGTTTAATGTGAAAGGCATTATGCCATTTTGGAGAGATGCTGCCACGGCTTTAGTGCTAGCTGCGAGTCATCACTCACTGGCACAAGAATATATTGCACTTGCAATGAAATTGAACGTTAGTTCAATGCCCAGCGAAGATCTTATTTTTTATCGTTTAAGTCATGGTTTGATCGATTTGCCAACAGCGTGTGATGCACTTCTGCTAGGTTACCCCATACAACCTAATCTACAGGTTTTACGTGATTATTTTGCACTAGAGAAGCAGTCTGAGGTGTTTCTAGCCATTGCAGATGCAAGCTTAATCGATAACAAAAACGATAAGTTAAATGCAAATACTTTGTTGACAATTTGTGAGCGCATTCCCAGTGAACATGCGTTAAATAATACACTTATGGCTCGCTTAGATCGTGAATACGCACCAGGATTCATTTCTTATGCACTGACACATGCACCTGACAAGGTTGAATCATTATTAGTATTGGGAAGAGAGAGCCGAAGTTTATGGACCATAATTGAAGCTAATACCGAGTTTTTCTCACACACTATTCATGTTGAACCAGAGCACGCATTTAAACGTTTTTTTACTGAGGTACCAAGCGATTACATTGATTATAAACTGTTTACGGCTAATTTTACTGAACAACACTGGGCATACTTTATGTCAGGGCTTGAAGAGCATTTTGCTAGCACCACTGATTATATTAGATCAGAGACTTTGGAAGCTATCCCTATGGCTATAATACCCGAACAGTATATAGAAAAGTTTAAGCAATGGATTATTAAATTAGAATATGGATTTGACCGCGACGAAATTTTTTCTAAACTCACATTACCTGCAAACCAATTACAAGCGTTATTAATTAAGCTACAAGAGCAGCCGTTAGATTAATTACATAAATTTTATCCAGATCAAGGCTATTTGAGTGGTACGCTTAAATAGCCATATTAATTGTGTGCGTTAGAAAAATATAAAAGCGACGATAAATTTTATGAGGTTAATCATCCTCATATTTTAGTGTCTTGATGAACTGCTCAAAGTTTGTAGCAAGTATGGTTTTCTTAAAGTCATTTTCTTGATCGACATGTACCACTGTAGGCTCACCCGTGGGGCCGCACTCAGTGTAATCTAACGCAACTAACTGGTGTCCTGCCGAAGGGCAATTACATATATAAAGCCCGATATCAGGATAACCCCATTCGTTTCTCATATATTCACTTTCTGCTGCGATAGATTCTAGCCTGATAAATGTGCTGATATGATAGTTAGTTGGTTTTTCTTCACCGAGTTGAATGAGCGTGTTTTGTGGGACGCCACCATTGTGTATTTTCATTAACTGTATATAAAGTGTAGGCAGTGTATAGGCCAAATTATTTAGCGTACTTTGAACTTCCTGATCGGTTAATGGTTGATTGCTATCTTCGTTGTCTTCTTTTTCCCAAAAAAGGGTGAGGTTATTATTAATAGGAGCTTTAATATTAAAAGAGGACTGTTCGTTAGGAACACGACCTGTCAATGTATCTTGCGCTTGGCGTGCTATTCGGCGCTTTTTATACTTCGCGAATACTTCATTTTTCTCAATACCTTTTACATTAGGATCTGCAAGAGAGTTATTGTCTGGCAATGGTTCTTCAGGGTGAGACAACAAAGCCAGTTCTTTTAATTTTAGCGCTAATAATTGCTCCTCATCACAGGTAGAGCGAGCAATGTCTAACATATCAAAATCAAGTAGGTTACGGGTGGAAACACTTGGATTAACTTTCTGTATTAGCTCAATAAATGCTAATAGAGTTGTTTCCTCATTAGGGTCTTCATCATAAATTAGATCACAATCAAGATCAAAATCTGAGATAACTTCAAACACAAAAGCGATAGGCCAAATTTCAATCCCGTGTTTACGGCTTGAACTACGAAGGCTACGAGGAGTTTGGCGTAAAACTTTTTTGCAAGCTGTACAAGCTGCTTTTTCAGCTTTAAGTGGGGTTAATGGATAGTAAGCTAAGTGTTCGCAAAACTCACACGTGACTGGGAAGGGGTCTAAATACTGCATCTATAGTTACATCCTTGTTATGATAAATTTAATACCTGATGGCCCGCAAGTATTTTATAGGTCAAAAAGTTCGAACCATAAACGCTAATGTCTAAAAGAACTCTCAAGATTAATCAGGCATATGAATATACTTTAAAATAACAGGTGCAAACAGTCTAAAATGAAGTAAATCAAAAAAAGAAGAAATGTAGCGCTATAAAATTTAACTTGATGTGACAACTAGCTTAAAAAAACCGAAACCTAATTCTAAAGAAATAGTAAAGGCTTATACACACTATTGGCGGATAACGACTTGAACAACCTTATTAATATTCCTTCCATCGTTTGTCTGTGTTCAAGCTTGTTACAAACTCTATCTTCAAGAAAAAGGAAATAAACTAGACACCCATCCTAATTTTGCAGTTTGGCGAACTAAGTACTAGACTTTTATCATTGTGAAAACAAGCAGGGTGTCTTATGGCTATAGCAAGAAAGCGTCAAATAAGTTTGGTTGATACAAAGTACTACCACTGTATATCACGTTGCGTACGCCGTGCATTTTTATGTGGTGAAGACCATTTTACTGGCAAGTCTTACGCGCATCGACGAAGGTGGGTTGAAGTCAAACTGCTTGAGTTAGCCAAGGTGTTTTGTATTGACGTCTGTGCTTATGCTGTTATGAGCAATCATACGCACTTAGTCTTGTATGTTGATGATAAGAAAGCGAATAGGCTAAATGATAAAGCGATTGTTATTCGCTGGCATAAGCTCTATAAAGGCACCGTACTTACGCAAAAGTACATACAGGGTGAAAGGCTAAGTAAAGTTGAGCTTATCTTTTTCAATCAAACAGTAAATGAATATCGAGAGCGTCTATCAAGTATTAGCTGGTTTATGCGGATGTTAAATGAAGACATTGCGCGCAGGGCAAATAAAGAAGATAACTGCACTGGCAGGTTTTATTCGCTGCCATCCATGGCGCTCACCTTTCAGGCTGCCTAACGGCATTCAAATTTATTCCCTATAAATTTGTGGGAGGGACGTTTTAGTTCGCAAGCGTTATTAGATGAAGCTGCATTGGTGGCCTGCATGGCATATGTAGATTTAAACCCCATCAGAGCAAAAATGGCAAATACACCAGAAGAATCAGACCATACCAGCGCTCAAGTACGCTTAATGTGCGCAAAAGAAGGCAAGCAGTCAAAACAATTACTTCGCTTTGCAGGTATGCCACGCCAGATAATGCCAAAAGGGCTACCGTTTGAGCTTAAATCGTACCTTGAACTTGTTGAATTAACAGGGCGAATAATAAAAGAGGACAAACGCGGCCACATTGATAATACCCACCTTCCTTTGTTGGAAAGATTAAATATCCCCCGAAAACTGGTTAAAACTCACGACACAATTTACACGTGTATTCCACGGCGCAGTAGGCAGGCCTAGCTCACAAATAAGTTACTGTGAAAATTTAAACAGAAAACGGCGAGCGAACATCAGTAATTGCAAAAAGCTACTCGCATAAATTAAAAATCACATCGTTAAAAGTTAAAACTGCAATTATGCAGTCATTTCCGTGCGCGTAATTTAGGTTTAATAGTGATAATGGGTCATTTAATAGATGAAATGAAAATAACCTAGTAGTAAATATGAGTTTTAAACCTAAAAAGTAAATTTAGAGGTATGGTTTTGTTTAATTAAGATGGCTGTCTAGTTTAATTGCAATAAAATTGATATTTATATTTTTGAAATTTAAGAGATTTATATGATAAAAAATCATTATAAGAATAATGAAGAAATTCATAGTGATATAACAGGGCGTGCTGATAAAAGTGGCTCTGAAAGAATGTTACAAGTTATTCAAAAAAACCCTCAAGAAAAAATGTATATTTGGATGAAATCAAATTTAAAGGCGTTTGCTCAAGAAAATGTTTTTCATCAATTTAAAGAAACAAATAAGGCATGGGTTTATTTACAACGTGCAACTCAATTAGGTGTCGGGATATTTCAAAGTAATGCGAATGATGGGAAAACGTTTCCCTTTGCTCTGGATAATAGCTATATCGAAGTCATGGGCAAGAAAACAGGATACCGTACTGATGAATCCGTATGGTGCCAAGTTCTTTATAGTGCGATCATTTTACGCCATCAAGAGTCAATAAATGAACTAATGCTAGTTGGTAAGAATACATTTGAAGCCTCAAACTTTGGTAATCAGACTAAAGAGTTCGATTATTGTCGAGCAGATCTTTACCGAGCCATATTTACAAATGGGAATATAAGCAGTTTACTTAAACAAACAATTCAAAGCTTTGATCCTGATGCATATAACGATGATGCTTATTTCTTTGTTAGTCGTTTAGAGTGGCCGTTAGTTGCGATTATTAAGGCTATTTTCACTGCTGATGCAGAAGAAGAATTTAATCAAGCAATGGAAAAAGCGCTACTCCTTCATAAAGAATATTACTCACATGAAGATCACAATGTAGATTATCAAGGTGCTATTTCTCTACCTTTAACAGCTTTAGCCGCTTTAGCTTATGATCACAAAAAATATAAAGTAAAAGTTGAAAATGAGTATATACCGTCTTGGTTAGTAGAGCGTGATTAAATTACCAATGTAAATGCCAACCTTAATATAAGCTGTTGGCTCGTTAACTTTTAAAAAGGAATATCATGAGCCTTATTTTATGTAAAAAGCATGGTGAGGTAGGGTTAATTCCAACCGTATCTGCAATGTTATCTCGTGGGATAAAGGAAGAAACAGTCGAAGCGAGTGATGTTGGTATAGTTCATTTAAAGATATATGACGAGGGTGAGTTCTTAGAAGAAGATATATACTTTATACACCTCAAATACGATAACTTGAAAAGTAATTATATAATTCAAGATGAACAAGAATCTGAAGGCTTTTCGAATGAAATTAGAAGTGCTTTTTCAGGTGGAGGACACTGTGTTTATTGCTTTAAGGAATATATGGAGAAAATAAAATTTGATTTGAATAATCTTCCTTCACCATCAGGGTTAACAATTTAGGTTGAAATAGTAGACAGAATCATATTTTACACTCTGTAGAATAATGGGGAACAAATATAGTTAAACTAGCAACTAAGTCATTGACTTTAATAAATAACAAGGACTTCCACTTAGAGAGCAGCTGTTAATACAGCACTAAAATATTGTAATTATAAAATATAATACTAATGAAAAGGACTTTATTGATGTCATCAATAAGAATAACTCAATCTGTTGGATTGGGCGACACTAACAGTTTAAATGATGTAAAAACGGTACAAACGGCTTTGAATAAATTACTAAAACTTATTCCACTTACACAAGCTTTAGTCGTCGATGGTCGCTTACACCCTCGCCCAGATAGCTCTAAAACTATTGCCGCCATTAAATTATTTCAAAGTAAAGTATTAAACATTGTTCGTCCCGATGGAAAAATAGATCCTAATGGGCGTACACATCGAAAAATCAATGAAAAGCTAGCAGCTTCGACTAATGCTAATTTATCTATAGTATTCAGCACTTAGGGAGTTGACTTATTAAAGTCAATCGAGAGGTTTCGAAGAAAACCTTATGATGAGATGAAATTACTTCGTGGGTAGAGGGGGCAACTATAGGCTATGGCCATTTGATTGCTGAAAGTGATTGGCAAAAGTATAGTACCCCAATTACAGAAAGCGATGCTTTAACTCTATTTAAGAGTGATTTAGCTCCATTCGTTAACATAGTTAGACAACATGTAAAAGTACCACTAACTCAGCAACAGTTCGATGCACTAGTTCTGTTGGTTTTTAATATTGGTGATAACTTTAAATTTTCTTCTGTGTTAAAGCTTATTAATGATCCTACAGCGATTACATCTTATTCCAGCCTAGAGTTAGCGTGGAAAGCATGGAATAAATCTCAAGGTGAAGTTATGAAGGGATTAAATAATCGCAGAAATAGTGAGTGGAATATTTATACAAAAGGGATCTATAAAGGATGGTAAATAAAATTAAAGCAATTATCGTGTTATCCATGTTAGTGAGCGTTTCATCATGCTTTGCTATAGATAATCCTGATGCACCAGACTACGTTAATAATTTTTTAACTGAAGCAAAAGTGTACGAAGATAAGATATCCGAGTGTAATTGTGACTCTATTGAACTACGGGATCGATATGGTGATTTCAATATGTTTTTAGAAGAAAAATTATCACATGCAAAACGTTTAGTCGGACACTTTGTTAAGGGAGAAGCAAAGGAAAAGTTTCTTTCCTCTCAAGCAGCTTGGGAGATATTCTCTCAAAAAGAGAAAGAGTTTGTATCGGCTAATTGGACTAGAGAGAGCTTTGGTACTTCTTATTTATTATCTCGTTTAAATTACACTAATAGTATAAATAAACAGCGGGTAATTACTCTTTATTATTATGCGAAAAATTATCCAGCTTTATAAAGAATAGTCTTTGGAAAATAGATGCATCCATTTTAAATTTTTCAAAATAACCAAAAAATAGCAACGGCACCTACTTTAAATAGTGGGAAAACAAACAAGACACCCATCCTAATTTATACAGTTTGGCTAACTAAGTACTAGTTTTTTTCAGTGTAAAAAACAAGCAGGGTGTCTTATGGCAATCGTAAGAAAGCGTCAAGTAAGTTTGACTGATACAAAATATTACCACTGTACCTCGCGTTGTGTTCGGCGAGCTTTTTAGTGTAGTGAAGACTATTCTCTGGCAAGTATTACGCGCATCTCAGAGGCTGGGTTGAAGAAAAGTTACTTTGCTTGCCAAAGTGTTTTGTATTGACGTGTGTGCTTATGCAGTAATGAGTAACCACACCCATTTAGTGCTGTATTTAGATGATAAAAAAGCGAATCGATTAAATCACAAAGCGATTGTTATTCGCTGGCATAAGCTGTGTAAGGGCACCGAACTTACGCAAAAGGTCATGCAAGGTGAAGAGCTAAGTAAAGCTGAATCTATTTTTTAATCGAACGGTCAAATAGCATCGCGAGTAACTGAGAGGTATTATCTGGTTTATGCGTTTATTTAATGAAAACAAGATAGTAGAGCAAAAAATAAGGTAACGTTACAGGTTTCTTTTGGGAGCCAATTCAAATAGTAAGCACTATCAGATGAAGCTGCACTTGCTGCGAGTATTGCGCGAATTCAACATGATATGGCTAATAAGGTAACGGTTGAAAGTCATTTACTTTCACGTTTTTAATTAATAGTACTTATTTTAAATAATTAGAAATATAGGTAAGGAGGCCCAAACCACTATGTTTGGTTTAATAAAAAAATACAGTGTGCACATGTGCTCTGAAGTTAAAGGGATTATTACTTTAAACGGCAACCCTGTTGAAGGTGTTTTAATTAATCGTAGCCTTAAATTTGCACATAAAATTGAAAAAGAAGATCAGGTTATCACAGCTTCCGATGGCACGTTTTATATGCCAGAAGTTGTAGTTGAGTCAAAAATACCCGGTGATTTCAGAATTTGATATCGATTAATCAATAGTTGTAGGATAGCAAATGAAAGTTGAAAGAATATATAAACCTAAATTTGAAAATGTGTCGTTGGATGAGTGGCTAGAGTCTCCAAAGAGAAGAATAAAGAAAATTCCTGTTAATATATCAAAAAAAAGAGATAGTCTATTAAGGTTTTCAAGTTTGTATATTGATTTTTCTCGCTGGCTTACATGGGAAGTTCAAACACCCGAAATCGAAAGTGAGTCTGCAATGGGTTTACGTTATGCGTCAAAAATGTATGCTGCATTTTTGAAGCTTACAGAGCATCCAGAGCAAGACCTTACCTTTAAAATATTCGATTTACCTGAAGTAACTTGGAATGGTAAGGGAATGTTAGAGGCAGGTTATGCAAATCCTGCAGAGTGGCTTGACGCCTATTTTTTAGCTATGGTCACTCGCGATTCTGAAAGTATGAATAGCTTGGCGAGCTTCCCTGTTGAAGTTATGAAACAAAGTGCCACTAAGTCTGGCCTTGTCTCTTATAAATTAGTAGAGGTGTTTCAAGCTTATCATCACCGACAAGAGAATTATCCATCGCTACTTAATGAGGGCATGAAAATGGCGGTAGAGCAAGGTAATGACTGGGCATTAGGTATAGCGATGGGGTATTTAGAAACCTTTGCCGCACTTTCTACAGATATTGGCTTTGATTTTAATGAAACCCTTGCAAAAAATGTGCAGTTGCAAGAGAAGTACTGGATGAATGCAAGTGAACCAGACACTGTTCCGGTTGAATCATTCTTACCCATACAGTTACTAGGTATGGCATGCATGTGGCACGATATGGGTAATGAGGTAACGGTTGAAAGTGATTCACTTCCTCGTTTTTTAATTAATGGAACTTATTTTAAATAATTAGAAATATAGGTAAGGAGGCCCAAACCACTATGTTTGGTTTAATAAAAAAATATGACGTACACATGTGCTCTGAAGTTAAAGGGATTATTACTTTAAACGGCAATCCCGTTGAAGGTGTTTTAATTAATCGCAGCCTTAAATTTGCACATAAAATTGAAAAAGAAGATCAGGTTATCACAGCTTCCGATGGCACGTTTAATATGCCAGAAGTTGTTGTTGAGTCAAAAATTCCCGGTGATATGTTTTCCCATGAAGTTACTTATCAACTTATTACTGCAATTCATGGCGGTGAAGAGTATGAGCTTTGGAATAGTGAGCTACGTGGTATTGATGAGCCCGACGAGTACAAACAAAAGCTAAACAGTCTAAACGCTGATTTAGTATCACCTAATGTAGATTTTATATTTCCTAACCATGCTCATAAAAATTTAGATTTTTATGGCTCGACTATTTGTAGATGGGAAAGTGACTTTGAAATCTATGAAACTGAAGACGACGATACGAATTACTTTAAAGATTTTACATAATAAAAGGATATAATTAATACTGGGAAGTTTGTAGTGTGTCTGGTGAGGTTTAGGCTCTGTGAAGCGCAGTACCTAGTAGTTCAAAATAGTGGTTAAGCGCTTTATTTGTTTTATTAATATGCTGAGCATTTGGGTATATTAAATTACTGCTTTTTAAGCCTCCCACCAAAAAGCTATTTTTTATATATGTGTGGCCTTCAATACAGGCTTCAAAACACCGTGCTGCAAGCTCTTCGGGCATGCTCATATAATTCATATTGTGGGCTTTATCGTGTTCTATACACGTTTGTACAAAGTTATTTGCATCAATACCATCTTCATCTAAAAATACATGTTTATAAAAACTGTTCAAAGCATTATTAAGTGGATGCGATAAATTAGGCGTGTTTGAAAGCCATAATTTTGAGGCAAAACCAAAGCGGGGTTTTGCTGCAAATAAGTGCTCGCTTATATGATGATCAAACGCATGGAACCATTCGTGAGCAAGTGCACCACCGCCTGCATTTTTTGCAAGAGCAAGTGTTTGAGAGGCTGCATTATAATGAGCTTGCACGCCTTTTTGACCACCATGGCCAAATGCAAAGTTAAGCTTGCCGCGCAGGCCAATTGCTTTAGGTGGTAAATGCAGTATTTGCGCAAGGTCGGCCAGTGCATCGTAAATTAAATTGGCGCTAATGTAGCGCTCTTCTTTAGTTACCCATTTACCAATGACCATTGACCTAAAGCCGAAGGTATCTCTTATATCGCTAAAGTCGACTTGGTCGTCAAAGCGATAGTCGGGTCCTTGGCGAGTAAAGCCACGTTTTAGTCTGTTAGGGTAGTTACGCATTGCAAGTTTCATATAGTAACGAATTTAATCTAAGTAACGTGCTTTTACGTGCTCAGGCATGTGTTGGGTTTGTTTTTGTATTAATTCATTTAGCGCATTATAAAGTGGTGCGGGATTTAGCTGCTCTATTAAAAACAAACTATGCGCTACAGCTTCAAGTGTGGATAGGCTGTCGGCCCGAGGAGCTTTACGAATAGCATAACGATTTTTAGGTAGCTGTTTAAAACTGACCGTTTTAAATTGATTTAGTAATGTGGTGAGCTGCAAAATTTTGTAGACTTTTTTCCATGTGCCATCAACCACGATTAAATGGGTGATGTTTTTTACATTTGGCTGCTCAGTGTTATCGTCTAAATTTACAGCGTGTTCGTTAGGGTAGAGTAAAACAGTTGAGCTTACTGGCAGTGTTTTTAGTATGGAAAAGTCATCATTATTTTCGCCTTTGATTATTTGGCAATCAGTTAGGCATAAATTGAGTAGTTTAGCGGTATTTTTTGCTATTTTTTCTTCACTCGGGTGCTGTAGAATAATAACCGTAACTTTGTTGTTTATATTTGTAATTGCGTTGCAAATACAGGTGTTTATTGAAAAGTTACAATGATTACAAAGTGTGCGTGCCATTTAATAAACTTTTTGTTGCCAGTATGATCCTCGCAATTATACATTTATAAGGTAATTAAGTTGGTTTTTTTTACGCATCAATATAAAGTAGTACTATTAAACTGTAACTTACATGGATTGTTTTAAGGGCTTAAAATATGACAGAAATAAATATTGATACATCAGCATTAGAGAGTATGGAATCGTTATTGGGTGAGCAGTTTGCTGATACACTTGATTTTTGCTGCTCAGAGTTTGAACGTTTGGGCTCAGAAGTGTTAGCAACCATTGGTAAAGATAAAGAAGCAGCTATTCGCCACTCCCATAGCTTAAAATCGAATGCGGCGCAGTTTGGAGCTTCAAGCCTTGCTGAAGTATCGCGTGTTATTGAACAAAATTTAAACCTAGATAACTTAGCTGAAGCTATCGACGCATCTAATAGCTTAATGGCTCAAGTAACAGGCTCTCAAGCTAAGCTAAATGAATGGTTAGCATCTCGTTAATTATTGAAGCCGAAACGTGAATTTATTTCAGTATTAAGCACCTAAATTGACTGGCATTTTACGCCTTTACTAGGTTAGTCTAAAGACTCACTAGGGCGTGTTGATCTTTCGGGATTGAATTTGCAACGAGTGTCTGGTTTTTAGGTTAGGCAGAGCCTATGCAGTGTGGTTTTTCCACATAAATAGGCGATAACAACACATAAAATCCAAACACGCATTGCCCAGAGGGTTCTTCCTAGGGGCTATTTTCTCTTTGTTACTCAATTTTTACTTAGCCCACTAGGTTACAAATCTCGCGCCGCGATTAAATCGCCCCTAGGTTGAACAAATTTAATCCATAAAGTCAATACGCCCTAAAGAGGTAAAAATGTCTGATATTAAAAAGAGTCACAAATTAGAAGGTGTATGTTATGACATTCGTGGGCCGGTTTTAGCACAAGCTAAAAAAATGGAAGACGAAGGTCAAAAAGTATTAAAATTGAATATAGGTAATCCAGCTGCTTTTGGTTTTGATATGCCAGAAGATATGCACCGCGATATTATCCGCAACTTATATTCAGCCCAAGGTTACTGTGACTCTAAAGGCCTCTATTCAGCCCGCGTGGCTATTTATCAGCACTACCAACAACGTGGATTACATAATTTAGATGTAGATAGTATCTATATTGGTAATGGCGTAAGCGAACTTATTCAGATGATCACCCAAGCGCTATTAAATAATGGCGATGAAGTGCTTATTCCAGCTCCAGATTATCCACTTTGGACTGCTTCTGTCACATTATCGGGTGGTAATCCGGTGCATTATTTATGTGATGAAGAGCAAGATTGGTTTCCGGATATTGCAGATATAAAAAGCAAAATAACGTCTAAAACTAAAGCTTTGGTATTAATTAATCCTAATAATCCGACAGGTGCGGTTTACAGTGATGATTTGTTAATGCAATTAATTGATATAGCGCGTGAACATAAACTGCTGTTATTGAGCGATGAGATTTACGAAAAGATTTTATACGATGGTATAACGCATACTTCAATCGGCTCACTGTGTGATGATGTACCAATCATTACTTTTAATGGTTTAGCAAAAACCTACCGTGCAGCGGGGCTAAGAATGGGGTGGATGGTTCTAAGCGGTCGTACCTCGGTAATGGATGATTTACGCAAAGGTCTTGAAATACTTTCATCTATGCGTTTGTGCGCCAATGTACCTGCGCAATATGCAATTCAACAAGCGTTGGGCGGCGTGCAATCAATTGATAATTTAATTAACCCAGGCGGGCGCTTATACGAGCAGCGCGATATAGCATGGCGCGGGTTAAACGCTATTGAAGGCATTAGTTGTAAAAAACCTAAAGGCGCGCTTTATGCGTTTGCCAAAGTAGATACAGCACTTTTTAACGTTAAAGATGATGAAAAGATGATGTACGATTTGCTAAAAGCCGAAAAAATATTACTTGTACATGGCAGGGCGTTTAATTGGCCCGAGCCGGATCATTTTAGATTGGTATTTTTACCAAGCAAAGATGATTTATCGGATGCGATGTTAAAAATGAAGCGTTTTTTTAAAGACTATCGCCAAGTATAGTTATTTAAAAAGTAAAAAAACGAGCCAAATTTGGCTCGTTTTTTTACTTTAGTCATGAATATATTGGCTAGTACGCTTTATCTACACGCACCGTGTTGTCGTTCAAGTACACTAATCTTACATTATCGCCTTTGCTAAAGCGCATTGATTGGTCTTGATCTTGAACAACCATAAACTGGTCGCCGTTTTCAACTTGTATTAATAACTCTACAAAATGATTTTGCTGATAATGACTTTGCTGCTGCCTATTGTGTGCAACACTGCCGCCAATTACCGAGCCTAATATTGTTGCTACTGTGCGGCCGCTACCGCCACCAAACTGGTTGCCTACAACACCACCGAGTAATGCACCGCCGAAGGTTTTCCAGCCGTTGTTTTTGTCTTGAATGATTTCTTGTTCGGTAATATTGCGTACCGATTTTACGTCACCAAATAAAACTTGCTGCACAGGGACTGCTTTATTGCGCTCGTATTGAGCAAAAGTTGGCGCGCTCACACTAAGTAGGGCACACATTATTAATATTATAGCTTTCATAATAATCTCCTATTGGTAGCCTTTATGGGCTTATTAGCCCGTAAAGGCTTAGTAACTACCAACCAAATGTCGATTTTTCTTTAGTTTTACGAATTTCAGTTTCGTCAGCCCATTCAACTAGGCCGCTTTCCATATCCATTAAACGCATCGTAAATTTATAGTATACGTCTGATTTATCGGCATTTGATTTAACTATGCTCGATAAATTTCCGTATAACATATATTGCGCGCCAATTTGTTTACCAAATGCAACGGCTGTTGCAGGGTTAACCAGGGCATCTTCGTTTTGAAACGTTAATTGCTCACGTACTGACTCAACACGCGTCATATCTACAAAACGGAACTTACCACTGCGTAGCATTTGCGTTGAGATTGAATCGGTGATTGATTCAGTATCAATGTGCTCACTAGTTTTATTTTTAATACGCTCAACAAATACTACGGGGCGTTTATTAGCGGTCATTGTGCCAACAACGGGTGAGCTGAGTAATGAATCGGTCATTTGGCTCGCTACTTTTTGTAAGTCGGTAGAGCCAAAATTAATATCGGTTGTTTCTACTGCTTGTGCGTCGCCATAACTTACTACGGCTTTATTAGCACAGCCACTTAATACTAAAGCGCTCAGGCCAACTAAAGCGTAAGTTGATGCTGTTTTAAATTTGTTACTGATGATCATGGTTGTTTCCTTTAATCTTTAAATTCTTGTGATTCGGTAGACACTTCTCTTACTGCTAAAGAAAAGGTAACCGCATCAGAGCTCGGTGCTAAGCCCGGTAATTGTGTTTTTGCAAAACCAAATAAGGTGAGTGCTTGCCAAGGTGAGTGGTTGCCTTTAATAACAAAGCCGTCTTTATCAAACCAATTAAATTGATACTGTAAATACTGTGATTTTTTATACTGGCTCGAAAGTGTCACTACCACATCGGTTAACTGGTTGGTTTGACGTGTTTTCACATCAGTAATGGCCAGCTTTTTACCAAGCTCTGGGTTATCTACACGTAATTGCTCATTAAACTGGTTTTTATTTTGTTCAACAGAAATACCCGATGTAACCGGTTGGCTGGAACATGCACTGAGCATTAAGGCTGCTAATAATGGCGCTATGTATTTCATGATGGCTCCTAAAGTTGAACTACGTGGTAATTAAAGTAGTTATTAATAGAGGTTAAGTAAATTAACGTTAACCCTTGCTTACTAATGGTAAAATTTATGGGTGCTTGTGTGCCTATATGCACAGAATGCTCACCTGTATTTAGGCTTTGCCTTGCGACACTTATTTGATTTGGAAGTGTAAGCCAGCTGCGTGTATCAGCTTGCTCAGACGCCAAATTATAAATATTAGCAAGTATGTTACCTACATCACCGGCACTGCGAGCAAGTTCTGCCCGTACTTTCTCTTTGGCTACTAATCTGAGTACTTGGCGAGCGACTTTTGCAGGTATTTGATCTTCTAGAGTTTTAGCTGCAAGTGCCTCAATGTGTACCAGTGGGCTAAGCGCCAAGCTTTGTGCATCTATATTTATATTGTTAAGGCGGCGCACATAGGCATTATCTTTATATACCGGCATCGCCAAGCTGTAAAAGCGTGCATCGCCACGTGATGAATAAATTGGCAAGCGCAGTTTAAATTCATCTTGTTTTGGTACTAATCCTTGTTCAAATAAAACAATTACTTCGCCTTGTGATGAAGAAATAGTGGGCGTATCGCCAAAGCGTTTTTTAAATTCATTTAGATCTTGGTCAAACCCTTGTTTTTTAGCAAGGCGCATCACATCTTGCTGTAAATAAATATTGTTAGGTTGTATAGCCAATGCTTTTTTATAATCGATATAGGCGTCGTCGTATTGTTTAGCACTTTGGTAAAGCAAAGCAGATAAGTAAAATGTGTAGGCATTTTGAAAGCCATTTTTTATGTTTCTGGTTACATTGCTCATGCTTGGGTAGTGTTGCTGAGCTTCTTTAACGGTTGAGTCTACTTCTGCTTCATTCTCGCTAAGCGCATCAACTTGTACTTTATTAGCTCGGCGAATTTCGACCAATGCGCCTTCAACATCATTTTTATACACGTAGTTAAGTGCTTTATAACTATGAAGCATGCTCATTTCGTAAGCGGGTGGCACATAAGTTATTGCTGAGTCGTTGGTAAATAAAGCGTTACTTTGTTCAAGGCCCGCACTAACTTGTATTTTGGCGGCTTCACGCTTTTTTTGCATTTGCGTATACACGTTCTCAAATTTACTTTGTGCATCATCTGGTGTATTTGCTAAGTCGTTTAAACGAGCTTGCTCAAGTTGGTTGAGTAAGTAGCTGCTGTGCAGGGTGCTATTATTAGCAATAAGGGATTGCGCTTCTTCGATGTTGTTTTTCTCGATCGCATTTCTTATTGGTGTCATTTGTGTGGCATAGTCATTAAATAGGTCATTAAAACCCATTGTGCTACACCCACTTAAAATAAAACAAAAGCTTAAAATTATACTGCGGCGCACTGAGCACTCCTCTTAATTTACCTGTATACATTAACATACTATTTTTAGCTAAATGTGTGAAATATTGTAAAAAATCGTAGAGTAAAACTGCCTGCTAATAAAGAAATATAAAGTGACATTAGTGAACAAAGTGTGAATTTTTTTTGGTTTATTATCACTCCACTGAAATAGTATTTTCGCTTTAGCGGTCTTGCTAAGAGTTATATCACTTAGAGGAATTAAAAAATGAAAAAGTTTACAGGTGCAGCAATGGCTGTAATGGTAGCAGGTTTAGTTGGTTGTAATGCAACAGAGGCAGAAACGGCAACATCAAGTGCAGTTGCTAGTAATGGCGCAACAACTGATTTAGTTCATTGTTATGATGCGAATGTATGTGGTGGCGATAACGATTGTAAAACAGCTGAGAATGCATGTGCAGGTCAAGCGTCATGTAAAGGGACTGGTTTTGTAGCAATGCCTGCAAAATCATGTGCTGACGTTGGCGGTACAGTAAAAGATAAATGGGTTGGCAGTGTAGCTAAAGCAGATTTAGTACATTGTAACGATGTAAATGTGTGTGGCGGTCATAACGATTGTAAGACTGCTAATAATGCTTGTGCTGGACATGCATCATGTAAAGGCACCGGTTTTGTATCAATGCCTGCAAAAGCATGTGGTGATATTGGTGGTTCTGTAGGTAGCTAATACCAATTTATCGAACGCATAAAATAAGCCTGAACGATGTGTTTTTTTATTCAGGCTTATTAAGGAAGTTTATGACAAATCGTTTTTTAGGTTTTGGTTTAGGACTGAGAGCCCCGCATTTTGAGCAAATTATTTCAGAGAAACCAGCTGTAGATTGGTTTGAAATTATCTCAGAAAACTATTTTGTAGCCGGTGGAAAACCTTGGCATTATTTAAATAAAATAAGAGCAGATTATCCGATTGTTATGCATGGGGTATCAATGTCGATTGGTAGTATTGACCCTATTAATAAGGACTACTTAAATCAGTTAAAAAACACAATTGCGAGGGTTGAGCCGCAGTGGGTGTCTGATCATTTATGTTTTACCCAAGTGGGCGGTATTAATAGCCACGATTTACTACCAATGCCTTACACCCCAGAAGCGCTTGATCATTTAGCAAATAAGATTTCTCAAGTTCAGGACTACCTAGGGCGCGAAATGATTTTTGAAAATGTATCGAGCTATTTAACCTATAACGATTCACAAATGAGTGAATGGGAATTCTTAGCGCAATTACATAAGCAAACAGGCTGTAAGTTTTTAATGGATGTAAATAATGTTTATGTAAGTGCACGAAATCACGACTTTAATGCAATGGATTATTTATCGGCTATTCCGAGTACTGCTATTGCGCAAATTCACTTAGCAGGACATCAAGACTTTGGTACGCATATTATAGATACGCACGATGAAGATGTTCCCTATGCGGTGTGGGACTTATATGCTCAGTATGCAAAAACATTAAATCCGGTAAGTACCATGATTGAACGCGATGATAATATTGGCTCCCTTGATGATTTAATTACTGAGCTTGAGCATGCTAAAGCGCTAGTGAAACCATTTTGGGATGTAAGATCATGAGTGATTTAGCAAAGCTGCAACAACAGTTTATGGATTTACTGCAAGGAGAAAGTTCGGATATTAGCGAGCAAATTGCGCAGCAAGGGCAGTTAAATACACAACAGCGACTCTCTATTTATCAAAGCGCTTATAAAATTCGCTTAAGAGCCGTGATTGAGCAAGATCACGAACAGCTGGGCATTTACTTAGGTGATGATTTATTTGAGATGATGGTTGATGGTTATTTAGCTTTATATCCTTCAACTCATACGTCACTACGAATTTTTGCAGAGCAACTACCAGATTATTTAGCCGCTAATACTCCTTTTAGTGATTACCCCATACTTGCAGATATAGCCAAATTTGAACGACTATTACTAAGTACTTTTGATGCAAGCGATAAAACATTACTTAATGTATCAGAGCTTGAAAGTATTGAACCTCAACAATGGCCAAATTTACTATTAAAATTACATCCAAGTGTACAGTTAGTTGCGTTTAATACGTTGGCGGTTGAAAGTTGGCAGGCAATAAAACAAAAGCAAACACCGCCAGAGCCAAGAGTCTCAGAACCTCGCTTTTGGGTTGTAGCACGTGATGCTCAAAGACGTACACAGTATTTAAGCGTTAATGCACAAGAATATCGCTTACTGAGTTTATTAAAACAAAACACACCCTTTGCACAGTTATGTCAAT
Organism: Pseudoalteromonas sp. SR43-5; assembly: GCF_014163835.1. NCBI lineage: Bacteria > Pseudomonadati > Pseudomonadota > Gammaproteobacteria > Alteromonadales > Pseudoalteromonadaceae > Pseudoalteromonas > Pseudoalteromonas sp. SR43-5. The sequence continues at coordinate 29,649 of NZ_JACJEA010000003.1, forward strand.
CCTGTTTAAATGAACTCCCTGGTGAGCAAATCGCTGGGTTTTTAATTACTAAAATTAATCAATGGCTTGAACGTGGTTGGTTAATTAGCGAGTGAGTTAAAACAATATAGTTATTTTTCGTTGCGAAGGAATTTTTTTGAAAGCCACCATATACACATTAATTGCTTTAATTGCGTTTGCCGCAAATTCTCTTTTTTGCAGAATGGCCTTAGCAGAAGGTTATATAGATGCTTGGAACTTTACTGTTATTCGCTTACTTAGTGGGGCTGCATGTTTGGGCATTATAATGGCTATTTATACCCATAATTTAAAACGTAAAGGCACATTCAATCCCGCTATTTTAAGTGACAGAGGAAGCTGGCGAAGCAGTATTAGCCTGCTTGTTTACGCGCTTTGTTTTTCGATTGCCTACGTAGAGCTAGATACCGGTACCGGTGCACTAATTTTATTTTCCGCTGTGCAACTTACTATGATTGGCTGGGGTATTTATCAAAAAGAGCAATTAAGCGTACTTCAGTGGTGTGCATTTATAGTGGCGTTATCTGGTTTTGTATATTTAATGCTGCCATCTGCAGCTGTGCCTTCATTATTAGGTGCATCACTTATGGCACTCAGTGGTGTGGCATGGGGTATATACAGTATTCGCGGTAAAGTGTGCGTATCGCCACTGCGTACTACTGGGTTTAACTTTATAAGAAGCTTAGTTGCTATCCCTGTTTTATTACTTGTAGGTATGAGTTATTTAAAAAATATGAGTATTGAAGGGGTGTTACTTGCGTGTGCCTCGGGGGCAATAGCGTCTGGAGTTGGTTATAGTGTTTGGTATGTAGCAATGCCACTACTTAAAAGTACCCAAGCTGCGGTTGTGCAACTTTGTGTGCCGGTACTTGCTGCCATTGCTGGTGTTATGTTTTTATCAGAGCAGGTAACAATTGAGTTTATAGTAGCAAGCTCGTTAATATTAGGGGCCGTGCTGGTGTTTATTTTAAATAAAAAGAAGGCTTAATAAAACCTAACCTTCTTTTAGGTGTGGGCTTACGTTTGTTACAAAGCGTTTATAAATAGCAGGTAAGTTATCAAGTATTGCCTGCTTACCCTGTAGTTCACTGTTTTTTATGCACTCAAAAAGTACTTGCTCGCTAAGTTTATTCACTAATAATTGTGATTGCTTAATATGGCTTATATGCCAAAGCTCAGGTGCTACGCCACCTAAATCATGCTGGTAAGGGCGATAAAAACCAAATTTAACTAAGTTAGAATCAAGCCAATTACTTAAAGGTGCGAACGGCCCACCTTGCAAGTATTCATCAGGTGTTAGCTGTAGCTTATAATCATCACTGACCGCAGCTTTATCAAACACATCTAAGTCAGTCCCTAAATGGTGTCTGCTTGCGCCAGGTAGTGCAGAGTAGAGCATTATTGCTATGCATTTATCTACATCATTTAATTTAGTTAAATTTACAACCTTTTGCTGTTTATTATAAACAGGTCGAATACCTAAAAACTTATTATTCCAAATAATTGACTGGCGTTCAAAGTCGCGAAAACTTGAGGCAATAGTAAGATCAAATCCCGCTTTTTGAGCTGCACTTTGCAGCGCTAAAAAGTCGCTAATAATAGCGCTGTGCAAGCGATGATTTTGTATGTCAGTTAAATGTGTATCACTTTGCCCTGTGATACACATTATCGATGTTGGTTTAGTTACATCCATTATGCTAAAAGTTGCTCTAGTATTTGCTCGTAAATGTCGGTAAGGGCTATTAAATCATCGGTACTTACGCATTCATCTACTTTATGAATAGTTTCGTTACGTGGGCCAAGTTCAATTACTTTAGCACCTGTTTGTGCAATAAAGCGACCATCTGATGTGCCGCCGGTAGTTTCTAGGTTTGTGGTTAAACCGGTTACTGATTTAATCGCTTTTACTGTGGCATCAACAAGTGGGCCGTGCTCGGTAATAAAAGGTAAGCCATTTACTATCCAGCTTAATTCATAATTTAAGTTATGCTTTTGTAGTATGTCATTTACACGTTGTTGTAATTGCTCATGTGTTACTTGCGTGCTAAATCTAAAGTTAAACTGTACTTCTAGCTCACCCGGGATCACGTTGCCTGCACCTGTGCCGCCATTAATATTTGAAATTTGAAAGCTGGTAGCAGGGAAGTATTCATTTCCGTTATCCCACACCGTTTGGCTAAGCTCAGTAAGGGCAGGGGTTGCTAGGTGAATTGGGTTTTGTGCTAAATGTGGATAGGCGACATGCCCTTGTACACCCTCAACGGTTAAAAAAGCGGTAAGTGAACCTCTGCGGCCATTTTTAACAACATCACCTAATACATCTCGTGATGAAGGCTCGCCTACTAGGCACATATCAATTTTTTCACCGCGCGCCTCTAGCGTATCAATTACACGGGTAGTCCCGTTTATAAACGGGCCTTCTTCGTCAGAGGTTATTAAAAAAGAAATTGAGCCTTTATGATCTGGATGTTTAGTAACAAACCGCTCGGTTGCAACAAGCATTGCAGCTAACGAGCCTTTCATATCGGCAGCGCCGCGCCCATGTAATAAACCGTCTTTTATTAATCCTGAAAACGGCGGGTGTTGCCAATTTTTCTCTGGGCCTGTTGGCACAACATCAGTGTGGCCTGCAAAACAAAAATGCGGTGATTGTGTGCCTTTTCGAGCCCATGTATTTAATGTGTCGGTAAAAAATAATGACTCAATATTAAAACCAACCGCAGCAAGGCGGTCGTTCATCATCTGTTGGCAGCCAGCATCCTCGGGCGTTACTGACTCACGTTGTATTAGTGCTTGGGCGAGTTTAATTACATCATCTTTCATGATTTAAATATCTCATCGTATTGAGCTGCTTTAAAACCTAAATGGTAACTGCCATTGTTAATAAGTACTGGGCGTTTGATCATTGCAGGTTGGTCAACTAACAATGGGATAGCACTTTCTTTAGTCAAACTCTGTTTTTGCTCATCAGTTAGTGCGCGATAAGTTGTGCCACGTTTATTAACAAGCTGTTCCCAATCGAGTTTATCTGCAAAATCACTTACCATTTGCTCATCTACGCCATCTTTGCGGTAATCATGAAACGTAAATTCGATGTTGTTGTCGGCTAAGTATTTTTTTGCTTTTTTTATCGTGTCGCAATTGCTAATACCGTATAGAGTGATCATAAATTTAGTTCTTCTTAATAATAGTTAATAAGGTATCTACATCCGCATTTACATGCGAATGTGAGTAATGAAATGTGCCGAGATTATGGCCGTTAAGTAAGATTAAACTGGCCAGCATAGGCGTTTCTAGTTCGCGTAAATCAAAATAAGCGAGGCGCTGGCCTTTACTTATTTCACTACCATTTAATTGTGCAATATGAGTATGTGTAATTGATTGCGAACCGGTAATAGTTAAGTTGATTAAAACTTTTAAACCATTTTTAGCCTGTAAAATAAACTCAGTACCTGCGTTTTTTACTTGTAATAACGTGCCATCAAACGGGGCTAAAATTTTGTGGCTACTGAGCTTTACAGTAATACCAGGACCGAGAATACCAAACCTAAAAATAGGTTCGGGGTGTTCTTGAAGCGGTATTACTTTACCTGTAAATGGGCTTGTAATAAGGATGGCACTGCGGGGCGTTTTATTGAGTGCTAGATATTCAATTGTTTGTGCTTTCATATGCTATTGGGCCACCACGTTGTAACCATCTTTTTTTAAGGCATTAAGTGCTAGTGAGGCTGTTTGCTTTTTTACTAAAATATAATCGGTATCGTAGGTTGAGATTGAAAAAATAGAAATTTTAGCGCGTGCTAATACACCAGATATATTAGCCATTATTCCGGTCAGCGAAAAACCAAGTGGGCCAACCACCTCAAGTGCTTGCCAATCAGATTCGGTATCTAAACTCTCTATTTCAAAGCTACTAGGGCAAACGATAGATAGTTCATCCTGGGTTTTAGATATAAAAAATAAAGGAAGCTTTAGTAGCGCCGCAGGTATATCGGCGTCAACATCTAAACTGTGAATAGATAAAACCGTGCTGTGTAATTGTAATGTTTGTTTTGACATTAAACGCCTGCGATACAGCATTATTGATAGCTTTATAGTATAGATTATTGCCTTCAAGTTAAAGGTGTAAGCGTGACTAAAATGAGCATTTGGAAGTGGGTTTTAATAGAGATTAAAAACTTACCCACAATTTCTGTGGATAAGTATGGGGGTTGCAGGGTATAAATATCCTAACTAGTTAATTATTAAATAAATAATAGCTAGGCTATAAAAAGCACACGTTGTGTTTAATGTGCTATTAGCGCTTCTGCTTGGGCTGCCTGAATTGCAGTTAAGGCGATTGTATACACAATATCATCAACTAATGCACCACGGCTCAAGTCGTTTACGGGTTTGCGCATACCTTGAAGCATAGGGCCGATACTTATTAAGTCGGCACTGCGTTGTACTGCTTTATATGTTGTATTACCTGTATTTAAATCTGGGAATATAAATACAGTCGCTTTACCAGCTACAGGGCTGTTAGGTGCTTTTTTAAGTGCTACATTTTCCATTATAGCGGCATCGTATTGTAGTGGGCCGTCGATAATTAAATCAGGACGTTTTTGTTTTGCTATTTTTGTGGCTTCACGTACCTTTTCAACATCGGCACCCGTACCTGATGTACCCGTGCTATAGCTTATCATTGCTACACGTGGCTCTATGCCAAATGCAGCTGCAGAGTCGGCAGATTGAATCGCTATATCAGCAAGTTGTTCAGCATTAGGGTCGGGGTTTATAGCACAGTCACCGTAAACTAACACTTGGTCAGGTAGCAGCATAAAAAATACGGAAGATACCAGCGATGATCCTGGCGCTGTTTTAATTAACTGCAGGGGCGGGCGAATTGTATTGGCAGTGGTATTAACCGCGCCCGATACTAAACCATCTACTTTACCTTGCTCAAGCATCATTGTGCCAAGTACGACGTTATCTTGTAGTTGCTCTTGTGCTACTACAGCAGTTAGGCCTTTGCTTTTACGAATTTCGACCATAGGCGCAATATAATCATTTATAATACTTTTTGGCTCGATGATACTTACATGTTCGTTTAGCTCAATACCTTGCTGCTGTGCAATACGCATTATTTCTTCGCGATCGCCAAGCAATATAGTTTTAGCAATGCCACGTTGACCACAAATAGCAGCCGCTTTAATTGTACGAGGTTCATTCCCTTCTGGTAATACTACGGTTTTATCTGCTTTACGTGCTTTATCGGTTAATAAATAACGAAATGCAGGTGGTGATAACTTACGCGTTTTGCCTACACTTTGAGCTAGAGTATCGAGCCAGCTTGAATTGATATGTTCTGCGTTGTGATCTTTTACTTTTTCAATGCGTTGGTCATCATCATTTGGTACTTCCATATTAAAGTTATGCAGTAATAGTGATGTGCGCCATGTGTCAGCATCGGTTGCGAGTATTGGTAAACCGGTTTGCATAGCTTGTTCACACAAAGCCATAATACGTGGCTCTGGCTCAAAGCCACCGGTGAGTAATATAGCGCCAAGTTTAGTGCCGTTCATAGCAGATAAACACGCAGCAACAAGTATGTCAGAGCGATCGCCCGGTGTTACTAATAAAGCACCTGGCGTAAAATAATTTAAAATATTAGAAACCGTACGAGCGCAAAAAGTGATACGACGCAGGCGACGATGAAGCATATCGCCTTCGTTAATTATTGTTGCTTTTAAATACGCGCTTAAGTCTTTTACGCGTGGCGCTACTAAGTCAAAATCCCACGGGATTGCGCCAAGCAACATAAACGGATTTTTTTTAAAAATAGGTAAAGACGCTAAACGATTTAACTCGTTTTCAAGCTCTTCGGGTTTGTAAGCGTCGACTAAATCGGCGCGTGCACGGCCTTCTTCATCAAGTGGCGCATTTACTTTATTAAAAATACAGCCCAGTACACGAGGATGATCGATTCCACCGTAATTACCTGCTGCAATTTCTAGGCGGTCTTCTATTTGAGTAATGGTGTAATTACCAGGGGTAAGTACAAATACAATTTCAGCGCCGAGTGTTTGCGCAATTTCGCGGTTTACACGCCCAGCATAAGGTTGGCGACGAGTAGGCACCATACCTTCAATAATAGCTACTTCATCGTCGTTTATTTTACTTTCAAAGCGTTCAACAATTTCCTCTAGTAGATCATCACCTTTACCGTCGCCAATCATTTGCTCAGCATAATCAAGAGCAAAAGGGGTGGGTGGGTTAATAGGTGAACCTTGAGTGACTATTTGTGTTGATTTTTCAGGACCTGTTTCGCCTGAACGAGGCTGAGCGATGGGTTTAAAAAAGTTAACTTTAACTGTTTTTTGCTCAAGAGCGCGAACTAAACCAACGGATACCGACGTTAAACCCACACCGGTAGACACAGGAATTAACATAATACGACGTGCCATATTAAAGCTCCTTTACGATGTTAGCGGCATCAAGTGCAATAACCCACTCTTCGTTGGTCGGCATTACTACCACTTTGGATGAAGTATTGGCTGAACTAATAATACCTTGATTACCAAAACGTGCATCAAGATTGCTCTTCTGGTCACAACTGAACCCTAAAAAAGCTAATTGATTAATGACATTTTCACGTATGATATCGGAGTTTTCGCCAATGCCGCCAGTAAATATAAGTGCATCTAAACGTTGTAATGGTACCATGTAGGCTGCAATTTGTTTGGCTAGTCGGTAGCAAAAAATATCCAGCGCTAAACGTGCTTGTTTATGTCCGGCAACAGCGGCTTCTTCAATCGTTCGACAATCGTTAGAGAGTTCGCTAATACCTAGTAGGCCGCTTTCTTGGTTTAATAAATTATCTATTTGCTGAGCGTTGTAACTAAGCTGTGTAGTTAAAAAATTAAATAAACCGGGGTCAATATCTCCACTGCGAGTACCCATAACAATACCAGCCAATGGCGTTAAACCCATACTGGTATCAACACTTTTACCATTTTTTATTGCAGTAACAGAGCAGCCATTACCTAAATGAGCACTAATGAAATTACTCTTCTCTATAGGCTGATTTAATAATTTAGCAGTTTGTCCTGCTACATAGTAATGACTTGTGCCGTGCATACCATAGCGTCTTACACCGTAGCCTGTATAAAGCTTATAGGGTAGGGCGTAAAGGTAGGCAACTTCATCCATAGTTTGATGAAATGCTGTGTCAAATACTGCTACTTGGGGTAAACCTATAAATGAAGCTTGTGCAGATGAAATACCTAACAAGTTCGCATGACCATGTAGTGGCGCTAAAGAAGACGCTTTAGTAATACCGTTAATTACGTCTTCATCAATTAAGACTGACTTTGTGAAATGCTCTCCGCCATGAACAACACGGTGCCCAACAGCAATAAGGTGCTCATCAAGGTTATGATCCTTTATTAAGCTTACAAGCGTATTTATAGCCTCAGCATGTGCTTGATTAGCCGCTAAGTCGATAACCGTCTTAGTTCCATTAAATTTGTATTTAATGGAGGGGGCTTTGGCACCCAAGCGTTCAGCAAGGCCTGATATAATTTCGTGACCGTCGTTTGCATCAATAATGGCAAACTTTAAACTAGAGCTACCACAGTTTAAAACTAAAACATGTTGGGATTCAGGGGAGGTTGTTGGCATAGATTCAATTTCCATAAACAAATTTAGTAAGTGAACGTTAATACGTGATAGTTACACTTACGGTATTAAATAAAGCTAAAACAATTAAATGTTCAACTGCAAAGTGGTTAACTCAATGTTAAATATTTTACCTTATTTATGATGTTTAAGTTAGGATTGTTCGCCATTAAAGGGGAAATTTAAGCTCTTTTACTGAGAAAGTGTAACTCCCTCATTTTGTGTTACACTTTGGTATAGCTCGTTTTCTATTGTATTTAAAAGCAGTATCTGTGAGGAGTCATGATGCAAAAAAGTGTGATGTCACAACTACAAACAGGCCGTTTGTATGGTAAAAAATGGCCAATGCGTAAAGAGCTTGCGCCTTTGTTTTTAGAGTTTAGAGTGATTAGAGCGACTGAGCTTGCCATTACAGTAATGCCAATCTTGGCTATGCTAACGTTGTTTTTTCAGCTTAATTACTTAGGTTCTGATTTTTTACCGCAAGCTATTGCGAGTGCATTATTTTTTATATCGTTACCTTTACAAGGTTTATTTTGGTTAGGTAAACGAGCGCAAACGCCTTTAGATCCTGCGATGCAAAAATGGTACAACGAGCTGTACACTAAAATGGCGGCTAATGGATATCAAACGCAGTTAAGTGAGAACAAGCCCCGTTATATGGAGCTTGCTAACTTACTTAAAGATATGTTTGAAAAAATGGATAGAGCATTTACTAAAGAGCAGTTTTAGCGGGTTATACCATCATCTATTTTGGTAAACTGAGTAATATAAAATGATAAGGTGACATTGTGTTCACCTTTTTCTTCGAGTGCTGTCCAGTGCTCGGGTCTAAATTTCCATGCAAATGGCGTCATCATTATTAAGTTTTTAATATCAGTAAAGCTAAGCGCTACATGCTCTGTTAAAATAGCCTGTTCTGATTTTTGAAACCCTTTTGGCGTGGCTATTTCAGTATGTTCGTTTACTTCTGAATATATATACGATTTTAGCTCTTTTAAATGATAAGGGCCTGGGCTTGCTACCACTAATGTTGCGTTTTTATTAGCAAGACGTTCAATCTCTTCCTCAAACAAAGGTGCAAATACGCTAATAAGTACATCAGCAAATTGACTTTTAAAAGGCGCTTGGCTAATTGATGCAACACTAAAATAGCAATTAGGGTAGCGCTTTGCCGCATATTTCACGGCAGATTTTGAAATATCGACACCGTATACAACTGCGTCTGTTTTACTTGCTATTGCTTGGGTATAAAACCCTTCACCGCATCCTAAATCTATAACCGTATTCGCACTTATTCGACCGACTAAATCGCTAAGATTTTGTTGTAAAAAGCGGTAGTATCCACGCTCTAAAAATGCGCGTCTAGCTTGTACCATTTCAAGGGAGTCACCCGGTTGTTTTGAATTTTTTTGTTGGACAGGCAGTAAATTAACATACCCTTCTTTGGCAAAATCAAAGCTGTGGTTATTAGCACAACGAAGTGTTGAATCAGCTTTCAAAAGTGCGAGGTTACATAGCGGGCATTGATATTGTAGACTCATGAGTCTAGGTAGTCCTTATCGTAAAAAGTTTTTACCCAATGCGGGCGATAGGTGATCATAATTGTTATAGCCATGCCGTTGAGCATTGCTTCAGGAAACCAAATTATGGCACTTAAATAAACGTAGTTATCTGCAAGTTCTTGCCAATTGTATTGCCCTATAGCTAAGTAAAATAAAGCACCTAGGCCTATTTTTATACAGGCTATAAATCCTGCGGTTATAAACGCACAAACAAATATATAAACAAAAAAATGACGAGGTAAATATTGGTAACTAATTATAAAGCCAAGATAGCTCAATAAAATAGGAATAAACGCACCAATAAACAGTTGTACTGGTAACAGCTCAAGTTCAATTTGACCAAAGGCAGCGAGTAGCGCTGTGGCAAGTAGGCTACTTAAAATAGTCAATCGCCAGCCTAAAATTAATGTAGCAGCCGTAACACCTAGGATGTGTAAATCAAGGCCAGTTAAAATGCCAGCCTTTATTCGCCAAAGCACTGCAAACACTAACGCACATGCAAGAACTCCAGTTTGACGGGCTGGCGTATTAAGCAATGTTTTATATGTTTTTTTATCAAAGCTTAGTAGGGCAATAATAATTACAAGGGCCCAAAGTAGCCCTTGTATTGTTATGCTGAGCATAGTAATTACTTAAATGTTGACCATATAGGGGCATGATCTGAGGGTTTTTCAATACCGCGCAGTTCGTAGTCAATACCAGTATCTATACAGCGTGCTGCAAGCTCATTAGTCGCAAGTACTACATCTATTCGAAGCCCTCGGTTATCTACAAACCCTTTAGAGCGATAGTCAAACCACGAATATTGATCGTCTGTTTCTGGGTTTTGTTCTCTAAAGGTGTCTTTAAAGCCCCAATTAAGTAATGTTGAAAGCCATTCACGCTCTACCGGTTGGAAAGAACACTTACCCGTTTTTAACCAACGCTTTGCATTAACTTCGCCAATCCCAATATCTAAATCGGTGGGTGATATGTTGATATCGCCCATAACAATGACGTCTTGATCAGGGGTGTGGTTGGTTTCAAGGTGTGTCATCAAATCTTTATAAAATTGTCGTTTATAAGGAAATTTAGTTTCGTGATTAATATTTTCACCTTGTGGGAAATAGCCATTCATGACGGTAAGGTCGCGACCGTTATCTTGTTCAACAGTGACGCTTATCATGCGTTTTTGCGATTCCTCTGTATCGGTAGCAAAGCCTTTTAAGACCGATTTAGGCTCTTTTTTGCATAACATAGCTACGCCATAATGGGCTTTTTGGCCATGAAAGTAGACGTGATATCCCATTTTTTGTACATCTTCTAGTGGGAATGCTTCGTCATGAACTTTAATCTCTTGCAAACCAATAACGTCTGGTTGATGTTTGTCGATAATTGCTTGTAATTGGTGAAGACGAGCACGCAGACCATTGATATTGAAAGAAATCACTTTCATAAAATTTACCTTAAAATTGGATCTATTTAATGAATTAAATTGTATCAGTAAATACGCGTATATAACATGACTGAAATGAGAAAATAGCTGCACAAATGTTGATCAATTGGTGAGTAAAGTTTAAACATTGTAAATGCAGTATTAATTTTTTAAATAAATAAAAAATTCAATTGAACTTAACTTTATTGAATATATAATGCGCGAAATTCACTTGTTTAGCTCGTTCAAATAGGATCTCTCATGAAAACACAACTACTTTTAGCTACTGCTTTATTAGCATCTGCAACTGCTTCAGCACAAAGCAATACTTACTTCAGTCAAGATAATAAAATTGAGTCTAAGTTATGTGTACTAAGCGCAAACGAAGGCTTTAGTGTTGCTCGTAAAGAAGCTGCTCAGCACGGTGTTTACTTATCTCGTTTTTCTAAAAGCATTTTATGTAATGGTGAAGATATTCGCGATATTGCTAAAAAAACGACATTAAGCAACGCATCAGTTGAGAAAGTAGAAGTATTTGCAAAAGACGCTCAACAAGAAACTCAATTATGTATGACGGCTTTAAAACAAGGTTTAGCACCTGTTCGTCAAAAAATTGGTAACTTAAACTCATTAAAATGTAATGGTCAAAACGTTACTGAGTTTGTTAAACGCTACCAAAACGCAGCAATCTAATTATTAGCTGAACTATATAACTAAAATTGAGATACCTGGTTTTTTACCGGGTATTTTTTTGCAAAAATTACAAGGTTGTTTGCAAAGCTTGCAAGCTTAACTTATTGAAACTGTTCAACAAATGCACAAATCAAGATTAAGTTGTTGATTGTTATAAGTTAACTATTATTGGCATTGGATTTGTATTAGTTAAAGTGACATTTAATTAATTACGAAGGATACGTCTTATGAAAAAGTTAACATTAGCAGCCACTATTTTAGCATCATTAAGCCTAGCGGCTTGTTCATCTAATCAAGGTCTTGAAAGAATAGACAGTGACTTTGCAAGTTTAGATAATGACAGCGATGGCTACATCTCAAAAGTTGAAGCTGATGACGATAGCATTTGGGGCCATTTTTCAAATATTGATACCAATATGGATAACGAAATTAGCCGCAAAGAATTCAACACTTACATGAAGTTAAACAATGGTAAAGTAGCCACTGATTCTGAAGTAAGTGAGTCGGCATTTAAAGCTGAAATCGCTAAATTCGATAAAATTGAAAGCAGCTTTTCAAGCTTAGATAACGACAGTAATGGCTATATTTCGGTAGTTGAAGGTAACGATGATGATATTTCAAATCACTTTGGTTACATGGATAAAAACCAAGATAAGCGCATCAGTAAAAGCGAGTTTATGGGTTACATTAAAAAATACGGTAACGCAGTAGCTGAAGATGATGCATTAGAAGCCATTAAACACAGCTAATATTTGTTGTTTTAAAGAGTAAATTAGAAGCCAGTGATAATCACTGGCTTTTTTGTATTTAAAATCTAGTTATTTAGTAGATATATTTTCCTAGTTTGGTGTTGTTCTGTCATAATAGATGGCTGTGTATTTTTATTTGTTAAGAGTGTGTATGGCGGGTCGGCGAATTAGTGATGAACAACTAGTTGAGATCATTGAAGCAGCTATTTTTGTTGCAGATAAGCCTGTGAGTAAACGCCACCTTAAAGATACTGTATTAATAGATTTAGCTATTTCTATGGCGCGAATAAACGACGCAATAGATACAATACAAGAACATTTTCAAACTCGTGGTATTCGCTTAGTTGAAGTTGGTAGTGGGTATCGTTTTCAGGCATGTAGTAGTTTAAGCCCTTGGTTAAATAACTTGTGGCAAGAACGCGCACCAAAATACTCACGTGCTTTACTGGAAACATTATCACTTATTGCATATAGGCAGCCCATTACGCGCGGTGAAATTGAGCAAGTAAGGGGTGTTACTACGGGTTCGAATATTATTAAAACCCTACTCGAAAGAGATTGGGTTAAAGTGGTAGGGCATAAAGAGGTTCCGGGTAAGCCGGCTTTATATGCAACTACTAAACAATTTTTAGATTATTTTTCGTTAACTGGACTTGAAAACTTACCTGCGCTGCCAACAGAGCAGCAAAGTAAAATTAACCAGTTATTGAGCGATCCTTCTGTGAGAGAACCATCCGAATGAGTATTATACAAGGTGAAAAGTTACAAAAAGTCTTAGCCCGTGCAGGCGTAGGCTCACGCCGTGAAATGGAAAAATACATTGATGCAAACCGCGTTAGTGTAAACGGTAAAGTGGCAAAGTTAGGTGACCGTGTTGAAGAAACTGATTTAATTCGTGTAGACGGACACACTGTAAAGATTGAAGAAAAAGCAGATAGAATCTGTCGTGTAATTATGTATAACAAACCCGAAGGTGAGTTAAGCACACGTAAAGATCCAGAAGGGCGTCGTACCGTATTTGACCGACTTCCTCGTATTGATGGTGAGCGTTGGATTGCGGTTGGCCGATTAGACGTTAATACTTCGGGTTTGATGCTCTTTACTAATGATGGTGAATTAGCTAACCGCTTGATGCACCCAAGCTATGAAGTAGAGCGTGAATACTCTGCGCGTGTATTTGGTGAAGTAACCAATGAAACGGTTAAAAACTTACTACGTGGTGTTGAGCTTGAAGATGGTCCAGCCAAATTCACGACTGTAACCCCTATGGGTGGCGAAGGCGTTAACCGCTGGTTTAACGTAACGTTAAATGAAGGACGTAACCGTGAAGTACGTCGTTTATGGCAGTCTCAAGATGCGGAAGTATCTCGTCTTATTCGTATTCGTTACGGTAAACTAGAGCTTGATAAGCGCGTGCCACAAGGTGGTTGGATGGAGTATGATTTAGAAACAGTAAACTACTTACGCAAAACCGTTAAATTAGGGCGCGAGACACAAACTAAGCTTTCTGTTATGCCTGAAAAACGCAAAGATAAACGCGCTAAAATCAACCAGATCCGCAAAGCAGTTAAAAAACACAATCAACGTGTTAAGCCTACCAAACGTAAATAATAAATTAGTTATTTATTGCACACAAAAAAGCCGCTAATTGCGGCTTTTTTAATGTGTGTTGTTTAAATTTTTTAAACTATAAATTACTTTTTTACTTGAGCATCTAACGATTCGCCATTCACTTTACTAGAATCATCGCTCATCAAGTATAAGTAGGTTGGCATTAAATCTTCTGGTGTAGCAAGCGCGTCTCTATCTTCTCCTGGGTATGCAGCAGCACGCATAGAAGTGCGAGTAGCGCCTGGATTAATACAGTTTATACGAATATTCGTTTTACCTACTTCACATGCCCATGTTTGCATCATGCCTTCTACAGCAAATTTTGAGATGGCGTATGGCCCCCAAAATTCACGGCCTTTGCGGCCTACACCTGATGACGTAAATACTATCGATGCATTATCAGACTTACGAAGAACAGGAAAAAGCGCTTTAGTGATCATCGCTTGCGCGGTCACGTTTACTTTCATTATGTTTTCGAACGTAGATGAGCAAAAATGTTCAAGTGGACCAAGTGACCCTAAAATACCTGCATTATTAAGCAAGCCATCAAGGCGGCCAAATTGATATTCAATTGTTGCAGCAAGGTCACGGTAGTTTTGTTTAGTTGCGCCTTTTAAGTCCATGGGCACAATTGCAGGTTTAGGGTAACCCGCATTAACAATTTCATCGTAAACACATTCAAGTTTATTAGTTGTTTTTCCTAATAAGATAACTGTAGCGCCGTATTTTGCATACGTAATTGCTGCTACTCGGCCAATACCATCACCGGCGCCTGTTATTAAAATAATTTTATCTTTAAGTGCGTTTTCAGCCGCTTGATATGTGTGCATAAAAGTACCCATTCATCTATTTTTTTTGATTTTAACATAGCGAAACGTGAAGTAATCGAATTTATTGTAAAATTAGGTGGCGAAAATAGAAACTTTACGTTAAGTTTAACTGGTCTAATGTCTCATTAATAACCTGATTACATTGTTTTAACTTAATACACTGATTAAACACACTATAAAAATAAAATATGTGCGGAGCCAACAATATGAAAAAAATGCTACTTTCACTCTCTGTTACAGCTGCCTTGGCAGGTTGTGGCGGCGGAGAAACGTTAGAAGATGTTAAGAACGACACAGCAACCGTTATTCCAACAGCAACGGTTACATTTGACCCTGCTGCAGGTATCTTATCGGTACCTAATGATTTATTAATGAGTGGAACCCAAGACGGTACACTTAATATTCCTGGAGAATTAGATGACAACAATGTGTCTATTTCTCGAGCAGCTTATGCTGACCCTCAGCTTGCTCTAGGCGCACTTGACGGTTGGTCTTCTCAGGTTCCATATAAAATCGATTTAACATTTCCGCCAAATGTGAGTTTAGATGAAACGTCTGCTGGGACACCAGGTACAGTCCGTATTTTTGAAGTAGTAATGGGTGCAAGTTTAACTGACGCAGAATGTTCAGTTGTAGCTGCAGGTACAGCTTGTAAATTGGTCGGTGAGCTTACTTTTGGTGTTGATTTTGTCACTCAAGCTTCTGGTGATGCCGTTGCAATTATTCCTTTAAAACCATTTACGGCAGGTAGCTCATACATCAATGTACTAACTACTGGTCTTAAAGATTCATTAGGACGCTCTATCGAGCCTTCTTCTACTTATGGTCTGGTTAAGCAAGAAGCGCCATTAATTACAGAAGCCCAACTTGGTTTGCAGGGCGCTGTTAACAGTTACGAAAATGTAGTTGTAAGTTCAGGAAATATAACAAAAGAAGATATTATTTTTTCTAGCGCAATGACTATTCAGTCTGCGGGGCCAGTACTTGGGACAATTAAAAAATTGCTAGCTGCTAGTTTGCAACAGCCTGCGATGCCAACGCCTGCGCTTCAAGTTCCTGAACAACCGATGGTAAATGTACAACAGGTATTTGCTTCTCAGGGTGTAGAAGTGTCTGCTGCTTTCTCTGGTGTGCAATATCAAAAAGGTAGCATTATGCTACCGATGTATTTAGGTACACCAACGGGGACCGATATTAGTGATTTAAGTGATACATATTGGCAAGGTATGTGTGATAACGCGGTGGCAATAATCGGTTACAAGGCCGTTGCTGGTGATGCATTTCCGACAGATCCTATTAGTGAAAATGATGGTTTATGTTCTGCATTAAGTGACGGGCAATTACGCGACTTAGGACTAGATAGCACACGTCATTTAACAAAATATAACTCCATTCCAAAAGTACAAAGTATGGCAAATGTGCCAGTGCAAGTTACTAAGCCTATTTTACCAATAATTAATGGTGTACGTGCACAGTTA
Organism: Pseudoalteromonas sp. SR43-5; assembly: GCF_014163835.1. NCBI lineage: Bacteria > Pseudomonadati > Pseudomonadota > Gammaproteobacteria > Alteromonadales > Pseudoalteromonadaceae > Pseudoalteromonas > Pseudoalteromonas sp. SR43-5. Next base: position 45,666 of record NZ_JACJEA010000003.1, read on the forward strand.
CAATTAGATCCTATCGCAATGCCTGATAGCGGATGGCCAGTTGTTATTATGCAACACGGTATTACAACACAAAAAGAAAGTATGCTTGCTTTAACGGCGCAGCTTTCTATTCAAGGCTTTGCAACAGTTGCTATTGACCATCCAAGACATGGTGAGCGTGGAATAGATGTTGATGGTGATGGAACAGACGACTTTAATGCAACAACAGGTTCTGTGCTTAGTTACATGAATTTAAGTTCATTACTTGTTGCGCGTGATAGCTTACGTCAATCAGCGGCTGATTTATTAGGTTTACGTTTAGGTCTAAACTTTATTAATGATGCAACGATTAATGCGCAAGATGTAACTTACATTGGTCATTCATTAGGCTCTATTGTAGCCCCTGCATTTATTGCACAAGCTAATAACCCATTAGCGCCAACCGTTGACCCATTATTTAATGTAAACACAGTAGCACTTGCAAGCGGCGGCGGCGGTATAGCTAGCTTCTTACTAGAATCAGCTGCATTTGGTCCATTTATTCAAGGTTCAGTACTTTCACAAGCAGGTACAACAGAAGCTGATGAGTTTAACGCGTATTTACAAGTTGATGCAGTGTCTAACTGTGGTGCAGTATTGCCAGATATGGAAGCATATTTAACCTGTGGTTATAACGAGTATGTAGCTTCGTTAACTACAGCTGGCGAAACAAGTAAGCTTACTAATATTCAAGGAGTGTTTACTCAATTTGCATTTGCGGCGCAAACAGCACTTGATAGTGGCGATCCAACTAATTATGCAGCCACTGTAAAAGCATTAGGCACTCCTGTTTATACTAATGTTGTTGTGGGCGATGGTGTTGATAACAAGCCTGACCAAGTGATACCACCAATGGCAGCTAATAATCCTATTTCTGGCACAATCCCATTAGCTAACTTGATGGGTCTTGAAACAGTAAGTACTTCGCAAGCATTGAGTGAAACACCAACAAGCTACTTAGTTAAATTTACTAAAGGGCATCATGGTTCTATATTAACGCCAGCTCAAGATGCTGCACAAGCTGCAACTGTTGAAGGCAGTGCTGCCGCTAATACAGAAATGCAGTTGCAAGTAGCTACTTACTTAGCTGCTCGCGGTCGAATGTTATTAGTTTCCAACCCTGAGGTTGTGACTGATTAATAACCAGTAAAATAATTAACCTTTAAAAGCCACTGAAAAGTGGCTTTTTTTTGCTTTAAAGCATGCTAAATTAGCTGAAATTTATAAATGGAGAAACCAGTTGGAATTTTTATACGAATACGGTTTGTTTTTTGCTAAAACAATTACTTTTGTTATCGCTATAGCAGTTATTCTAATGCTAATAGTTGGCGCTGCAGTTAAGCCTAAAGCCAAAAAAGGTGAAATACAAATTGACGACATATCAGAGCAATTAGTCGATCTTAAAGAAAGTTTTCTACAAAATACGCTGGGTAAAAAAGAGCTTAAAGCACACCAAAAGCAGCTTAAATCGCAAAGTAAAAAAGCAGATAAAGATGAGCCTAAACCTCGTTTATATGTAATTGACTTTGTGGGTAGTATGGACGCTCACGAAGTAGAAAGCTTACGAGAAGAAATAACAGCCATTATCTCTATTGCTAACCCAAGTAAAGACAAAGTACTTATTCGTTTAGAAAGTGGCGGCGGAGTAGTGCATGGCTATGGACTTGCTGCATCTCAGCTACAGCGTATTAAAAATGCCGGTATTCCTTTGAGTGTTGCAATTGATAAAGTAGCAGCGAGCGGTGGTTACATGATGGCGTGTGTAGCCGATGAGATACTAGCAGCCCCTTTTGCCATAGTTGGATCTATTGGTGTGATAGCTCAAATACCTAACTTTAATAAAATATTAAAGAAAAATGATGTGGAATTTGAGCAAATTACTGCAGGTGAGTTTAAACGTACGCTTACTTTATTTGGTGAAAACACAGATAAGGCCCGTGAAAAATTTCGTGAAGAAATTGAACAAACACATGATTTATTTAAAACGTTTGTAAGCACTCAACGCCCAAGCTTAGATATAAACTTAGTTGCGACAGGCGAGCATTGGTTTGCAACTCAAGCGATTGATAAAGGTTTGGTAGATGTTATAAAGACAAGTGATGATGCATTACTGGAGCAGCAACATGAGCGCCAAATTTATAAGATTAAATACAAAATTAAAAAGGGATTAAGCGATAAGCTAGCTCTTGGCCTGAGTAGTGGTGTAAATAAAGTGGGAATAAACTTACTCTCTAAATTTAAATCCCTAAATCCTTAGATTAGAATTTTTTTACGATTCAGTTTAATTATTTCTACTCGAAAAAAAACCTTGATGTGTTGCATCAAGGTTTTTTTATAGCTGTATAAATGTAGCTTATGAGTCAATAGACTTATGATAATCTTCTAAGTCTTTAGCTGCATTAGGGTCGTTAAAGATGCTCTCATCAAGTTCACCTTCAGACTTGGCAACAACACAGGTAACCATACAATCACCGGTTACATTAACTGCTGTACGTGTCATATCAAGTAATCTATCTACACCGATAATAATTGCAATCCCTTCTACAGGTAAGCCAACTTGGTTAAGTACCATGGCCAGCATTATTAAACCAACACCAGGTACGCCTGCTGTACCTACAGAGGCAAGTGTTGCTGTTAGTATAACCATTAGATAATCAGAAATTGTTAAATCTACACTGAACACTTGTGCAATGAATACGGTAGCCACACCTTGCATGATGGCAGTGCCATCCATGTTAATGGTAGCACCCAGTGGGATAGTAAATGAGGCAACCGAGTTATTAGCACCTAGTTTTTTAGTAGCAGTTTCAAGTGTAATAGGCATAGTTGCGCTTGAGCTCGAGGTACTAAATGCAAATAAGCATGTGTGCTTCATTTTTGCTAAGAAAATAAGCGGGTTTAAGCCCGTTAATATTTTTAAAAGCAATGTGTAGTTTACGAAAGCATGTAATAACAGTGCAAGCACTACAACGCCAAAGTATTTGGCTAGGCTAACAATTAAGTTAAGCTCAATTGTTGTAAATAGTTTTGCCATTAAAAAGAACACGCCATAAGGTGCAATGTTCATTAACAGTGTAACTAGTTTTAAGATTACTGTGTTTAAATCTTCAAAAACACTTGCTACGCGTTTGCCTGTTTTACCACTTAATGCCATTGCTACACCAAATAATAGTGCAAACACTATAACTTGAAGCATATTACCCTTGGCCATGGCTTCAAATGGGTTAGTAGGAAACATATCTATAATTACACGTGCAAGAGTAGGCGCTTCTTTGGCATCATAAGTTGCATTAGATGGCAAGCTTATACCTTCACCAGGGCTAAATAATAAGGCAAGTGTAATAGCCACCGTTATAGCAATAGCCGTAGTTAATAAATATAAACCAATAGATTTACCACCTAGGCGGCCTAGTTTTTTAGGGTCACTTAAGCTACAGGTACCACAAACGAGCGATACAAAAACAAGAGGCACAACTAACATTTTTAAGCTGGCAATAAATATTTGGCCACCAACATGGAAAATACCATCAACAAAAAAGGCTTTAATTGGCAAAGAGAATAACCCAAGTGGTATTAGATAATCGTCTTCACCAGCTAATATAGCCTGAAATATAAAACCTACTGCAACCCCAAGCGCCATACCAATCATGATGCGAGTGGTTAAACTCATTGAACGGATTTTTGACATATTCCCTGATCTACATTTTATAAATTTGCCATAGACTACCAGCAAGGAAATATTTACTACAGAAAAAATTGGTATTTATTTAAAATTATTTTGCGCAAAAAAGTAATAAAAAACTGAGATTTTAGACTAAGTTATAGGTTAATATTAAGTGAAAATTAATTTTGATTATAATAACAACGCTAGGGAGAGGTTCATGCCTTTAATGCGACTGCTCGGCATTTCATTGCTAAGTTTTTTACTCACAGCCTGTGGTGGCGGTGGGTCACTTGAAAAAGACGGCTCTATTAGTGATGGTGATTCCACGACGGAAACATCAACCTATACAATAAGTTTGAAAGGTTATTTGAAAGCGAGTGATACTGAGTCGAATAGTGTGACTGCTGATGCTCCTTTAGAATTAAGAGCTAGTTTAGTTAATGAAGATGGTGATGCAGTGTCTGGCGAGCGTATTACATTCACGTTAGCAGACTCTATTGGTTTACTTGACCCAGTCTCTGGCACGGTTTTAACTAACGCTGATGGTGTAGCATCGATCACTCTTACGGCAGGCGATACTGCGGGGGCGGGTATTATTACTGCTACCCATATTAACGGTGAAGACACCTACAGTGATTCGTTTGGATTTGCATCAGATGGTTCTGAGAATGATGACTCAAGTGTGAGTGGAAGTATTGAACTAGATATTTCAATTTTAGATATTACTGGTTCGCCATTTACAGCTGAAAATCCAGTCAGTAAAGATAATAAAGGGACGGTTACCGCTACCTTGTTAGATGAAGATGAACCTTTACAAGGCCAGCTAATTTCTTTTACAACTAACTACACAGGTAAAATCACACCTGTGTTAGGTACGGCATTAACAGACGCGAGTGGTAAAGCTTCCGTAACGCTCAGTAGCGGTGATTCAAAAGGTGCGGGTCAAGTCGTTGCCATCTATACGGATGAAAGCGGTAATAGCATCACTAAAGTTGCAGGCTTTATTTCAAATGGTGATGATGCACCTGTGGAAAGTGCTGAAGCAGAGCTTGATATCAAGTTATTACAAGGCTGTGCAAGTGATTGGGATGCTAATCGCAACACAACATCCCTCGAAAGCACATATCTAGCATCTGGTTGTAATGTTGTAAATCAATTCTCTTCTGATGAACTTATTGACGTTATGATTAAAGTCACAGATACAAGTTCAGGTGATGGTATTGATGGCATTATAGCTGAGCTATCTACAGACCTTGGTGCCTTGTTACCAGAATCAGGTAAAGCACTAACAGATAACTTTGGTTTTGCAATTTTAAAATTACAGCCAGGGGCAAGCAGTGGTGCGGGAGAAGTATCTGTTACTGCTAAATCAGTTACTGCTTCAAAAGCATTTGAAATCGCTACAGCAGAATTAAGTGTTGAAATTTCAAATGGTTTATATAATAAATTAGATGATGCTGGCAATGTGATTGATAACGAATTTGTGCCGCTAGCAGCTGGAGCTACAACGGTTATTTCAGTAAATATTTATGATGCAAATGGAGATTTGTTTGTAACTCCACTAGATGTTGAATTTACATCTGGTTGTGTTGAATCTGATCTTGCGGTAATGGATGATACTGCAACGAGTATTAGTGGTATTGCAACAGCGACATACCGAAGTAATGGCTGTAACATATCACAAGGCGATACGGTTACAGCGACAGTGCTTACTGGTGGTACACCAAAAGTTGTTACAGTTAATGTACCTGTATCGGCTGCCGCAGTAAGCTCGATTGAATTTGTTGAAGCATCAGAAAATGTAATTGCACTAAAAGGGACTGGTGGAGTTTCTCGTAAAGAAATCAGCCAACTTACATTCAAATTAACAGATGAAATAGGTAATACTGCTAAGCAAAAGCGCTTAGACTTTCGTTTAAGCTCGACTAATGGTGGCATCTCACTTTCTGAAGTTACAGATGCAACCGGTTATTCGCATGCTAGTGTTTCAACAGACTCTGAAGGTTTAGCACGTATTCAAGTGAACTCTGGTTTTGTTCCTCAGGCTGTGCGTGTGCAAGCTTGCTACATCCCAGATGAACTTATTCCAGCTGACCAAAACGACAACGTTACATGCTGGAAAGAACTTTATGATGAGTGTCTTCTTGATGACGCAGAGCGTGATATCAATGTTTCATGTCCAACCGGAGAACTCTCATTAGTTTCATTAGATGAGCAAGTAATAACAGTATCTGATTTAGTTTCGATTAGTTCGGGTTTACCTGATGGCAATAGTTTCACTGCTGCACCAACTAACTTCAATATTGAAGCGTTAAATTATACCGGTGATATTGAAGAAGTTAATGTTTATTTAGCTGATCATTTTAACAACCCTGTTCCTGATGGTACATCGGTATACTTAACAACTGAAGGGGGTGCTATTGGTACCATTGATGGTACAGAATTTAATGCGCAGCTAGAGTGTAATACAGTCGACGGTCAGTGCGTTGCTCAATGGCGTTCACAAAACCCAAAACCATTCACAGATGCAAAATGGGGTAATACAATTAACAGTATTAACCCTAAAACTAATGAACTTAACTGTGATCTTTACTTTGGTTCTGCAGCACCTTGTATGGCCGGTATTTTAAATGCTGCTTTCAATGAAAATGGCGTCCCTCTTGGTGGTCGTGCAACAGTGCTTGTTACCGCTAAAGGTCAAGAATCTTTCATTGACATTAACGGAAATGGGCGTTTTGATACCAACGAATATTATAGTGGTTATGATCTAACAGAGGCATTTATCGATCACAATGAAAATGGTGTTTATGATGGCTTAGCGGGTATTTATGATCCTGTTACAGCGACAGTGATAAAAGCCGCTGATAACTGTCAAGAAGGCGATAGTGATGATCCATGTAGCCCAGAGAATACAAATGCTGGGCATTTTGAAGAAAACTGGGATATTGATCTCAATGGCATGCACACGCTAGCTGATGAAAAATACAATGGTTTAGTATGTAAAGCAGAAGCAACAACACCAACAGAAGGTGACACATTTGAAAGCCTTTGTACTAAAGAACTAGTTGATATTCGTGATTCTTTTGAAATCATTATGTCGGGTAGTACCGCATACAGTAGATTTGTGGTCACAAAAAGTGAGTTACGTTATCGCTTTGCTGAAGCATTAGAAGAAACAGTTATAGATGATCCTACAGTATTTACTGATAATGCTATGCAGCTCGGACAGGATATCGAAGAGTGTAATAATATCTATCGTCAGGCTGACACTCAGTCTGGCGCTATTATCTTGCGCTTAGAAGCAACCGATAACACAGATTACTGTGATGTAGGTTCTATCAACATTACTACTGCAGATTTAGGGAATCAGCTATCAGCATTAACTTTCGCTGTTTACTACTCTGATATATATAATAACCCAATGCCTACAGGTACCAGTGTAGCTATATCTGCTGATAATGGTGAGTACAGCGGTACAGACGGTTTTGATATTCGCAATTCAAGTGCAACGTTTGCATTTGGTGAAGCTCTATCAATTAGCCGCGAAGCAGAAGGAAATGATAAAACGGAAGGCTTCTTAACCGTTGAGTTTACGACTGGTAAAGGCAACATTTCGACAGCTCAAATTGCAATAAGTGATGATAGTTGATTGCTAATGAGTAGTTTAAAATAAAAAATGCCAACCTTTAGGTTGGCATTTTTGTTTCTGTTCTATATATTCCACATCAATTAATCTAAAAACACCTGTTTGTTTAATTTAACGACAAAAATTGTTCGTTTATTCAGTAAATACTGAAAAGTTTGTATTAAAAGCTTGTAACAACTAGTGTTTGTAGATATACCTATAAATATTCGCGCCGCTTATGTCGGCAAAACACATTTTTAATATTTGGTTAGAAATAGGCAACTATGGGCAAATCGCTAGTAATTGTAGAGTCACCTGCTAAGGCTAAAACAATTAATAAATATTTAGGTAATGACTTCATCGTAAAGTCCAGTATTGGGCATGTACGTGATTTACCTACTTCAGGTTCGAGCAAAGCTAAAGTGCCGGCAACTAAAACGCCAGCAGAAGTTCGCAAAATGGAACCTGAAGAGAAAGCAGCGTATAAAAAGCAACGAGATTATACTAACCTGGTCGCGCGCATGGGTATTGATCCTGAGCAAGGTTGGGAGCCGCATTATGAAATCCTGCCAGGTAAAGAGAAGGTTGTTCAAGAATTACAAAAGCTGGCTGAAAATGCAGATCAAATATACCTCGCAACGGATTTGGATAGAGAAGGGGAAGCAATTGCTTGGCACCTTCAAGAAATCATTGGCGGTGAACCTGAAAAGTATAAGCGCGTAGTTTTTAACGAGATTACCAAAAACGCAATACAACAAGCCTTCGAAACACCAGGTGAGCTTAATACAGACATGGTTTACGCTCAGCAAACACGACGCTTTTTAGACCGTGTTGTAGGCTTTATGGTTTCTCCTTTGTTGTGGGCAAAAGTTGCACGTGGTCTATCTGCAGGACGAGTTCAGTCTGTTGCGGTACGCTTATTAGTTGAGCGTGAACGTGAAATTAAGGCATTTATCCCTGAAGAGTTTTGGGATATTCACGCTGATGTTAAGAATACTGAGTCTGAGTTACGCTTAGAAGTAACCAAACAAGCAGGAAAGGCATTTAAGCCTGTAAATGAAGCTCAGGCTAGCGCAGCTGTTAAAAGCCTTGAGAATGCAGAATACAAAGTAATTAGCGTTGAAGAAAAACCAAGTAAAAGTCGCCCAAGTGCGCCATTAATTACTTCAACCATGCAACAAGCGGCAAGTACACGCCTAGGTTATGGCGTTAAAAAGACTATGATGCTCGCTCAGCGTTTGTATGAAGGCGGTTATATTACTTATATGCGTACCGATTCAACCAATCTTTCAAAAGATGCGGTTGAAATGTGTCGTGAGTATGTAACGAACGAGTTTGGTGCTAAATACTTACCAAAAGATCCAATTAACTATAGCTCTAAAGGCAATGCACAAGAAGCGCATGAGGCAATTCGTCCTTCAAGCGTTACAGTGTTGTCTGGTCATATCGAAGGCGTAGATGCCGATGCTAAAAAGCTGTATGAGCTAATTTGGCGTCAGTTTGTAGCGTGTCAAATGGTACCTGCTGAATACGACTTAACAACACTGACTGTTGCTGCTAACGATTTCCAGCTCAAAGCAAAAGGCCGCGTGCTTCGCTTTGATGGTTGGACAAAAGTACAACCTGCGGTGCGTAAAAAGAACGAAGAAGATCAATCACTGCCAGCTGTTAAAGAAGGTGAAATACTTACTTTAATAGAACTTGATCCTAAGCAGCATTTTACTAAGCCGCCAGCTCGCTTTAGTGAAGCTAGTTTAGTAAAAGAGCTTGAAAAGCGTGGTATTGGTCGTCCATCTACTTATGCGTCGATTATATCAACAATTCAAGATCGTGGTTATGTACGTGTAGAAAATCGCCGTTTCTTTGCTGAAAAAATGGGTGAAATTGTTACTGACCGCTTAGTTGAAAACTTCACTGATTTAATGAACTTTGATTTTACAGCTAAAATGGAAGGTCGTTTAGATGACATTGCTGAAGGCGAGCGTGTATGGACTCAAGTTTTAGATAAGTTTTATGCTGATTTTTCAACGCAACTAACTGTCGCTAAAGACGAGCCAGAGAATGGTGGCATGCGTCTTAATGAGATGGTTGAAACCGATATAGAATGTCCTACATGTAGCCGCAAAATGGGCATACGTACGGCTTCAACCGGTGTTTTCTTAGGGTGTACTGGTTACAGCCTTCCGCCAAAAGAGCGTTGTACTACAACAATGAACTTAGTGTCGGGCGATGAAGCGGTTGCTGCTGATGTCGAAGACGTAGAAACCGAAAAATTAATGCAGATGAAGCGTTGTCCTATTTGTGAAACTGCAATGGACTCATACCTAATTGACGAAACCCGTAAACTACATGTGTGTGGTAATAACCCAGCATGTAAAGGGCATATAGTTGAAGAAGGTACCTTTAAAATTAAAGGCTACGACGGACCAATTATCGAATGTGATAAGTGCGGTTCTGACATGGAGCTTAAATCGGGTCGCTTTGGTAAGTACTTTGGTTGCAATAACGACGAGTGTAAGAACACACGTAAGTTACTTAAAAATGGTGAGGCTGCTCCACCAAAAGAAGATCCTGTTCACATTACTGAATTAGAGTGTGAGAAGTCAGATGCGTATTTTGTTTTACGTGATGGCGCTGCGGGTATATTTTTAGCCGCAAATACTTTTCCTAAGTCACGTGAAACACGTGCACCTAAGGTTGAAGAACTAAAACGCTTTAGAGACCGCATTTCGCCTAAGTTTTATTATTTAGCAGATGCACCAGCTAAAGATCCTGATGGTAATCTTGCTGTTGTACGCTATAGCCGTAAAAATAAATCTCAGTATGTTATGACTGAAGTTGACGGTAAAGCTACCGGCTGGACTGCTCATTATGAGGCAGGTAAATGGACAGAAGAAGCGAAGAAAAAAGCAGCGCCTAAAAAGAAAGCAGCTGCAAAAAAGGCACCAGCTAAAGCTAAGCCTAAAGCGAAAGCTAAAAAAGAAGATGAATAAGCTCGTTATTGCTTATTCATAGCTTTGTAGATTTAAAAAGTCATAAAAAACCGGAATGCACAGCTTGTGTCTATTCCGGTTTTTTTGTGCCTAGTTGAATGCTTTCGCAACGGCTTTATTAGCAGTACATTCACCTAAGCGTGTTACCAATTTGATTAAAAACATGGTCATTTTAGCGTATTAAATAACTCAGTTACTGCGTTAAACACTATTCATATATGACTGCGTAGATGCAGAAAGTAGGCATTGCAGGGAGCAGCTGCCGAGAACAAATATATGCCATGCTTTTTCGCTTAGCTATTGAGCTATATTCTTATAGCTTTAACAGATCACTAATTAAATGTAATTGGTATAATTAAATCTTAACAGAAGATACTTTTTTATAGCCTTCAGATTCAAGCTCATCATTTACGCATTTTAATACGTAGGCATTTAGCTCTTCATTGCTTACGTCATCATCTTTAGCCCAGTTAACACACATTTCTGTGTATTCTTTTATCATTTCGGCTGAAGCTGTTGGCGCATCGTCTGCAACCGCGTAAGTCGCAGATACTGCAAATAGTGGTGCTACGATTAATGCTAGCAATGCTTTTTTCATTCGTTTATTCCTAAAAAAATGGTGTGATGACTGATTTATCCAGTTTAAAGTTAGGTATAAATCAGTAGTGCCCAATCCAGAACAACTCTGTTGGTATGTTGATTTTTAATCGAAATTGAAATAAAAGATAACGAAATTTTTTTATCGTGAGGATGAGTAATTTACTTGTCGGTTTTTAAACTTTAGTAAGTACAGCATTATCAGCTGGAGTAATATATTTAGTAGCTAAGAAAACTTGATTCTGCGCTTTATATTAATAACCTTTAGATTGTTTTAGGAAAAGTGATTTTTTAGGTTCAAAAATGAAATGGATAAGCGCCATTGTATATTTCTGCTATGAGGATATTTTAAATTTGTAATATCAGCCGTATTATTTGCTTTAACTGAATGTCTAAATGTTGAAACTAAAAGTCACTAGAATGCGTTAAATACAAAAAAGCCCAAGTGAATAGCTTGGGCTTTTTCGTGTGTAACGCGCTTACGTATACACTAAACGTAACTTTTGAGTCATTAACACTGAGCGTAAAAACATGCGTAAGGCTCAAGTATTGTGGTGCCTCGGTCTAACTTTGCGCTGTGGTGGCTAAGCTCGGTGTATTCTTTAACGATTGATGTTGGCATATCAATACTTGTTTGCTTAGCGCTGAGATTGAACATACAAAGCATTCTTTGCTTTCCAAGCGTTCTATAAAAAGCAAGCACAGGCTCTGGCGTTTCTATAAATTCAATATCACCTTCAAGTAAAACTGTTTGGCTTTTTCGCCATGCCATAAACTCACGGTAGGCATTTAAAATTGAATTGTTATAATCTGTTTGTATAGCTACTGATTGCTGCTTATGTGCATTATCAACGGGTAGCCAAGGTTTTACTTCACTAAAACCTGCATGAGATGAATCAGCTAGATCCCAAGGCATTGGTGTTCTACAGCCATCACGCCCTTTAAAATTAGGCCAAAATGTAATGCCGTATGGGTCTTGTAAATCTTCAAATGCCACACTTGCTTCACCTAAACCTAGCTCTTCACCTTGATACATACACACGCTGCCGCGAAGAGAAGCTAATAGGGCGGTTAGCATTTTACATTGTTGAGGGTTTACTTCGCCATTTTCGCTCCAGCGGCTCGCTACGCGCTCTACATCATGATTACTAAATGCCCAGCATGGCCAGCCTTCAGTCATACGTTGTTCTAGAGTTTGAACCGTAGTTCTAATATATTCACTTGAGTAATCATTTGTTAATAGCTCAAAGCTATAACCCATGTGCAGTTTGTCGCCACCTTGGGTGTACTGCGCCATTGTAGCTAATGAATCTTCTGATGAGATTTCGCCAAGCGATACAGTACCTGGGTATTTATTAAGTAATGTGCGAATATCTTGCATAAACTCAATATTTTCAGGCTGAGTATTATTGTAGTAATGGTACTGAAATGCATACGGATTATCTTCACTAAAACCACGACCCTGGCGCTTATCTTTTGGTTTAGCCGGATTATCACGTAATTGCGCGTCGTGATAGCAAAAATTAATTGCATCAAGCCTAAAACCATCAACGCCTTTTTTAAGCCAAAACTCAACATTATCAAGCACAGCTTTTCGAACATCTGGGTTATGAAAGTTAAGATCTGGTTGTTCGGTTAAAAAATTATGTAGGTAGTATTGCCCGCGACGAGGCTCCCACTGCCAAGCACCACCACCAAAAATAGATAGCCAGTTGTTTGGGGCTGTTCCATCATCTTTTGCGTCAGCCCAAACATACCAGTCGGCTTTACTGTTATTTTGATTTTCACGGCTATCAGTAAACCATTGGTGTTGATCTGATGTATGGCTTAACACCTGATCAATAATTATTTTAATATTACGAGTGTGGGCTTCGCTTATTAGCTCATCAAAATCATTTAGGTCACCAAAAAGCGGGTCAATGTCACGATAGTCGCTAATATCATAGCCAAAGTCTTTCATTGGCGATTTGAAAAAAGGTGAAATCCAAATAGCATCAACGCCTAAGCTTTTAATGTAATCAATACGATTAATAATCCCTCTTAAATCACCAATGCCATCGTTGTTGCTATCTTGAAAGCTACGCGGATAAACTTGATAAATAACCGCACCTTTATACCACTGCTTTTGGTTCATGCTTTTCTCCGTCATTCCACACAGTATTTAGACTATTTTTATTTGTGATTACGATTAATCACGTTATTTGCAAAAAGCATACGTGAAGCCTTGTACACTGTAAAAAGTCTGCATACGTATGCACTAAAATTAACGCAATTAAATTATTAAAAATAAGTACTTATAGCTAGCTTAAAGGTGTTTTATTTATGTGTTGGATTTTTACCAATTATGGTGCTCACTTACTTTCTGACTTTTATTAAACATAACGGTTTGTCATACAAGAGAAAATATATTTTATGTTTTGAACTTAATGGTCTGACCAATTAAACATTTGAATTGTGTCTAATATTTCTTATTTTGAATAGCGATACTAATTAGTTTCACTTTGTTTACATTGCGTCCTGTTAACTTTTAGTTTTTGATACAGTAGATTTTACATGTAATGTTGATTGCGTCATTTTCAATAATTTTATTTACAACAAAATCAATGGTTTAATGTTTGTTTGGCAAGGTTTTTATTAATCTGAAGTCGTGCTATAACTGTTGAATACGTATGCATAAAGTTGTTAATAAAATAAAGCTGGCGTTAATATTCATCCTGACAACAAAATTAGCTCGCCTGTTTGACTATCACTCAAATAAAGAAGCGAGTATCACAATATGGGTAACGGGAAAAACATCATGTCTATGTTCAAACCAAGTATATTAACGTTGGCAATGGCTACTGCAGGATTAGCAAGCTTTGCCTCTGTAGCAGCACAAGAAGATACAGCTAAAAATGATGACGTTGAGGTTATCGAAGTAAAAGGCTTTCGTGGCAGTGTTGTAGAATCAATCAACACAAAGCGTTTTTCTACTCAAGTCGTTGAGTCAATTTCAGCAGAAGATATAGGTAAGCTACCTGATTCATCTATTGCTGAGTCTATTGCACGTTTACCAGGTTTAACAGCGCAACGCCTAGATGGTCGCGCAAGTAGAGTATCAATTCGTGGTTTTGGTGAAAACGAAAGTGGCACCACATTTAATGGCCGCGAGCAAGTATCTATTAGTGATAACCGCGGCGTAGAATTTGACCTTTACCCATCAGAAATTATGAGCGGTGTAACTGTTTATAAAACACCAAGTGCAAATTTAGATGCAGAGGGTATTGCGGGCATAATTAACATGCAAACAGTTCGCCCACTAAGTAAAGGTGAACGTGTTGTTCAAGTAAATGGACAGTATGAGCAAACAAGCTTTGATAAATTAAACCCTGACGGCAACGACGACGGTTACCGTGGCACTTTCTCATACATCGACCAGTTTGCTGATGACACCATTGGTATTGCATTTGCACTAAACACCATGAGCTCGCCAAACCAAGAAAAACGTTGGAATTCATGGGGGTACCCTGAATTCACTGCTGAAGATGGTAACTCGTATTCAATTTTAGGCGGTGCTAAACCATATGTTCGTTCATCAACGCTTGAACGTGATTCAGCAATGCTTGTTCTAGAGGCAGCTCCTACAGATAAACTAAATATGACGTTTGATGCGTTGTATGTAGACTTTACAGACGAGCAAATTTTGCGCGGCATTGAAGTTCCTTTTGCTTGGGGTCAAGGTAGTATTGATGCAAGCAGTGCTATAGTAGATGCAGAAAGTGGATTTATAACAAGTGCTGTAACACAAGGCCAACGTGTTGTTGTGCGTAACGATTACCAAGAGCGTGATGCTGAACTAACTGCATTTGGATTTAACACTAAATACGATATTGATGATTCATGGTCAGTAGAATTTGACGCAAGCTACTCGCAAGTTGACCGTAAAATTTGGAGTATAGAAAGCTACTCAGGTACAGGGCGTGGTGATTCTCGCGGTGTTGCAGATAACTTAGGTTATGCTTTTAATGGTGGCAATACTGGCGCTACTTTTTCACATGACTTAGATTACAGCGATTATGATCTAATTCAATTAGGTGGGCCGCTTTCGTGGGGTGCAAGTTCTGCACTAAATGATGCATATGGATTAACTGGCACAGAGTATGAGAACCAAGCTCAAGACGGTTTTATTAATGCTCCAACTATTGAAGATGAATTAGTTACATTAAAACTTGCAGCGTCTAAAGTACTAGAAAACGAATACATTAGTTCAATTGAATTTGGCTTAGGTTATAAAGAGCGTGAAAAGTCTAAATCTTCGCAAGGTTACTTCTTGACTTTAACTGATTTTTCACTTGAAAACCCAGGAATGTTTAGTGTACCTGAGCAATACCGTTTAGGCAGTGTTGGCCTTGACTTTATTGGGCTAGGCGACATGATAGCCTACGATGTAAATGGTTTAGTTAATGATGGTTACTATGAAACCCTTGACGAAAGTTTAACTAGCTCAACTCATGCAACTAAGTCGTGGACAGTAAAAGAAGAAATCACCTCAGCATTTGCACAAGCTAATATTAATGCAGAGGTAAGTGGTCTTCCATTAACTGGTAATGTTGGGGTGCGCTATGTTCATACAGATCAATCCTCTCAAGGTAATGCTTTTGGTGTAGATGGGAATACTGGTCTAGTCATTACTTCACCTACAGATATTGGTCACGATTATTCTCACGTTTTACCAAGCTTAAATTTATCACTTGCGATTGATGAGCAGCAAACAATACGTTTTGGCGCAGCTAAAACAATCTCACGTGCGCGTATAGATGAAATGAACGCCTCTGTTAATGCATCATATAATGATACACCGGATGAAAACGGTAACTTTTGGTCTGTATCGGGTGGTAACCCTAATCTAGAACCTAAAGAAGCAACAGGCTACGATTTATCTTATGAAAACTACTTTAGTGATGAAGGTTACTTCTCTGCTGCATTTTTCTATAAAGACTTAACCCAGTGGATTTTTGACGGTACTTACGCGATTGATATGTCGGGTGTTGCGGACCCATCAACAGGTGAAGTACCAGCTACGTCCGAAGGTACTGGCAGTGGCAAAGTAAATGGCGGCGGCGGTGACCTATACGGTTACGAGATATCTCTAGCGTTACCATTTAAAATTTTCCACCCGTCTCTTGAAGGCTTTGGCTTAATTGCTAGTCATACAGGTATTGAATCTGATATTGAAGATGGAAATGGCAATGAGTACGAACTACCGGGTCTATCAGATAAAATTCAAAGCTTAACGGTTTACTACGAGATGAATGGCATGCAATTACGAACCAGCATGCGTAAGCGTAGTGACTTCAAAGGTGATGTTTACGGATTAGGCTTTAATACAGAGCAAGTGAATATTATCGGCGAAACAATTTGGGATATTCAGGCAGGTTATGACTTCTCTGAAGCAGGGGTTGAGAGCCTTGAAGGTTTATCAATTCAGTTCCAAGTTCAAAACTTAACAGAAGAGCCGTTCACATCGCTTTCTGGCGATAACGCGCTACAAGTTCGCGACTACCAAGATTACGGTCGCACTTACTTGTTAGGTTTTAGCTACCAGCTATAATAAAGGTTGTGTGTAGGAGCCCTTGTAATTTGTTTTACAAGGGCTTTTTTATAGCTACTTTATCAAACTTAACAAAGCTTTAAACTGTAAACGTGGACAATAATATGAAACCAATAAAACACGTCGTAATCGCAGGCGGGGGCACAGCAGGGTGGATAACAGCCGCCTTGCTTAATAAAGTGTTAGGTAAAGTAATCAAAATAACCCTTATTGAGTCAAGTACTATTGGCACTATAGGCGTGGGTGAAGCAACAATTCCGCCTATTATTCAGCTTAATAACGCACTGGGTATAAACGAGCAAGAGTTTATAAACGCTACTAATGCATCTATAAAACTAGGAATTGAGTTCGAAAATTGGAAAACCACCTCTCATAGCTACATGCATGCTTTTGGCTCATTTGGTAAAGACTTCCCCTTTTGCGATTTTTACAATTTTTGGGTAAAAGGGCATATTAGCGGTACAGAAGAAAGCTTATGGGATTTTTCTCTTAACTACCAAGCAGCTAAACAGCATAAGTTTGCACCATTAAATACCATACCTAACACGCAATTACCTGGCTTAAGCTATGCGTACCATTTTGACGCAACTTTATATGCCGAGTTTTTAAAAAAGCTCGCAATGTCACGCGGTGTTGATCATATTGATACCAAAATAGAGCAGGTTGAACAATGTCCTCTATCAGGGAATATAAAATCATTAACCCTTGATAACACACAGCAGATAAATGGCGACCTTTTTATAGACGCTACAGGGCAGCGCGCCTTACTCATAGAGCAAACCCTTAATACAGGTTTTGTAGATTGGTCTCATTACTTACCATGCGACAGCGCCGTTGCAGTGCAATCTCAAGGTACTAGCGAGCTAAAACCTTATACGCGTTCAATTGCACACAGCGCAGGCTGGCAGTGGCAAATACCGCTGCAAAGCCGAATAGGTAATGGCTTGGTGTACCGTAGCCGTTATTTATCTGACGATGCAGCAACGCAGTTATTATTAAATAATTTACCCGCTGAGCCCATTACGGCGCCACGTGTTATAAAATTTAAAACAGGACGGCGCTTAAAGCAGTGGCATAAAAACGTGGTGTCGGTTGGTCTTGCTAGTGGCTTTTTAGAGCCGTTAGAGTCAACTAGTATCCACTTAATACAAAGTGCAGTAACCCGTTTAATAAAGCTGTTTCCTCACAATGGCATAAGCGAAACTTTAGTTACTGAATTTAATAAGCAAAGCGTGATAGAAATAGAGCACATACGCGATTTTATTATTTTGCATTACAAACTGACGGAGCGAGAAGATTCTGCTTTTTGGCGACAATGCAAGCAAATGGACATTCCTCACTCATTGGCCCACAAGCTCAAATTATTTAAGGAAACTGGCAAAGTAGTGCGCGAAAACGATGAACTATTTGCCGAAGTTGCTTGGCAACAGGTATTTATTGGCCAAGGCCTCATCCCCGATGATTACAACAGTATTGTTGACTCATTAAGCAGTGAACAACTAAACGACTTATTTTCTACATTAAAAACGCTTATTACCTCAACAGTAGATCAATTACCCACTCATAAAGATTTTTTAGCAAAAATTAAAAAGGCCTGATGATGCGATTTTTAAACACACTTTTACTTGTAAGTGCCTGTACTTTACCAACCATTAGCTACGCACTTAACGTTGAGCCTGCTAATTGGTGGGTTGGCATGAACAAAAATACCATAACCATCATGGTGCATGAGCAAAATATTGCAAACGAGCAAATTACATTAGCTAAATACAATGGTGTTAAGTTAAATAAAGTAACCCGTACAGATAACCCAAATTATGTATTTTTAAATATTACTATTACTGATACCGCTAAAGCAGGAACGCTTGTGTTTAACAGCAGCGAAGCGAGTCAAAATTTTGAGTTTTCACTACTTGAACGTAATAAAAACAGCGCAAACCGCCAAGGGTTTACATCAGCTGATACGCTTTATTTAATTAACCCAGATCGCTTTGCTAATGGTGATGAGCAAAACGATACTGTCCCTAGCATGCTAGAAGTCGCTGATCCTACTACAAAGGGCGGGCGCCACGGTGGTGATATACAAGGCGTTATAAACGCACTTCCATATTTAAACGATTTAGGCGTAACACAGCTTTGGCTAACCCCAGTGCTTGAAAACAATATGCCTAATTATTCTTACCATGGTTATGCAATTACTGATTTTTATAAGGTTGACCCACGTATGGGCTCAAACCAGTTATATAAAACGCTCTCGGTAAAAGCAAAAGAGCAGGGCATAGGCCTGGTAATGGATATGGTTCTTAACCATTTTGGCTCTGAGCATACTTGGGTTAAAGATAAGCCAACTAAAGATTGGATTAACTTTAATGGCGAGTTTAAAAAAGGTAAAAACGCCACAAGCCATGCGCGCCAAACTATACAAGACCCACACGCGAGTGAATACGACAAGCGCCAGTTTAACGATGGTTGGTTTATAGAAACCATGCCCGATTTAAATCAGCGCCAGCCACTGTTAAGTGAATACTTAATTCAAAATGCTATTTGGTGGATAGAATACGCCGATTTAAGTGGTATTCGTGTTGATACCTACTCTTACTCAGATAAAGCATTTTTGAGTGATTGGACAAAAGCCATAATGCAAGAGTACCCAAATTTTAATATTGTTGGAGAAGAGTGGACGTCTAACCCTGCTATTGCCTCTTACTGGCAACGTGGCAAACATAACCAAGATGGCTATACATCAAGCTTACCAAGCGTGATGGACTTTTCGTTGCAAGAGTCGGTAATTCAAGCACTAAATGAAGATGAAAGCTGGAATACCGGTTGGGTTAAAGTATATGAATCGTTAGCTAATGACTTTTTATACCCAGATACAGATAACATTATGGTATTTGCAGATAACCACGATATGAGCCGTGTTTATACTGAACTTGGCCAAGACGTAGCTAAAACAAAAATGGCGATGACGTTATTTTTAACCACACGTGGTATAGCGCAAATGTATTACGGCACCGAAGTACTATTGGATAACACCCCAAGTAAAGACCATGGTGATATTAGAATCGACTTCCCGGGTGGATTTGAAGGCCAAACACGTAATGCCTTTACCAAAGAGGGCTTAACAAAACAGCAAAAAGACATGCATAACACCATCAGTACGCTGCTTAATTTTAGAAAAAACAGCTCAGCATTAGATAAAGGAAAGCTTGTACATTTTACGCCTCAACAAGGGGTTTATAGTTATGTGCGTATTAGCGACGAGCAAACTGTGTTGGTATTTATGAATAAAAATACACAAACGCTACAAAAAAACATTGAGTATATGCAAGAGGTGATGCCTAACAGCACAACAGCATTTAATTTATTTACTCAAAAAACACAAAAGCTGGGCAAAACCATTGAATTACCAGCGATGAGCGCAACGGTACTCGTTTTAAAAACGCCACAATAGTAACTTGAATACGTATGCAGCAACTGTATGGTTGCTGCAGTAATCTTTAGTATAAAGTTAATAACAATACTGACAAAAAAGACACACAATGAAAAAATCAGTTTATGTATCCGCAGTACTTTGTAGTGCACTTATTGCTACAGGGTGTTCAGAAAATAACAAACCTGAACAACAGCAACCACCTGCACACACGCAAAATGAGTTAACAAAGCCGGTTGTATATCAAGTATTTACTCGCTTGTTTGGTAATACCGAAACAGCCAATGTTTCATGGGGCACTAAAGAGCAAAACGGCGTAGGTAAATTTGCCGACTTTAACGATGCAGCCCTAAAAGGCATTAAAGAGTTAGGCACCACACATGTTTGGTATACCGGTGTGTTACACCATGCGTTAGTGGGCGATTATACCGACTACGGCATTTCGCAAGATGACCCCGATGTAGTAAAGGGCCGTGCAGGTTCACCGTACGCAATTAAGGATTACTACGATGTTAACCCCGACTTAGCCGTTAATGTGACGAACCGCATGGGAGAGTTTAGCCAGCTTATTGAACGTACACATAGCCACGGCATGAAAGTCATTATTGATATAGTGCCTAACCATGTTGCCCGCAATTATCAATCACTTGGAAAGCCTAAAGGCGTTAAAGACTTTGGCGAACAAGACGACACGACTAAAGCGTACGATAAAAACAATAACTTTTTCTACGTACCAGGGCAGTCTTTTCAGGTGCCAACATCGCCAGAGTACAAAGTATTAGGGGGTAATGAAAGCCCATTAGCTGATGGCTTTTTTGATGAAACACCCGCTAAATGGACAGGTAACGGTGCCCGTGCACCAAAACCCGATATAAACGATTGGTACGAAACAGTAAAAGTAAATTATGGCGTAAAGCCAGATGGTAGCTACGATTTTGTTCAATTGCCAAGTGAATACAAAAATAAAGACTACCGTGCTCATTATGCATTTTGGCAAGATAAAGAACTTCCTAACAGCTGGTACAAATTTAGAGACATAGCACTTTTTTGGCTCGATAAAGGCGTTGATGGCTTTAGATACGACATGGCCGAAATGGTGCCAGTAGAGTTTTGGAGTTTTTTAAATTCGTCGATAAAAATGCAAAAAAGCGACGCCTTTTTGTTAGCCGAAGTGTATAACTCGCTAATGTACCGTGCGTATATTCACCAAGGTAAAATGGACTACCTTTACGACAAAGTAGGCTTTTATGACACACTAAAAGCCATTATGCAGGGTAAGCAAGCTGCTAATACTATTTTTGCAGCCCAAAGCCAAGTTACTGATATTGAAGCGCACATGCTGCACTTTTTAGAAAACCACGACGAACAACGCATCGCGAGCCCTGACTTTGCAGGTAACGCTGCGTGGGGTAAACCGGCTATGGTGGTTTCTAACTTAATGAGCCGCGCACCCACGTTATTATATTTTGGTCAAGATGTGGGAGAAGATGGCTCAGAAAACGCAGGATTTGGCACAGCTACACGCACCAGTATTTTTGACTACATTGGCGTGCCAGCGCACCAAGCATGGATGAATAATGGCAAGTTTGACGGTGCTAATTTAACACAAGAGCAAGTAGCTCTTCGTGACTACTACAAAGCGATTATGTCACTAAATAGTTTACCTGCTGTGGTAGGCGGTGAAATGACTGAGCTTAGCGTTACAGGAAGTGAGCGAGTTGTAGGTTTTACGCGCAAACTTGGCCAACAAGCGCTGTACGTATTAAGTAACTTTAGTGAACAACCTCAAACAATTACGGTTAATTTATCAAAGGCACAATTAGGAGCAATGAGTGAAAATACGCTATTAAATGATTTACTTGAAAATCACACCACCCAGCTTAAAGCTCACCCGCAAGGCGCTACATTTAACCTCACACTTGATGCATTTAGCAGCGCAGTTTTAACTAATAAGGCTAATCATGAATAATCAAAATAATAATTATGACAGCAACAAACCAAACCTGAGTTTTTGGCAAATATGGAATATGTGCTTTGGTTTTTTAGGTATTCAATTTGGCTTTGCACTACAAAACGGCAATGTGAGCCGAATATTTCAAACATTAGGCGCACAAGTTGATGATATTCCCATTTTATGGGTTGCAGCCCCACTTACAGGCTTAATTGTTCAGCCTATTATAGGTTATTGGAGCGATAAAACGTGGGGGCGCTTTGGCCGTCGTCGTCCGTTCTTTTTTATAGGCGCAGTGTTAACAACGCTTTCACTATTTATTATGCCGCATTCACCAACGCTTTGGATTGCCGCGGGTATGTTATGGATCATGGATGCGTCAATCAACGTAACCATGGAACCGTTTAGAGCACTTGTTGGTGATAACTTGCCAGAAAAACAACGCGCGACAGGTTACGGTTTACAAAGCTTTTTTATTGGTATTGGTGCTGTACTAGCCTCAGCATTACCATGGATGATGACTAATTGGTTTGATGTAAGCAATACCGCAGCCCCAGGGCAAATTCCTGAATCTGTTAAATACTCATTTTATTGGGGCGGGGTGGTGTTACTTGTTGCCGTGCTTTGGACCGTGGCACGTACTAAAGAATACAGCCCTGAGCAATTAGCGGCTTTTGAAAAGCAAAGCGCTCAACCTACTACAAGCAAACTGGTTAATATTAACTTTAATAAAGGTGCCATTATTTTTGTGGTACTGGGTTTAGCAACTCTTGCATTAGTCATGGGCTTATCCCTTGAAAAAGAATTATACCTACTTGCTGGTGGTTTATTAGCGTTTGGTATTGTGCAGTGGATTGCAGCGGCGCTTAAAAGTGCGAATAAAACCCAAGGTGGTTTTTACCAAGTAGTACAAGACGTATTTACTATGTCAGAGGCCATGAAGCAGCTTGCTTGGGTGCAGTTTTTTAGCTGGTTTACTTTATTTGCTATGTGGATTTATACCACCGCTGCAGTAACAAGCTTTCATTATGGTAGTAGCGATGCAACCTCTAAAGCATTTAACGATGGTGCTGACTGGGTGGGTATTTTATTTGCCGCCTACAATGGATTTGCCGCAATTGCCGCTATGTGTATTCCATTTTTAGTAAAAAAAATGGGATTAAAAGGCGCGCATTGCTTTAATTTATTGCTGGGCGCGTTAGGTCTTGCAAGCTTTATGTTTATTCGAGACCCTAAAATGTTACTTATACCTATGATAGGCGTAGGGTTTGCGTGGGCGTCTATTTTATCACTCCCGTATGCCATGTTAAGTAACGCACTACCGAGTAACAAAATGGGCGTTTATATGGGGATTTTTAATTTTTTTATAGTTATACCTCAGTTACTTGCCGCCAGCATTTTAGGGCTCATTTTACGCCACGTATTTTCTAATCAGCCTATTTACGCATTGTTAATTGGTGCAGCCTCGTTCGTTGTCGCTGCCGTTGCGGTAATGCGCGTTAAAAATTCAAATTAAGGACACACAATGAAAAAATATAACCTTATAACCGCCTCACTTTTAACGTTAGGTTTAACGGCTTGCGGCGCTCAAAACACAAGCACAACTAACGAAAGTACCACAGCACAGGTTACATCAGCCCCAGGCGCCCCAGGCGCAGAGCCTTTTTGGGCTTATGCGGGTAAAACAGGTATTGGCACGTCATACGAGCAATACCAAAACGGCCAATACAGTGATTCAGCTGCAACGGGCGATGTATCTAAGGTGTGGTTTTCAATTGCTAAAGGTATGATCACCGAAACCATGTTTGGGCTTATTCACCAAGCTCAAATAAAAGACATGCAATTTATAGTAACAGGTAAAGACTTTACCGTTAGTGAAGCTGATGATTTAGATGTCACCATTGATTACTTACATAAAGATGCACAAGGTCGCCCGTTATCGCTGGCTTATAAAGTAACAAGCACTGATAAACAAGGCCGCTTTAGCCTCGAAAAACACATATTTACTGACCCAGGTGGGCAAACCCTGTTTGTACGCAGCGTATTTAATACTGAGCTTGAAGGGTTAAAAGCATATGTGTCTGTTAATCCGTATATTAATAATAACGGGCTAGGTGACTTCGCTAAAACGACTGAGCAAGGCCTTGTCGCATGGGAAGACGATAACTATTTATCACTTCAATCAGCGACCTCATTTAAAGATAAAACAGTGGGCTTTACCGGTGAAAGCGATGGTATTAACGCACTTAAAACTACGCAATCTATAAATACACAATACATAAATACCGGCGATACAGCAGGTAATGTAAGCATGCTTGCAGAGCTTGGCGACATAAGCGCGAATACCACCTTTGATTTAGCACTTAGTTTTGGTAAAACGCAGCAGCAAAGTATAAAGCAAGGCGAAAAAAGCTTAGCAAAAGGGTACCAAGCGGTGCTTGATCACTATAACGGTAAAGGTGAAGCGCTAGGCTGGGAAGATTACCTACAAAGTCTCAAACCGCTCAATAAAATGATTGAACAAACAGCCGATAACGGTAAGCTTTTATACACCAGCGCCATGGTTCTAAAAGCACAAGAAGATAAAACACACGCAGGGGCATTAATTGCTTCTCTATCTAATCCATGGGGCGAAACGGTTTCGGCTAAAGAGGGCTCTACTGGCTATAAAGCAGTATGGGTGCGCGACTTTTATCAAGTAGCCATGGCCTTTATGGCACTCGGCGATACAGCCACAGCAAAAACAGCGTTTGAATACCTTGAAAAAGTGCAAGTAAATAGCAAAACACCAGGTAATAAAGGCGATACAGGCTGGTTTTTACAAAAAACGCACGTAGATGGTGAGCTTGAATGGGTCGGCGTACAGCTTGACCAAACAGCTATGCCTATTATGCTTGCTTGGAAGTTACATAAAGCCAATGTACTTAGTGATGAAGAGCTAAAAAGCTGGTACGGAAAAATGTTAAAACCCGCGGCTGATTTTTTGGTTGATGGCGGCCTTGCTAAAATTTTATGGAACGACACGCAAATTACACCACCGGCAACCCAACAAGAGCGTTGGGAAGAGCAAAGCGGTTATTCGCCTTCGACTACTGCAGCAATAGTAGCTGGCCTTATTACAGCCAGTGATATTGCAACACTAAGTGGCGATGATACAAACGCAAAGCGCTACTTAGATACAGCTAAAAAATACAGCAGCGATATTGAATCGCAAATGTTTACCACTAAAGGTAACTTAAAAGGTGAGAATAGCGATGGCGAATACTTTATTCGTATAGGCCAAGATACCGATGCAAACTCAAACACTAAAATTAACGCTAATAATGGCCGCGAAGGGTTTAATAAAAAGCAAATTTTAGATGGCGGTTTTTTAGAGCTAGTACGGTATGGCGTACGCGGTGCAAATGATGAAAGCATCGTTAAAACACTACCTGAGTACGATGACGAAACACTAGAAGATAACCTACAAATTAAATACAGCTTTAGCTTTGACGACGGCAGCGGCACATTTGCAGGCTATCGCCGCTATGGTAATGATGGCTACGGCGAAGATGAAGTAACGGGCACAAACTATGCCGAGGGTGGCAGTAATACACCAGGCCAACGTGGTCGTGTATGGCCGTTTTTCACAGGTGAACGTGGCCACTATGAAATAGCAGCAGCTAACGCAAACAACGCCTTTGATGATGCTAAACAAGCGCAAATTAAAAATAGTTATGTTAAAGGTTTGGAGCAATTTGCCAATAAAGGGCTAATGCTACCAGAGCAAGTATGGGATGGTGTAGGTGTAAATAAAGCTGGTCATGCGTTAGGCGAGGGCACAAACTCAGCAACGCCACTTGCATGGACACATGCAGAATACATTAAGCTTGTACGCTCACTCAGTGATAAACAAGTATGGGATTATTATCCAGTGGTTGGCGAGTCACTTAATTAGTTGTCTTAAAATCACACAAAAAAAGTTCCTAATTAGGAACTTTTTTTCTCTTAATTTAGTTTTGTTTTATGCAATGGTTCCTAATTGAAAAAGTGTTGTGTGAATATTTATGCAGCTCAGCCAATATAATAATTAGTTATAAATCGCGTTTTGGCGTATAGGCTTTATCTTTTTTTACTGTTTCAGGCCCCTAAACTTACAAATGACAGGGTTGTTGTTGTGTTTGGCTCATTGTCTCCGTGAATAGTTATTGGTGTTAATTTTGTGTTCATTATCCTGATTTTCTGTTCGTGCTATTTGTTTTTGTTAATCCATTGTTTCTATTGATATATCCATGGTTAACCGCTATCGCATTTTGTTGGCAAGTTTATTTTTATTGTGTTATTAATTTGTTTCTCTTGTAGGTTAAGAGGTGTTATTTAATTTATATAAGTAATTTTTATGTGAATTTAAATAATGTAATACATAAAAAATAATAATTTAATTATCTAGGGATAAATCAAGATGAACCATAATTTTTCTAAGACATTTAAACGCTCATTTACTGCTGCAGCAGTTGCAATGACGTTAAGTGCGGCAATGCCTGCAATGGCAGATAACGTTAACGGCGCTATAAAAGGTAGCTTAACGGCTCAGTCAGGTGTTTCGCTAGCGGGTGCAACAATAACAATAACAGATGACACTAAAGGTTATTCAAAAACGCTTATTGCAGATTCTAACGGCGAGTTCGATCTAAAACAGGTACCGGTAGGCAAGTATAATATAGTAGTTTCACAAGCTGGTTTTGACCAAGCTCAAGTTAAAGATGTAGTAATAGGAGTTGGTAAAACAGCTCTTATTGAAATTCCACTAACTACAGGTAATATCGAAAGAATTGCAGTTGTCGGTGGTTCTATTCGTGCGATAGATGTTTCTGCATCAGAATCTTCACTCAATATTAGCTCTGAAGAACTAGAACTTTTACCTATATCTCGCTCTGTAACTTCAGTTGCATTGCTTGCGCCTGGCGCAACTGAAGGGGACAGTCGTTTTGGCGACCAAGCTTCATTTGGTGGTGCTTCTGTAGCTGAAAATGCTTATTACGTGAATGGTCTAAATATGACTAATTTCCGAAATGGTCTTGGTGGCGCAACAATCCCTTTCACCGCGTACGATAGCTTCCAAGTTAAGACGGGTGGTTATTCTGCAGAGTTTGGGCGTACTACCGGTGGATTAATCTCATCAGTTACTAAATCTGGTTCTAATGATTTTCACTTTGGTGTTGAAACGATTTATTCGTCTGACTCATTAAGTGAGCAAGCTCCTAATTCACTTTATAAACAAAATGATCGTTGTGAAGACGCTGATGGGCATTGTATTGGTGATTTATATGTTAATAACCAAGACGACTATGACAACTCATTTGAAACAAGTATTTATGCTTCAGGTGCGATAATTGAAGATACATTATTTTTCTATGGTATTTACACTGCAAGAGATAATGACTACGAATATGGTAATGCATCTCAAACAGATTTAACAGTTGAAAAAGATGATGACCCATATTACCTAGCACGCTTTGACTGGAATATTAACGAAGATCATCAACTAATGCTTTGGGGCTTTAGTGACAAACGCACTTATTCAGAAAAAACAATTTCAGATCCTCAAGGAAATGGTAATTATACTGTAGATGGTGGCACAGCTTATCATAAGCGAGGCGGAGAAAGTTTTGCAGTTCGCTATACTGGTAACCTTACAGATGATCTAAGTATGTCAGCAATGTTTGGCCAAGTTAAGTTTTCAGAAACTGATTACTCAGACTTCGATGATTGTCCTACAGGTTATGATGCCGATTTAGGTGAGGATACTACATGTTATGTAAACTTTACCGTTGGTGAAAATGAAGATAAACGCGAGCAATTGCGAGTTGACTTTGATTACTACCTAAACGATGAGCACACGTTAAGATTTGGCTATGATTCTGAAACTAATACAGCTGATTCAACAACACAAAACTCTGGTGGCGTTTACTACTATTATCGTACATATGAAGAAGGCGCAAGGCTGGCTAATGGTTATGTCTTACCTGAAGAAATGAAGACAACACGTGTACGCGATTATAAAAATGGCGGTTCGTTTGAAGTAGAAAACTGGGCTATTTATATTGAAGATCAATGGTCAGTTACTGAAGATTTAACATTAACATTAGGCCTCCGTAATGATAGCTTTACTAACTACAATGCAGATGGCGAAGAGTTTGTTTCTATTGATAACCAAATTGCTCCTCGTATAGGTGGTTCTTGGGATATTAATGGAGATGGCGATAGTAAGTTGTTCTTCACTGCTGGTCGTTATTATCTACCAGTAGCAGCTAATACAAATATTCGTTTAGCTGGTGCAGAAACGTACATCCAAACTTGGTACGCCTATGAAGGGTTAAATGCTGACGGTACCCCTGTTGGTTTAGGTACTCAGCTAGGTGATCCTGCTATTTCTAATGGTGGTGACGGTACTGCAAAACCATCAAATACCTTATCTGATAAAGATCTTGAACCTATGTATAACGATGAGTATATGATTGGTTATCAAGCAGCAATTAATGATGATTGGTCTTGGGGAGTCAAGGCTACTTACCGTGTTTTAGGTAATCAAATTGATGATGGTTCTTATATCTTTAGTGATGAAAATGGTGAATATTTAGGTGAAAACTGGTTCTTATTTAACCCTGGTAATGGCGCTACTTTCAATTTTGATCTTGATGGTGACGGCACCACTGAAGAATATAGCTTTAGTGCAGAAGAGTTAGGTTATCCGGATGCTAAGCGTAAATATGCATCAGTTGATTTAACATTAGAGAAAACATGGGATCAGGTTTGGTCTTTAAAAGCGCTATACACATGGTCTCACAACTATGGTAATACAGAAGGTTTTGTTAAATCTGATAATGGTCAAGATGATGCAGGTCTTACGCAAGATTGGGATTACCCTTATTTAATGGATGGTGCTAATGGTAATCTACCTGCAGATCGTCGTCATAACATTAAAATTTATGGTGCTTTTGCTGTTACAGAAGACTTCTTAATTGGTGCTAATGTTAATATCGCATCTGGACGTCCTTGGACTGCTTTAGGTCAAGGTTATACTCCAGACCCTGATAAATACGTATACGGTGATACTTACTACGTAGGTGACAAACGTTTCCCTCGTGGCAGCATGGGTACTACACCATGGACAGCACGCTTAGATCTTAACTTTACTTATAACCTTCGCTTTAACGATCAGAAAGTTCGTTTAGCTATGGATGTATTTAACGTATTTGATGCTTCTACTGAAACTCGTTACGACGAAGCTGCAGAAATAGCTGCTGGCGATGGAAATGCTACGTTTGGTTTAGCTCAGTCTTACCAGTCTCCTCGTAGAATTCAATTATCTGCGTCTTACGATTTTTAATAACTTGTTAGTATGAGTTAAAAGTTGTTTAATAAAAGCCTCGTTAGAGGCTTTTTTTATATCTAAATTTTGAATTTTTATGAGATATGAATAGATCAGAAAGAAAAGTGAAATGAATAGATAAAAATATACTGAATAAATTAGTGTCGTTGTAACTTCCAATTAAAACCGTTTATAAATTCTACTTTATTTTATCAGCCCGGCTCAGCTTGACTTTCTAGGAATGAGAATAGGAGGCAACAGGGTGCTTTGAACTTCTTCACCACGTATCAGTTTTAATAGGTTCTCTACTAACATTTGCCCAGCAATAGTGGTGTTTTGCTCTATTGTAGTTAGTGGTGGGTTTACATAACTTGCAATGGCTATATTATCAAAGCCGACTACCGCAACATCTTTCGGCACGTTAATATTTGCTTCTTTAAGTGCGCGTATAGCCCCTATAGCAATTAAGTCACTTGCAGCAAATAAGGCGTTAAATTTAATATTATTAGCAATTAGTGAGCGTGTGGCGTGATAACCTGATTCTTCAGTAGATATAGCATTAGCCATTTTACGTTCATTTATTTTAACGTTGTTAGCCAATAGCTCATCTTTAAAACCCTGAAAACGACTAAAAAATTCGGGGCTGTGATCAGAAGCATCACCAATAAAAGCGCAATCAGTTCTGCTATGCGCAATAAAGTGCTCAGCGGCGAGCTTACCGCCACCGTAGTTATCACAACAAACAGTTAAATCGGGACGGTTATCTACCGTTGCACCCCAGCAAACAAACTTAGTGTTTTGTTCAAGTAAGGTGTTAAATTTTGGTTGGTAATCAATGTAATCGCCATACCCGAGTAAAATAATGCCATCAGCTCTGTGGCTGTCTTCGTAGTCTGCTTGCCAATCAGCACTGGCCGATTGAAATGAAACTAATAAATCGTAACCTTCTTTAGCGCAAGCACGGGTAATACTGCCAAGCATGGCTAAAAAGAAAGGATTTATTTGGGACTCGTCAGAAGTGGGATCTTCAAACAACAATAATGCAAGCGTACTACTTTGTTGAGTGCGAAGGTTACTCGCATTTTTATCAACTTTATAATTAAGCTTTTTGGCTATATCGAAAACACGCTTGCGTGTTTCTTCATTAACAAGGTGGCTGTTACGTAAAGCGCGAGATACAGTCGATTGAGATACCCCTGCATAGTGGGCAATATCAAATGAGGTAGCTTTACCTTTCATTGTTACAACTTAATTAAATTGATAAATAATTGTGTCATTTTCGTTTATTGATGAATAATTTCAAGCTTTTTGTGAATTAACGTATATTTTTATTGATAAATTCCTGACACCGGTGTCATAATGTCAGTGTTTTATCATTTTGTTGTCAAAACGTATTCGCTGTCTATATCTTTATAGGCAGCATTTTTTACTGTGATAGCTACTTTGAGGTGATAGCTCAAAGTATAAATAACAATGGTACACCATTGTAAAATAATAAGCATGAGTCGCTTAACAAAAGAGATAATACTATGAGCCCAAACGCTTCTGCCCAATTTGATCCCATCTTAGTTGCTGATGTCGGCGGCACTAATGCCCGCTTTGCTTTAATAACTACTTTTAATGAACAGACTAACCAATTTATAATAGAGCACATTAATATTTTTCCTAGTGCCAATTTTGGTTCTCTTGAAAGTGCGCTCGAGCAATATTTACAAACCGTCCCACATATTGCACCCAAACGCGCATGTTTAGCCGTTGCAGGGCCAATAAAAGCCGGGCAAGTGCATTTAACCAATTTAGGTTGGCATTTTAGCGTCAGTGAATTTAAAACTCATTTTGATTTACAACAACTTGAAGTCATTAATGATTTTGCTGCCTTTGCTTACGCTGCCCCTTACTTAGATCCTAAACAAAATGTCATTGTTAAATCAGGTCAAGCTGATGATAACGCAAACATTGGTGTTATAGGTCCAGGTACTGGTTTTGGTGCCGCGTGCTTAGTTAGAACGTCTCAATCTACCGCAGTGCTAAGTTCAGAAGGGGGGCATATATCACTTGCACCTGTTAATGAACTCGATACTTTATTATTAAATGAGTTACGTAAAGATCATCCCCATGTTTCTATCGAAACAGTTTTTTCAGGTCCTGGCATAACGCATTTATACAAAGCAATGTCTGCGGTTAAGGGTGTAACAGCTAAAAATTTAGATGCCGCACAAATTAGCAGCCTTGCAAATAGTGGTGAATGTGATGTGTGTGATGCAACCTTAAACCAGTTTTGTGATTGGATTGGCAGTGTTGCCGGTGATTTAGCGGTTGTTTATGGCGCGTTAGGTGGATTATTTATTGGCGGTGGAATACTACCTCGTATGCAAGCGAGACTTCTTGAGAGTCGTTTTGTTGAACGATTTTCGCAAAAGGGTATTATGTCGCAGTACGCAGGACAAATCCCTGTAACACTCGTAACACAAGACAACATACCGCTTATTGGCGCTGCTGCGTGTTTACACAATAGCAAATAGGGCTTTGGTCTTACAGGTTGTATTTGGATAATGGACAGATGAAAAAAGTAACCATAAATAGTGTAGCAAGCCATGCAGGGGTTTCTAAAAAAACCGTCTCACGCGTGTTAAACAATGAGCCTAATGTAAGTGCCGCCACCCGAGAAAAGGTGCTTGCGGTATTTAAAGAGCTTGATTACACCCCAAATCCAATTGCACGAGGTCTTGCTCAAAATCGTAGCTTTATTATTGGCTGTTTATACGATAACCCAAGTAAAAGTTATATTACCCGAGTGCAAACGGGCGCCTTAGAAGCGTGTAAAGAAAACAACTATAATTTATTGATACACCCTTGTGAGTTTCGTGGTGAAGCACTTATAAATAATATTGAGCAATTACTACAAACTTCTCGATTAGATGGCATTGTGCTAACACCTCCTTTTGGTGATTTTGCTGAGCTTGCTTCTTTTTTAAAATCTAAAAAAATTCCTTATGCAAGAGTTGCTTCAGCTTTACTACAAGATGATTCAATTTCAGTGCGTAGTAACGACGAGCAAGGCGCATTTGAGATTACCGAGCATTTAATTAACCTCGGTCATAAGTCTATAGCCTTTATTAAAGGGCATCCAGATCACAGTGCCACGCAACAACGTTTTAAAGGTTACAGGCGTTCACTTGCAAGCCATGGTATAGAATTTGATGAGCGCTTAGTAGAGGAGGGTAACTTTAGTTATCACTCAGGTGTAGATAGTGCACGCAGCATATTAGATTTATCCCCTAGGCCAACCGCTGTATTTGCATCAAACGATTACATGGCGGCTGCCGTACTTAAATTAGCAACTCAGCGCCAATTAAAAGTGCCTGATGACATTTCAATAGCTGGGTTTGATAATGCGCCCATTGCACGTCATATTTGGCCCGGGTTAACAACGATTGCACAGCCCGTTGAAGAGATGACTAAACAAGCCGTAACGCAACTTATTTCACACATAGCTCAACCACAAGAGCAGCCGTATCAGGTAACGCTTGAGTCGCGCTTGATTACACGCGAGTCTACCTCAGCAATAAAATAGTGAGTTTAAAACACTTTCACAGTAGCCCGAATATGAGTGACGTTTATTCGGGCTTTTTTTTACTCTGAACTTGCTAAAACATGCTTTGTGCCTAAAAATCAATTAGGTCATTATTCGGTCATGTTAAAATATTAAACTATTTTTGTTACCTGGGGTTGACACCGGTGTCATTGCTATGCGTTAATACAGTGACACCGGTGTCAGGGTTGTTGTGAGAGGCTCCCTGGTAGCGTACCTTTGAACGGGTAAATCAAAGATGCTCAGTACAGTTATTTACGTGGAGTCTGTAGTTGCTACTGAGCCTTTATCCTCTAACTAATAGAGATGAGTTAAATTATGTTACATCCTCGTATTCAAGAAGTTACCCAGCGCGTTATCGAACGCAGTAAAAATACCCGTCAAGATTATTTAGATCGCATTTCGCACGCAAAAAAACAAACAAGAGTTCGTGCTGGTTTAGGTTGCGGAAATATAGCCCATGTTATGGCTGCATGTAGCAGTGATGACAAAGCGCGCTTAAAGGCTGATGAGCAGCCAAATCTTGCTATTATCAACTCATATAACGATATGTTATCGGCTCATGTGCCATACAAAGACTACCCAGATTTAATTAAAGACATTGCAACAAAATACGATGCTACAGCTCAAGTTGCTGGTGGCGTTCCTGCAATGTGTGATGGTGTTACGCAAGGGCGTGACGGCATGGAACTTTCACTTTTTTCTCGCGATGTAATTGCTATGTCTACAGCAATTTCTCTTTCGCACGATGTGTTTGATGGCGTTTTTTGTTTAGGCGTTTGTGACAAAATTGTTCCTGGTTTATTAATTGGTGCATTGTCGTTTGGTCATTTACCTGTGTTCTTTTTACCAGCAGGTCCAATGCAATCAGGTATTCCAAATAAAGAAAAAGCACGTATTCGCCAAAAGTTTGCACAAGGTTTAGTGAGCCGCGAAGACTTACTCGAAGCTGAAAGTGCGTCTTATCACAGCGCTGGTACATGTACGTTCTACGGTACTGCCAATTCAAACCAAATGTTAATGGAAATAATGGGCTTACACCTTCCAGGTAGCTCGTTTATTAATCCTTACACTGAGCTTCGCGATGGCCTTACAGGTAATGCTGTAGAAACAATGCTCAAGCAGCTTACAGATGATAAAGAAAGCCCGTGTTTAGCCGATGTGATCAGCGAAAAAACTATTATAAATGGTTTAGTGGGTCTGCTTTCTACAGGTGGTTCTACTAACCATGCTATCCATATTGTTGCGATAGCAAAAGCTGCCGGCATTCAGGTTACGTGGAAAGATATGTCTGACTTATCAGAAGTTGTACCACTTCTTACACGTATTTACCCTAACGGATCAGCTGATGTAAACCACTTCCAAGCAGCTGGCGGTATGGGTTTCTTAATGCGAGAACTAGCAAGCGCTGGTTACTTATATACAGACGTTAAAACAATGCTAGGCGATGGTTTAGCACCATACATGACAGAGCCTCGTTTAGATAAAGACGATAGTTTGATCATGAGCGACTCAACTGGCCCAACTAAAGTTAAATGGGTAGATTGCCCAGCAAACTCGCACGATGAAGAAGTACTTCGTCCAGTGAGTAACCCATTTAGTAAGCAAGGTGGTCTGCAACTTCTAACTGGCAACTTAGGTAAAGCTGTTATCAAAGTGTCAGCGGTTGCTGAAGAACATCAAACCGTTACTGCTCCTGCAAAAGTATTTAGCTCACAAAGTGCTCTTCAAGATGCATACACTCGTGGCGAATTAAACCAAGACTTTATTGCCGTGCTAAAAGAGCAAGGCCCTAAAGCGAAAGGTATGCCAGAGCTACACAAGTTAACGCCAGTAATGGCAACGCTTCAAGATGAAGGCTTTAAAGTAGCCATTGTTACTGACGGTCGTATGTCGGGTGCATCAGGTAAAGTACCTGCTGCTATTCACTTAGCACCAGAGGCAGTAGAAGGCGGCATTATTGCTAAAATCCGAGAAGGCGATTTAGTGACGCTTGATGCGCCAAACGGAATCTTAAAAGTACACGTTAGCGACGAAGAGCTTGCTAAGCGTGAAGCAGAACTTAGCCTGCCAAGTGCAACATTTGGTACAGGTCGTGAATTATTTACTGGATTTAGAAATATCGTAAGCAGTGCCGATTTAGGCGCGAGTGCTTTTGGACTTGAATAAATATTAGCCATACTGGGTAATGAGGAACAAGTAATGAGTATTGAAAAAATCTTAGCATCGGCACCCGTAGTGCCAGTGGTTGTAATCGAAAAATTAGAAGATGCAGCACCACTTGCAAGAGCTTTATACAACGGTGGCTTAAAAGCCTTAGAAATAACACTACGTACACCCATTGCTGCAGAAGCTGTAAAGCTAATGAAAGCAGAAGTACCTGAAGCCTATGTAGGTACTGGTACGGTAGTAGATAAGGCAAGTTTTGATCTTTCGGTTGCCGCTGGTGCTGATTTTATGGTGAGTCCAGGTGTTAGTGATGAGCTTATTGCTTTAGCTAAAACATCAGATATACCATTTTTACCAGGCGCTGCAACTGCAAGTGAAGTTATGCAACTTGCGTCGCATGGTTTTAAGTATTTAAAATTCTTCCCAGCAGAAGCTGCAGGCGGAACAGCTATGCTTAAATCAATCGGTGGCCCATTACCACATATTACTTTTTGCCCAACTGGCGGCATTAGCCTAGCAACTGCTCCTAATTATTTAGCGCTTAACAACGTTATTTGTGTTGGTGGTACGTGGATGCTAGATAAACAACTAATTGAAAATAAAGACTGGCAAGCAATTGAAGCGCTTGCTCGCCAAGCAAGTGAACTTAAATAGGAGTCTAAAATGATTAATGTAGCAATTAACGGGTACGGCCGTATCGGTAGAAATGTTTTACGTGCACTTTATGAGTCAGCTCAAAACAGCGAAATTAAAATTGTAGCAATTAACGATTTAGCACCAGCTAACGTAAATGCACATTTAACGCAATATGACTCAGTTCATGGTCAATTTTCAAAAAAAGTAACACTTGAAAACAACACTATGCTAATTGGGGATGACGTAATTACGTTAACGCAAGAGCGTGACCCTGCAAACTTACCGTGGAAAGAGCTAAACGTAGATATCGTTTTAGAATGTACTGGTTTTTTCACTAAACGTGATGACGCCGCTAAGCACATTACTGCAGGCGCGAGAAAAGTAATCGTATCTGCTCCAGGTACTGGTTTAGATGCAACAGTAGTGCATGGTGTAAACAGCGATGTAATTAATGCTGACAGCAATATCATTTCTAACGCTTCTTGTACTACTAACTGTTTAGCGCCAATTGCAAAAGCAATTAACGACACAGTAGGTATTGAGCAAGGTAGCATGACGACTATTCACGCTTACACCAACGATCAAAACTTATCTGACGTTTACCACCCAGATTTATACCGTGCGCGTAGTGCAACTCAATCTATGATCCCAACTAAAACAGGTGCTGCGGCAGCTGTTGGTTTAGTATTACCAGAACTTGCTGGTAAATTAGATGGTATGTCGGTACGTGTACCTACAATCAATGTTTCTTTAGTTGATTTTACGTTTATCACTAAGCGTGATACGACTGCAGAAGAAATCAATGCAATCATGAAAGAAGCATCAACGGGTTCAATGAAGAGTATTTTAGAATATAACGAGCTTCCGCTTGTTTCTATCGACTTTAACCATAACCCAGCGTCGTCTATCTTTGATGCAACGCAAACTAAAGCCAATGGCAAACTAGTTAAAGTAATGGCTTGGTACGACAATGAGTGGGGTTTCTCAAACCGCATGTTAGACCAAGTTAAAGCATTAGGTCAGTACTTATAATTGACCTTGTAAAAGTTTAGCTTTATCCAACCAAGCCACGCATTGCGTGGCTTTTTTGCGTTTAGTTTATCTGTATATTTGCAATTCAAAATTAGAAGGGAACTATTTGTATTTTTTATACCCTAAATTTTGTTAATATGTGGGTGTGTAAATCAATGGAATTTCGTTGTATTTAATCAACTCAACGACGCAAGGAATAATAAAAATGATCAGAGCTCTATCGCGAAAAGTATTTCGCACAAATCATCTTCAGATAGGTGAGGGCAACATAAGTGGCTACATAGCCTGCTTTTTAGCAATACTGAGTTGCTTAGGCGTATTAGCGTTTCACTTTCCTGAATATTTAACCACACCAGAGCTGAGAAAAAGCTACAGCGTCGACTTTTTACGTCAGCTTATGTTTGCATCATTATTGGTCTCGGGCAGTTTAGGATTACTTAACTTTGTACGTAATACCAATAAGCGTTTAGGGGCTACAGCGTGGTTTTTTATTTTACTCGCTATTATGTTTGGCGGACCAA
Source organism: Pseudoalteromonas sp. SR43-5 (assembly GCF_014163835.1). Classification (NCBI taxonomy): domain Bacteria; kingdom Pseudomonadati; phylum Pseudomonadota; class Gammaproteobacteria; order Alteromonadales; family Pseudoalteromonadaceae; genus Pseudoalteromonas; species Pseudoalteromonas sp. SR43-5. The sequence goes on from NZ_JACJEA010000003.1 coordinate 82,838, forward strand.
ACGTTGAAGTAAACGAATTTGCTTCTGATACACCTTATATAGGGCTTGATTGGTTTATTTTAGATTTACTCGGCTCAACACTTATATTTATTGTGATTGAAAAGTTATTACCTCATCGTAAAGATCAAAAAATATTACGTAGCGAATGGCGAGGCGATTTAAACCACTTTTTTGTAAATCATTTAATTATTGGTTTTGTATTACTCGTTACTAACCACTTTGTGCATTATGGCTTTGGCTGGGCTGTATCATCTACAGTACAAGGTTATATAGAGCAAACACCCTTTATAGTGCAGTTGTTTTTAATAATACTCGTGGCTGATTTAATGCAGTATTGGGTGCATCGTGCCTATCACGAAGTCCCTTTATTATGGCGCTTTCATGGCGTACATCACAGTGCTAAAGAAATGGATTGGTTAGCGGGCTCTCGCCAGCATATTCTTGAAATACTCGTAACGCGCAGCTTAGTGCTCACGCCTATATTTGTACTTGGTTTTTCACAGCAAATAATTAGTTTGTACGTAATAATTGTGGGTTTGCAGGCTGTGTTTAACCATGCAAATGTGCGTGTGAAATTTGGTTGGCTAAAATATTTTATGGTTACACCGCAGTTTCACCATTGGCATCATGCGTCAGATAAAGCCGCGATTGACCGAAATTACGCTGCACATTTTTCGTTTTTAGATTATGTGTTTGGTACTGCTGTTAAAGGCCAAAAAGAGTGGCCACAAGCGTATGGTGTAGTCGGGGATTACATGCCCGTAGGTATGCTTAAACAACAGGTTTACCCGTTTAAGCGCACTAAATAAGTACGGAAAATCCGAATAAACATAAAATAAAAGCGAGTAAGATGTTACATTTTGCTCGCTTATATTATTAATATTAAATTTATTTTAGCTCTGCTAATAACTCAGTAAATGTAGGTCTTTGATTTAATGTAGGTTGCATGGCAAATTTTGCCATATCGGACATTTTAACAAAGAGCTCACTTTGTTTATCATCGCCAGTTACCGTGCCTATTAAGTCTTCAATTAAACACCCTAATGCACGTACTTCAATTAACTCGATTTGCTTTTGTTGATAATCACTTAACATGGCTAAGTTTGTGGCTGCACCAAAATCACCAAATAATACATCAGCATCTTTGTTTATCATGGTGTTATGCGCATACACGTCGCCATGGCTTACTTTACAAATATGCAAGTGATGTAAGGTACTTACCATTTGCTGTGCAATTTTTAAAATAGCGTGAGTTGAGTAATGGCAATCATCATTAAAGGTATCACGAGTACAGGTTTCAAGGCTTGGAGGCAGGCCTAAATTAGCAAAGCTTTTATCTATTAGCTCCATTACTAAACCTAGCTGATCACTTTGCTCAATGTAGGCAAGTACTTGAATTAAATTAGCGTGATCGCCTGCTTGTAAGCAGCAATTTACTTCATCAAGCGGGTAGCCGTCGCTGGTAATTGCGCCTTTAAATAATTTAATCGCTACAGCACTTTCAATAGCTTGTGCTAAATGAATAACGCCCGATGCACCTTGGCCAATAACATGACTAAGTGTGTAATCGTTAAGAGACTTATTTTCTAAGCAGCTTTTTGTAAGGCACTGGGCTTTATTAAAATCGTTACCGGCAAACGCAAGCCAAGCAAGTTTAGGCAATTCAAACAGCCAGTCGTCTACGTGTGTTAAGTTATTAGCAGAGAGCCTAACAAGCTCAAGGTTTTTACACTGCGCCATGCTACTTGGCAGTTGCTTAAGTTGATTGCCTGCAAGCGCAAGCTTTTTAAGCTGGGTATAATTACCGAAATCTTCAGGCAATTCGCTTAACGTATTATCGGTGAGTATTAGCCACTCAATATTTTTTGGCAGGCTGTTTAAAGCAAATTCAGAAATTTGGTTACCTTTAAACGCGACCATAATTAAAGCAGGGCATTTAGCGAGCACTTTAGGAATATGCTTAAACTGATTAAACGATAAAAACACACGCTTCAGGTGTGTTAAACAGGCAAATTCATCAGGTAGTGTTGATAAGTTATTATTTGATAAATCGAGAACTTCAAGCGTGTCAGCTAAGCTTAAGATTTCTTCAGGAAATGTCGTTAGCTCTTCTACCAATTGCAGGCGAGTAGCACCAACAAGTTTGCCACTTTTAAGCTCTTTAAGGGAGTTCATATTAATACCATGTTCTAAAAATGAAAAAGCCAACATAGCTGTTGGCTTAAAGTCGTTCTAACTTACTAAATCGCTCTTTAGAATTGCGCGTTATGGTAAACGTTTTGTACGTCGTCGCAATCTTCTAACATTGCTAAAAATCGTTCCATAACTTCAACATCTTCGCCTTCAATCGGCGTTTCAATTTGTGGCACAAAGCTAATTAGGTCTTCGTCAAATTCAGTCACGCCCATTTCTTCAAGCGCTGTACGTGTATTGTTGTACTCTGTGTGAGGAGCAAAAACAGTAACTTTACCGTCATCTACTTCTACGTCAGTTACATCAACATCAGCCATCATAAGAGCTTCAAGTACTGCTTCGTCGTCATCACCGTCAAATACAAAAATAGCAAGGTGATCAAATAAGTGTGAAACAGAGTTTTGAGCGCCAATTTTAGCATTTGCTTTGGTAAAACAAACACGTACATCAGCAAAGGTACGCTTGTTGTTGTCTGTTAAACAGTCAACAATAATCATACAGTTACCAGGGCCGTAACCTTCGTAACGTGTTGCTGCGTAGTCTTCACCGCCGCCGCCTTTTGCTTTGTCTATTGCGCGGTCAATAACGTGTGCTGGTACTTGGTCTTTTTTAGCGCGTTCAATTAAACGACGTAATGATAAGTTACCATCTGGATCTACACCGCCGTTTTTTGCACAAATATAAATTTCTTTGCCGTACTTAGAATAAACTTTAGTTTTAGCACCCGCAGTCTTAGCCATTGAATCTTTTTTGTTTTGGTAAGCTCTTCCCATCTGCGTTTCGCCTTAATATATGTAAATAATAGAATAAAATTATAATGCGTATTCTAAAGGTAAATGCATTCAAGGGCTAGTAAGTATTAAAACAGATTAAATCGGTAACGTTTAAAAGCCATGTAAACTGTATTTTATTAATGGGATCATCGAGGGTTCTAGACGTTGGAATTATATCTATTATGTGTAAATTTAATTCAATAAAAAAGCAACCTGTATAACAGGTTGCCTTACTAAGTAATAAAAAGTAAGTGTTACTTACCAAATACGTACACGCTCATCTTCAGGAAGGTATAACGCATCGCCTGGTTTTACATCAAACGCTTTGTACCATGCATCGTGGTTACGCGGCGCTTGTGCTCTAAAGCGACCAGGGGCATGTGTGCCACCACGCAGTTGGTTAAGCATGCTTTGCTCAGTACGTTTTTCTTTCCATACTTGTGCCCACGCAAGGAAGAAGCGCTGATCGCCAGTAACGCCGTCAATAACAGGCGCTTCTTTACCATTTAAACTGAGCTTGTACGCGTGATAAGCCATTGATAGCCCACCTACATCACCAATGTTTTCGCCAAGGCTATTTCGACCATTAACAAAGTTACCTTCTATTGGCTCGTATTTACTGTACTGCGCAGCCAGTTGATCGGCTTTTTTGTCAAATGCAGCGCGGTCAGCATCAGTCCACCAGTTACGTTGCACACCGTTTTCGTCTGATTTTGAACCTTGATCGTCAAACCCATGACCCATTTCGTGACCAATTACAGCGCCAATACCGCCATAGTTTACAGCCGGATCGGCATTTGGATCGAAAAACGGCGGTTGTAATATCGCAGCCGGAAATACAATTTCATTAAACGAGCTATTGTAGTAAGCGTTTACGCGTTGTGGCGTCATGCCCCAGCGGTTACGGTCTGTTTTTTGTAGCTCTTTTTCAACACTTTCTGCATGAAAAAATTCACGCATGTTTTTCACATTACCGATTAAATCGTTTTTAGTAATGCTTAAACCATCATAAGACTGCCAAACATCGGGATAACCAATTTTTGGTACAAATGCAGCCAGTTTAGCGCGCGCATTTACTTTAGTTTCATCGCCCATCCACTCTAAGTTATCAATACGTTCACCAAGAGCTGTACGTAGGTTTTCAACCAGCTCAGACATTTGTTGTTTTGACGACTCAGGAAAGTAACGTGCTACGTATATCTTACCAATAGCAAAACCAAGCGAACTTGTGCCTGACATTTCACTTATTGCACGTTTCCAACGAGGGCGAGGCTCTTGCTGTCCGTTTAGTTCTTTACCAAAAAAAGCAAAGTTAGTATTAAATACGTCCTCTGATAGTAAACCTGCGTTACCGCTAATAGCGTGATACGTTAGGTAGTCTTTCCATACTGCAATATCTTCTTGATTGATTAGCTCAATCATCGCTTTTATTGGCTCAGGCTGAGATACATTTAACTGAGGTACTTTATAACCTGTTTGCGCAAAGTATAAATCCCAGTTAAAGCCAGGATAAGCAGTGCTTAAATCGGCACGTTCAACTTGGTTTAGGGTTAAGTCGCGATTACGGCGCTTTTCACGAGGCCAATGACCTTGTGCAATTTTGGTTTCAAGATCAACAATTGCTTGAGCGCGCTCAGCGGTATTTTCTACTCCTGCAAACTTAAGCATGTCAGCAATGTGAGCAACATAAGCTGTACGGGTTTTTACAAAGCGCTCAGCGTCTTCAAGGTAGTAAGAACGATCTGGTAAACCTAAACCACCAGCACCTAGTGACATTTCATATTTATTAGGGTCTAGGCGATTAAACCACATGCCGCCGCCAAAAGGGGCTTTATTACTGGTTAACCAAGACTTACCAAACATCTCAGCTAAATCGTCAGTTGACGCTATATCACTAATTTCACTTAACAATGGCTTAATAGGCGCTACACCGAGTTTATTAAGTGTTTCGGTATCCATATACGCATTGTAAAAATCAGCTACTAGTTTTTCTTCTGCGTTTAAATCTTTACGTGCTGCTATTTCTTCAATAATAGCTTTAACATCGTCTTCGCTGCGCTCAGCTAATCCTGAAAATGCACCGTAGCGGGTTTTATCAGCAGGCATTACGTAGTTGTTATACCACGTGCCGCTGGCATACATAAAAAAGTCATCGCCTGGTTTAACGGCTTCGTTACGGGCTGTTAGGTCAACACCAAAACTACCTAACTCTGCTTTTTGTGTCACTGCTGCAGTGGTTACTTTAGATTGTTGCTCGTCTGTTTTTGTTGTTTGCGGCTCTGAACAACCTGTAATAAATGTGGCAGCTAATGCTGCGGCAATTAAACTCTTTTTCATTACTTACTCCTGAGTATCACTGATTGAATTAAAGCAGCAGTGAATCATTTTTATTGTTACGAATATTTAACTTATCGATTGTTATTGATATTAATCAGACAAACAAATCTTTTGAGGTGAATCACCACAGTGCTCGATAAAGCTAATATAGGAGAAAAGAGAAAGGCTAATAGGTTCTATAAACGCTTTATTTAGCTCGAATACTTAAAAGTATCCGAGCTAAGAGGGGTTACACTCTATTTACTTTTTATGCTGAAGCTCCCACATACGGGCGTATTCTCCGGCGAGTGTAAGTAACTCATCGTGCTTACCTTGCTCAATAATTTGTCCGGCTTTGAGCACAATAATGGTGTCTGCATCGGTAATAGTAGATAACCGATGAGCAATAACAATACTCGTATGGTTACTGGCAACCTCACGCATTGCAGCAAGTATTGCTTGCTCAGAATGAGAGTCGAGTGCAGATGTTGCTTCATCAAAAATTAAAATAGGGGACTTTTTCAAAATGGCGCGGGCAATGGCAATACGCTGTTTTTCGCCGCCGGATACTTTTAAACCACGCTCGCCAACCAGTGTTTTATCGCCTTTATCAAGTGTGCCTATAAAGTCTTTTAAATGCGCCATAGCAATGGCTTCATCAATTTCAGCATCGCTTGCTGATGGTCTGCCGTAAGCGATATTTTCACGAATCGTGGTGTTAAACAGCACGGTGTCTTGCGGGACTATTGCAATGGCTTTTCGTAAACTATTAAGTGTTACTGAGTTTATTGCTTGATTATCGATACTAATTTCACCACCGCTTACATCATAAAAACGATAAAGCAGTCGCGCTAATGAACTTTTACCTGCCCCACTGGCACCAACAATGGCTACTTTGCTGCCTGCTTTAACATTAAAGCTAAGATTATTAAGAATAGGGCGATGCGCATCGTAACTAAAACTTACATTATTAAATGTTATTTCACCTTGTCTAATATTGAGTTCTTTAGCATTAAGTGCATCGGTTATTTGTGGTTTTTTGTTAAGTAGTCCAAGCATGTTTTCAAGGTCGGTTAGCGCGCGTCTTATTTCGCGGTACACAAAACCTAAAAAGTTAAGCGGTAAAAACAACTGAATCATATACGCGTTAATCATCACAAGTTCACCAATAGAAAGCGTACCTGCAACTACCTCGGTTGAGCCCAACCACATTAACGCGGTAATAGCACAAGCAATAATAAGTGCTTGGCCTGAGTTGAGGGCGAGCAACGACATTCTATTTTTTAAACGGGCTTTTTCCCAGTTTGCTAAAAAGGTGTCGTAAGTTTTTGCTTCAAACTGCTCATTATTAAAATATTTTACAGTTTCATAATTAAGCAAGCTGTCTATTGCGCGGGTATTACTTTGATTGTCGGCAGCATTTGCTTCTCTAATAAAGCGGTTTCGCCACTGAGTAACCACCACAGTAAAGGTAATATAAATGGCGACTGCCAATAATGTAATCAGCGCAAACCAAACAGAAAACAACGTGCCAAAAATAATCGCAACGGTCAGTATTTCAAACAAAGTAGGCACAATGTTAAACATTAAAAAGCGCATTAAAAAACTTAAGCCGCTAGTACCGCGTTCTATATCGCGGCTAATGCCACCGGTTTGCCTATCTAAATGAAAAGCCAGCTCAAGTGAGTGTAAATGCTTAAATACCTTTAAACCAATATCACGCATTGCGTGTTCGGTAACGCGAGAAAATACAGCATCTCTTATTTCACCTAAAAACACGCTAGCAAAACGCAGCGCGCCGTACATCAATAATAATAAAGCGGGAATAACTAACAGTGGGTTAATCGACTTATCTACCGATTCTATAATTTCTTTAAGCGCCCAAGGCATTAAAAGCGTGGCACCTTTTGCGCCTATAAGCGCCATAAGTGCGATAAAAACACGGCCTTTAAATTTTGTAAGGTAGGGCCACAGTGTTTTTACACTTTGGCGTAAATTCATGGCGTCGGGGCGTTTTTCTGTGCTTTGTCTGGGGCGCATTCAGTATCTCAGAATTGGTATGTGGGTAGATAAAATCACTTATAAGTTAAGTAAACGCAGTAAATTGAAACAAGGAAAGGTATTAGTTTTTTGAATATTAATTTTAAGCGTTAAAATGCGGTTACCTAATTAATGCTTTCTAAAATAGCAGTATATATTTTCCGGTAGAATATATCGCATATAACGTTTTCTGAAACCAGCTTTCCATAATGATTTGCTATAGGTTTGCTTAAACTTAATCGGGTTAAGAAACATTTTTAATGGATCGGACGTTTTAGCAAAATAACTTTCATGGCTATTTGCTCCGACATACTCAGAGTGTTTTAGATTACCAAAGTTTACGGATTCGCTATAAGTAGGGGTCTTTAATAGTCGAGATATAGGTTTTATAGCCGTTTCAGGAGCGATATTTATTTTTTTATAGTCTCTCTCAATAGCCATAAAATCAGAAATAAAGTCCATAGCCCCTTTTTGAAATTCGTTTATTGTATTTAGCTTATCATTAGAAAAGTCATTAGGTTCGAATATAGCTACTATGTCATCATTTTTTTTATCGAATTTAATTACAGAGCCGTGAGGTGCTGAAAAAATAAATTCGAGCATATGCACACCTTCCGATAACACTTGAAAATTATTTTTAGGTTCTGAAAAGTTACACATATAGCCAGACATCGGAAACCCTTTTTCAGCAAACTTCATTGCAGTTTGAAATGTACCTAGGTAATAACCATGAATATCTATTTCATTATTTTCTAATAACATTAGCTTATTTAATGAGTTCTGAATTGTCCCTTGCCACCCAATGTCAACAATCGCGACTTTTTTGGCATCCATAAACCCAATTTGATTTAGGTAAGTTAGTAGGTTTTCTCTTTCTACAGCTGCAATACTGCATACATCATCAACTAATAAATGAAAGAGTTTTGCTAATTTATCCTTATCGTTATCTGTGTCAATTATATGATTTTGATCAAAAAATCCAACTTCTTTTATTTTTTTAATATGTTTTGTTGCATCTATATCAACTCTATCAAGGTAATTAGCGACGCTCAAATTAGGAACAAAATGGCATAGTACTTTTATCGAATATTCATCGATTCCATTGTATATAGTTGGGATGTTTATAGCTCGTCTTGATGCGTACATATACTTACTAACAGGCGTTTTAGCTCCCTGATTCATAAGGCTATAGGCTTTGTGCATAATATAGCCGTCGCGAGCAAGGAAAAATATATGTTCTATTTCTTGATGCAAAACCTGGCTAGTTAACCAACGAGTTAAGCCAAAATATATTATTCCACAGTATACATAACCAAAGTCGTACCATATATTCTCGTTGTTATTATCTCTTTGGGTAAACGTTTTGTTTATGATAGTCGCAAAATAAATAGATTCTTCTATAGAGAGTTTAGAAGGGTATAGCTGCCTTAGTCTTTTAAATGAATGATGGCTAAGCGCATATTCACTGGTTTTTTTGTAATAATAAGGTTTGATGCCTTCTTTCATCGCGTTAATGACATCGGCGAAGTAATAATCGCCAATATGTAAAAGCTTAGACGGTTTACAGGATAGGTCTTTAAGTATATGCGGATATAACCCTCCTTTAGACTTTGATTTACGAATTACAGAGGATAAAAATAATTTATGAAATTTTGTATACCCATTATCGTAAAGAATTTTTTTTATCACGTACTCCGGTAAGTACATGTCTGAGGTGAAAATAACCTTTTTACCATTATCAATACAGTATTGATAAAAAGAGTGCATATATTCATTTTTGACACAAAATTTTAATTCTATTTCGATTTCTAGCGCTTTCAATATGTTAATTACTTTGCTATCTAGATTTTGTGTTTTTTGTATATGTGCATATATCTCATCCAAACCTATGGATTGGGTACCATTTAGCTCAGCTAGTATTTTTGTTGCTTCTGCCTCGGCATTACCTCGGATGCTTTTAAAGTCTATGTCTAGCTTTTTATGTTCATCATTATATAAATTCTCAACTATTGTAAAAATATCAGCTGGTTCGAAGACTTTTCTGAGGATTACAGTATCAAAGATATCAAAAGAGACTATTTCACTGTTGTTTATTAGCTTTTTTAGGTCAGTGTCATTACTTAGGGTATTTATTAGCTTTAAGCTTTTGTTGTAAAATTTTGAGGCTATTTTACTAAATATGTTTTTTTCCATAATGACTTTCCCTGCCTTATTTACTATCCATAACATAATTAAGAAAATCAAAATTTAGCTATTTGTTTACATTTAATTATACTAATTTCGTATAGCCGCTGCAACTTGACCATTTATAGTACGAAGTTTTATGGCTTATTTACTATTTTACCAAAAAAAACGACTAAATAAATGCAAAATGAATAATAAAACTACAAGTAATAAATTAAAATTAACCCTAAATAACTACTTATTTTGTATTTGGTAAGGAAAAGAGATGCTGTCGAAGTAGTAGATTTGAGCGCAACATATTTTATAAATGAAATTACCAAAAAAATCTTTAAATAATTGGTTCGAAATAAAGCAACGCCAGCGCCTCAGGTTAAGTTGTAAGATCAAACTAAATTAACGAGCAGGCTATTGTATTTTAAACGCTTGCCCTTATATACTACGCATCCCTTATTTTAGTTTTAAAACGTGAATGTTTAAATTTAGAGTGTTTTTAACTGCCTTTTTGCTACTTGCTGCACTTTTTAGTGTGCAGAGCAATGCTATGGGCGCCTCACAAAATTTAAATATTACTGTTAGTACGCAGGTTTCGCTTACTGATATTGCCGATTTAACTAAAATACAGCCTATTAGTAAGTCTGTAGATACTGCGCAGCATAAAAAAACGCATCAAACCGATTTTGACGCGCACCAACCAAGGTTAACTGCCAATAATTCATCATTGTTTTTGCACACTGTTCAAAGTGAGCCAGAATACGATGTGGTTTTTGAATTTTTTGCTCAAAATCTTGTTAGGCATATATTCTTACGACCAAGAGCGATTAATCCTATACAGCCTTGGTATACGCTTGTAACTAATAGTAAAAAGTCGCGCTTGAGTGGCTGGAAAGACGTTAATTTACTCTACAGAGCTGTAACTACCTACCACGCTTAATTTTCCTTATTTAATTTTATTAGGTTTTAACTTTTAAAGTTTTAGCCTGCAGATTAATTGTGCTTTTAAAAAGTACGTTGCTAGCTTTGCTGGCAATAAGGATTCAACATGTTAAGTTTTAAAAAAGACAAAAAACCGTCTACGGCTAAGTTCAAATTAAGCTATATAGCCATGCTAATAGTATTGGTTTTATTAGCTATCAGCGCATTACCAAATTTATACCCAAATAAATCGTGGTTGCACATCAGTGCTGCTCCGCACAGTGAAACGCAATCTTTACCGAGCACTAAAACGCTAGTTACTTTTTTAAATAACCAAGGGTTAGAGGTTGAGCAGGGTTTAGATAAGCAATCAACTATTAATGTACTTTTAAACGAGCCAACTAAAAGCGCTCAGGCACAAGCGGCTATAAAAGCGCAATACCCAAACACGCAAGTTAAAATTGTTGAGCATGCAACCAGCCCTACATGGTTACAAAATTTTGGTTTATCACCAATAAAGCTGGGCCTTGATTTAAATGGCGGTGTGCTATTTGTATTAGACGTAGATTTAGATAAAGCCGTTGATGAGCAGTTAGTCAGTGCGTATCAACAAGCTAAATCAATCATTATTAAGCAAAAAGCACATGGCGTAAAAGCGCAGCAAACTCAGCACGGGTTTGAAATAAACGCATTGCCTAATGCAACAGACAAGTTAACCCCCGTTATTGAAGAGCTACAAAGCCGGTTTGCTAATTTTGCCGTTGTAACAAGCAATAATGGCAGCGTTAAAACTGCCAAATTTAGTTATTCAGAGCAAGGCCGCAGCAGCTTTGATAAAGAAGTAATGGGCCAAACACTTACAACCCTTCGTTCACGTATTGAAGAGTTAGGCATTACTGAAGCGGTAACACAGCAACAAGGCAAACATCGAATTCGTATAGAGCTACCAGGCGTGCAAGATCCAACCGAAGCTAAGCGTATTATTGGTGCAACAGCATCGCTTGGTTTTTATCAATTAAAAGAAATTGGCGGGCAAACATTTAATATGCAATCGGGCGGAAAGATAAAGCTCGATCCTGTGCCAATTTTTACAGGCGATCATATTAATAATGCAAACATAGGCCGCGACGATTGGGGTAAACCATTGGTACAGCTAAGCCTAGACGGCCAAGGAGGGGATGCAATGTCGGCGTTTTCAAAAGCCAATATTGGTAAGCCAATGGCGACGGTTTACTCTGAGTATTCTCAAAATGCTAAAGGTGAAGTAGTTAAAAAAAGCGAAGTTATTAATGTTGCCAATATTGCTCAGCATTTAAGTTCGCGTTTTAGTATTACCAATATGAAAAGCCAACAAGCGGCAGCCGATCTAGCATTGTTATTACGTGCAGGCTCGCTTACAGCACCCGTTACAATTGTGCACGAACAAACAATAGGGCCAAGCCTCGGCAGCGAAAATATTAGTAATGGCTTAGCCGCGCTTATGTTAGGCATGGGTATTACGCTTGCATTTATGGCGCTTTGGTATCGCCGTTTAGGCCTTATTGCAAACGTAGCACTTATATTAAATTTAACGTCGCTTGTGGGCTTAATGTCATTATTACCAGGGGTTGTGTTAACGCTTCCGGGTATTGCAGGTCTGGTGCTAACCATAGGTATGGCGGTAGACACTAACGTAATAATATTTGAACGCATTAAAGAAGAACGTCGCCAAGGCCGTGCACCATATCAAGCTATTCAAGAGGGGTATAAACAAGCCGCAAATACAATATTTGATGCCAATATAACCACCATGATCACCGCACTTATCTTATACGGCATAGGCTATGGGCCCGTTAAAGGTTTTGCCATTACACTCGCACTGGGGCTTTTAACGTCTGTATTTACAGGTGTGTACGTATCAAAAATATTAAGCCAAACGTTGTATTTAAAAATGGGTAAAAAAGTAGGAGAAAAAGCACATGCTTAACACTTTTTTGAAAGGCGAGGCGGGCACACGTTTACGCTTTATGGGCATGCTTTTAAGCGCCATGTTAGTGCTGCTATCCGTATTTACGCTTACGCAAAAAGGTCTAAATTTTGGCCTAGATTTTACCGGCGGTTATTTAACTGAGTTTACAACCAGCCAAAGTGTTGAGCTAAAAGAGCTTCAATCGTTTATTGCTAAAAATCATAACGGTGAGTTTGAGCTAACCGCGCAAGGTAATAGCCATTTTCAATTAAGAGAAGCGCCAAGTGCATCAACAACAGGTAATAGCCTTGATTGGCAAAGCGCTGTTACACAAAACGATGATATAAACGCACAGGTATTATCGTCAGCTTATATTGGCTCACAAGTGGGCGATGAGTTATTTGATCAAGGCTGTTTAGCCATGTTTGCTGCAATGATTGCGGTAATGATTTACCTTGCAGTGCGTTTTGAATGGCGATTAGCGGTAGGGTCTGTGGTTGCGTTAGTGCACGATTTAATACTCGTACTTGGGTTATTTTCACTATTACAAATTGAATTTAACCTAACCGTACTGGCAAGTTTACTGGCTATTATTGGTTACTCACTTAACGACTCAATAATAGTAGGGGATAGAGTGCGTGAGCTTTTACGTGTTCAATCAAACAATATACTTAGCCCAGCGACTATTATTAATAATGCGATTAAAAGCACACTAACGCGCACCTTAATAACGTCGGGTACCACACTTGCAACGGTTGCCAGCGTTTGGATACTTGCAGGTGCACCACTGCAAGGCTTTGCTATTGCATTATTTACCGGCATTGTAGTGGGTACGTTCTCGTCTATTTGTATAGCGGCAACCTTGCCAGAGCTATTGGGCTTAAGCGCTAAAAACTACGAAGTTAAAGTAGATGCCCACACGCAAACATTATTAGATATGCCATAAGGTTTTTAATAAAGCACAAACAAAGAGCTGCACCAACCAACAGCTCTTTACTTGTTTAATGCTAATTTAAGCCCCGCTAGTATTCCCACCAAACTTACGGGGGTTTAAAACAATGGTTTTAAGCCTAGCAAAAATGTTAAACTAACTGCCTTATTTTTACTGCCAGTATTGTATTAATCCCCATGAATAAAACCCACGTTATCGAACATCTTCGTTTTGCGCTAGAAGCGCAGCTTACAACAGCAAAAGTAGCGGCAAAAACCGCGCACGACACCGCCACACATGAAGAAAACATAGCCGAAAACAAATACGATACCCTAGGGCTCGAAGCCGCTTATTTAGCACAAGGCCAAGCCCAGCGCGTAAACGATTGCTATAAAAGCATAGAATTGTTTGAGCCTGCCTTTAACGAAAAGCCAACCGACAAAATAGCTATCGGTTCGTTGGTGTGTTTAGAAGATGATAACGCAGCGCAAAAATGGTTTTATTTAGGCCCTGCAGCAGGTGGTTTAACCGTAAATGTTAAACAACATGCAATTGCTGTTGTAACACCCGGCGCACCAATGGGTAAGCAATTATTAAATAAACAGATTGATGATGAAATTACGTTAACAATTGCAGGTAAAGCCCACGAATATGTTGTGGTAGAGATCTTATAAATACTTCCTTCAGCAAAGTAAACCTTCTGAGGGACTACTTTATATACATAGCTTGAACTAACTTATCTGATTTTATAGCTATATTACTTGGAGTTACTACTCAATTATTAGTGTTTTTGTAGAGTGTAATACTCAAAAATGTAAAATGTCCTTGATTATATTAAGGGAGACCGGAGGGTACTATGAAAATTCATAAAGGTGATATTGCTATGGATATGATTGAAGACGCTATCGACCTGTACAATGAAGAACGCTTTATTTCTAGCTTACATTTATCTGCTGCAGCATCTGAATTATTATCTGGTTTAAGTGAAATTTATGGATTTGAAAGCTCACACCAAAACTTAAAAAAAATGGTATGGGACTTCCATAATTCAAATCCTGATTTTTTCTCTAAGCCCCGACTTGCAATCAAAAAATTTAACTACTCTAAAAATGCTGTAAAGCATATTAATGGCGACAAGGATCAACTAGCATATATTTTGCCTAAAATGGACTCCGAGATGTACATAAATCAATGCCAAAAAATGTTAGAAAATTTTGGTATATGCTTGTTAAAGCGAATATGAAAACCAATTCTTCGCTTATAACTACTCGGTTATAGGGAGGCTAACTCAATTAGCCTTTTTCACAAACTTAGCAGTTACCATCATTTCGCCAATGCCTTCCACTTTACAATCTAGCTCGTGATCTTTTTTATCAAGCACACGTCTAACAACCGCTTTGGTGCCAATTTTAATTACTTGCGAGCTGCCTTTAATTTTTAAATCTTTGGCTACGGTCACTTTATCGCCATCATTAAGTAAAGTGCCGTTGGCATCTTTTACTAAAATTGCGTCTTCATCATTTGTAGTATTTGGGTTCCACTCATGGGCGCACTCGGGGCAAATAAGCAGTTGTTGGTCTTCGTAAGCATATTCACATTGGCATTTTGGGCAAGCAGGCAGCGACATTTTTAACTCTCATAAGGTGTTGTTTTGCGTATTTTAATCTGCATTATTAGTTAATCAATATTTTTCATCTTCACGCTAAAAATATCTCGTTTGTGCGTTTTTAAAAAAGGGCATATAAAGCACATGTCGCTTAAGCAATTTAAGCGCTAACTCGTACAGTAGGTACCTGTTAAAGCACCCATCATATTAAGTGATTCGCGCAATGCCCACTTAGTACGATGGGTGTTTCTATTTATAATGCTTAGTATTTTACTAAGCATGCTTTTTATATTTTGACTTAACTAGGAAAAGTCGTGTTTAAAACCTTAATTGTGGTTGATAACAACGAGCAAACGCTTGCTCAATCGTTCGAAAATGTAATTACGTTTAATACCTACTTACGTGATTACCCAAAACATAACGAACCAAAAACACGCATTATTAATCTGTGCGACTCAAGCCAATACTTGAGCAAAGGTTACTATTGCTCATTACTTGCAGAGGCGCGCAAGCACCAAGTTTTACCCAGTGTAAAAACCATTAATGCTCTTCGTAGTGGCCAAGCTCCTATGTTAAATGTGGGCCAAATAGATGGCACACTTTACTTTGGTAATGCCCAAAACGATTTACAATCAAAAGCGGCAAAGTCGGTATTTAAACAATACCCAGCGCCTATTTTATTTGTTGATGAACAAGGATTATTGCAACAAGGCTCGATGTCGTCTTTAAGCGAGCAGCAGTACAGCGAATTTGTAGCCAAGCTAGATAACTTTACTAAAACGCAGTGGCGTATTAGTTCTGTGCAACGTCGTTTTAGATGGGACATGGCAATACTTGTTGATCATAACGAAAAAGTACCACCGAGTGACAAAGACGCCATTGCACGTTTTATTAAAGCAGCTGCTAAGCACGGTATTTATGCACAAGCATTAAGCTTTGACGAAATTGATAACATTGCCCAGTTTGATGCGTTATTTATTCGCCAAACTACAGCGATTGACCACCCAACGTATCGCCTTGCAAGCAAAGCGCAAAGCCTGGGTTTAGTGGTTATTGACGATGCTGAGTCTATTTTACGTTGTTGTAATAAAGTGTATTTACACGATGCATTTAATTATCAAAAAGTGCCAAGTTTAAAAACGGTTGTAGTGGCTGATCAAGCAAATGAAACGCTTGAGCAATTAGAAGAAGCGTTTACGTATCCGCTTGTTTTAAAAATGCCTGAAGGGTCGTTCTCAAAAGGTGTGTTTAAAGTTTCAAACCGTGATGAGCTTGCCGCTAAGCTTACAGAGCTGTTTGAATATAGCGCATTAGTGCTTGCACAAGAATACATGTATACCGAATATGATTGGCGAGTGGGTGTGTTAAATGGCCGTGCAATTTATGCATGCCGCTATTTAATGGCGCGTAACCATTGGCAAATTTATAACCACGACGCTAAACGGTTTTTCTCTGGCGGCTTTGAAACTCTACCAACCTTTGAGTTACCAAAAGCGGTGTTAGATGCAGCATTAAAAGCATGTAAAACAGTGGGTAGGGGTTTATATGGCGTAGATGTTAAAGAGCATCAAGGCAAAGCATATGTACTTGAAGTAAACGACAACCCAAGTATTGATCACAAGGTAGAAGACGGCTATTTAGGCGACGAGCTATACATGATCATTATGGATGAGTTTAAACAACGCTTAGAAGCACGAGGCCGTGGGTAATAACATGAGCAACCTTGTTATTCGAAAGGCGCTTAGTAGTGATTTAAATGCACTGATTGACGTTGAAAACGCTTGCTTTAATAACGATAAATTAAGTCCGCGTAGTTTAAAACGCTGGCTTAGTGCAAAACACGGTATTTTACTCGTTGCCCAAAATGGCGAGCAAGTATGTGGATATGGATTAGTGTGGTGCCATAAAGGGACTCGTTTAGCGCGTTTATATTCGCTTGCTGTAAAACCCACAATGCAAGGTAAGGGCGTTGCAAAGACATTGCTTACTAGCCTTGAAAAAGAAACGTATGAGCGAGGGCGTATTTACCTTCGTTTAGAAGTGGCTGTAAATAACGAAGGTGCGATAGGGCTTTATAAAAGCTTAGGTTACAGAGTGTTTGGTCAATATAGCGATTATTACGATGACCACAGTGACGCACTACGAATGCAAAAAAACATTCGACAAACGAGTGAGTTAAAAGTGGCGCGTTTAACGCCGTGGTATCAGCAAACTACTGAGTTTACGTGCGGACCTGCTGCACTATTAATGGCAATGGGCGCACTTGAGCCAACAACTGAGCTTACCCAATCGCATGAGCTGGCACTTTGGCGTGAAGGTACCACCATTTTTATGACATCGGGTCATGGTGGTTGCCATCCGTTTGGTTTGGCACTTGGGGCTAATAAGCGTGGTTTTAAAAGCGAGGTAATGGTTAATACCACAGAGCCTTTGTTTTTAGATGGCGTACGTAACGAAAACAAAAAAGTGGTACTTGCCACCGTGCATCAACAATTTGTAGATGGTATTGCACAAGCAAATATACCGCTTACGTATAAAGATGTAGAGCTTGAGCATATTGAGCAGTGGTTAAGTAAAGGCTTTAGTGTGCTGTTATTAATTAGTACATACAGTTTTGATGGTAAAAAATCGCCACACTGGGTGTGTGTTACGCACCTTGATGAGCACTGCGTGTATGTTCACGATCCGTTTTGTGAGCCCGGTAACGATAAACAGCTCGCAATAGATTGCCAATATGTACCTATTGCACGAAGTGATTTTAGCAAAATGTCAGCGTTTGGTAGCCAACGTTTAAGAACGGCGGTGGCTATAGCTAATAAAATATAAGGTTAACAGTGACTTTTTTAGATTTAATTGATGTAGCCCCGTATTCATGGGCAGCTATTGGTACTGCGGCTTTTTGTGGTGCTATTATTGGAATAGAGCGCCAATTGCGCGGCAAGCCTGTAGGTATTCGTACATCAGCCCTAATAACGTTGGGTACGTATTTGTTTTTATCCACTGCGTTTAATTTACAAGGGGATGTAATAGATCATTCTCGTGTAGTTGGGCAAATAATTACAGGTATTGGCTTTTTAGGGGCAGGCGTTATGCTCGCAAAAGATGGTGCGGTAGTTGGCGTAACCTCTGCTGCAACCATTTGGGTGCTTGCATCAATAGGCGTGATGATAGCGACAGAAAACCTTGGGGCTGCAATAAAACTCTCGGTGCTGGTGGTCGGTATTTTATACGGTGTAGACGTACTTGAGGCTAAATTTAAAAGCTTAAGCAAAGGCGTACACACTAAAGTAAAAAACTATCAAAAGCGCTATTATCGAAAAGAATTTAACGAATCAGAACGCCACTAAAAGTGGCGTTTATTAATTATAGCGTAATTGTTTGATATTGGATGGCATCTTCAATAGGAGCTGGGCGCCCAATAAAATAGCCTTGTACGTTATCAACGCCTAGTTTTCTTAGTGTGTTTAATTCATCTTGATTTTCTATACCCTCAGCTACAATTGAGCAATTAATAGCTTTGGCAAATCCGCATAGTGCTTTAGCTAATAAAAACTTTCTACTGTCTTTATTTATATTTTGAGTGAGGCTTATATCTAACTTAATGATATCTGCCTCTAATTCTAAAATATGTTGAAAATACGAATAGCCAGCTCCAACATCATCTATAGCTAATCTTACGCCTTTGCTTCTTAATGGTTGAAGTGCAGTTCGCATCGCTTGGTAGTCTAAAATAGGTGAATGTTCAGTCACTTCTAAAATTATTCTATTACAATCGATGCTTTGTAATACTTTGTCTATTGAGCCTGATAAAATATGCTGAGGTGAAGTATTTATAGTGATATAAGCTTTTTCATCAAATTGATCTAAGCAATGTAATGTATTTTGTATAGCAAGTATTTCTAATGCTTCTCCTAACCCAGTTTTTCAGCATCTTTAAACCAAATATCAGGTGTTTTATAGGGTTCAATAAAAAAGCGTGACAGAGATTCATAACCCGAAAGTTGGTTGGTTGATAAATTAAATATGGGCTGAAAATAAATCGTAATATCGTTTGTTTTTATAATATTTTCAATAAGCGACTTTGACTCATTATTTAAAATGTCAGACTGAACTTTTTTTTCGATTAACTCAGTAGCTATTTCAGAAATGAGCCTAAGAAATGACAAATCTTTGTCGTTCAGGGCATTGTCTAATACGGTTTTATAACAGCAAAAAGTTCCATAAACTTTTCCGGTGGATAAAATAATGGGTACACCAATATAAGAGCCAATATTTAGCTTTTCTGTGACTGGCATGTTGCGGGTTATTGGGTGCTCAAGAGTATTAGGGATTATTTGTTCTAGCTCGTTATCAGATATTTTTTTACAGTAAGTTTCGCAAATTGGATCTGAATTACCTACTGATACGCATGTATTTGTAGTTTGGTTATCTACCACTTTAAAAACGCGCTCAGTATTGGTGAATTTTGAAATAAACGCGACTTCCATACTTAAATGTTTTCGTACAAGTGAAAGTAACTTTAATAACTTTGATTCAATAGAAGCATCGCTTTGTGGATCAAAAAGGTGCTTACTAAGTTTATCTCTCATGCAGTTACCTTGGTATGGCGTAAATTATATTATTGATAAGAGTATAATTTATGTATAAAAAAATGCCAATTTAGAGTGTCGTCGTTGGTTAGCCAAACAACTTTCTCCTAACTACTTTTCTGTAGCCACTGGGTGTTTGGCTTAATACTTTTTTAAACACGCGGGTTAAATGCCCTTGGTCGTTATATCCAACTTCTAAAGCCACTTCTTGAATTGATAAATTTGATGATGCTAATAACTCTTTCGCACCTTCTACGCGTAATTGTTGCCAATACTCAATAGGGCTTTGGTTCGTTGCGGCTCTAAAGCGGCGGGTAAAAGTACGATAGCTTAAGCTAAATTGGGCAGCGACTTCTTGCAAGTTTAGCTCGGTGGCTAAATTCGTTTTTAGCCAAAATTGAATTTGCGCAATTAGCTCATCGGGGTGGCGGTCTACTGCACCTTCTAAATAGCGTTGATCTTCGTAGGGTTTGCGTATTTCGTGCGAAAAATTACGCTCTACATGCTGCGCGGCGGCTTTTGTGTAGTACTGGCTGATAATATGTACGATAACATCTGCAAGGGCATTAAGGCTTGCTACGGTATACATGCGCTCTGATTGGGTTATAAAAAAGTCGGGCTTTAAGCGCACCTGCGGGTAGTCATGGCTAAATTGTTTGGCGTAATGCCAATGGGTGGTAGCAGGGTGGCCATCAAGTAAGCCAGCCTCAGCTAATAAACAGTTGCCAGTACCGACACCAATTATATGGCTGCCTGCGCTAAAGCTTTCACTTAGCCAATCAACTATTTCTTGATTTGTTCGCACCACTGGGCGTGGTTTTCGCCAAATACCCGGCACTATAATCAAATCGCTGTAGGGCGCGTTAGTTGTTATGCAATCAGGATTTATAGCAAGGCCTGCACGGGTGGGTATAGATTCAGCACTTTTAGCCACTAAATTTATAGCAAGTGGCCTAAAGCTTTGCTTATCAAGATGCCCTTTAGCAAAGGCCTCGCCGGCTCTTAGCATTTCTATAGGCAGCGTTAAACTAGTCACTAATAAATGCGGATATACCGCTATAGCAATGTTTAGAGGTGGATTAGTGTGTTTATCAGTCATATAAATGCTCCGACCAGTACATTTTGGCCTTTTGTGCTGAATATTTGGCTATTAAAGCACAATGTGTGGTGCATAATCCATTTAAACTGCCTCTTCTCCTTATAACACGTTTCTAAAAGGTAAATTATGACAGCATTACCCGTTATAGTAGGCATGGGTGGCATTAACGCCGCTGGCCGTACTTCTTTTCATCAAGGTTATCGCCGTATCGTGTTAGATAGTTTAAATGCTCAAGATCGCAGTGAAACATTTTTAGGCCTCGCCACACTGATGAATCTAGTAAGCGTTGTAAACGGCCAATTACAAGATACACAAGGTAATAATGTTGAGCAAAGCGACATAGAAGCACGCTTTGGTGAGCAAATTATTGCTGGTACACTTATTCGTAAAATTGAAAAAGAACACTTTGATGCCGACGCAACACCGTGGCAGCAAAAAATGACACTAACCGCATCAAGCGATAACGCAATTGTGTTTGAAACGCGTGCTCGCGACTTACCTGCACCTATTCCAGCTAGCTGGCAAGTTGAAGAGCTTGAAGGCAAAAAAGTTAAAGTAACTATTGCAGCCGACTTAGACGTAAAGCATGACTCAACACGCGATAACCCAATTAAATCTGCTGGGCAATTTCCGACTGGGTTTGATCCATCAGTTATGTATAACAGCCGCTATCAGCCTCGTGGTTTGCAAGCCACTATTTTTGCAGCTACAGATGCGATTAAATCAACTGGGCTTGATTGGCAGCATATTATGAATAGCGTAGAGCCAGATAAAATTGGTACCTATTCAGCATCGGTAATTGGCCAAATGGACGACAAAGGCCTAGGTGGTTTAGTAAAGGCGCGCCAACAAGGCGACCGTGTTAGCACTAAGCAGTTAGCACTGGGCTTAAATACAATGTCTACCGATTTTATTAATGCCTATGTTACGGGCAATGTAGGTACTACGTTTTCGACCTCGGGCGCATGTGCAACGTTTTTATATAATTTACGTGCAGCGGTTAATGACATACAAGCAGGGCGCACACGCGTTGCGGTTGTCGCAAGTGTTGAGTGCGCTATTACACCAGAAGTTGTAGAAGGCTTTGGTAACATGAGTGCACTTGCAAACGTTGAAGGTTTGCGCCGTTTAGATAACTTATCAAATGATGAAGAACCAGATTACCGTACTAGCAGTCGCCCATTTGGCGATAACTGTGGCTTTACATTAGGTGAAGGCGCGCAAGTTGCTATTTTAATGGATGATGCTTTAGCCCTTGAGTTGGGCGCTGATATTATGGGCAGCGTACCGGATGTGTTTGTAAATGCAGATGGCGTTAAAAAGTCGATTACATCACCTGGCCCTGGTAACTATATTACCATGGCAAAATCAGCCGCACTTGCTAGCAGCTTATTAGGTAAAGAAGCACTGCAAGAACGTAGCTTTATTTTAGCCCATGGTTCTAGTACACCGCAAAACCGTGTAACAGAGTCTTTGATTTATCATAAAGTAGCGCAAACGTTTGCTATTGATAACTGGAAAGTAACAGCGCCAAAAGCGTATGTTGGCCATACTATTGCACCTGCAAGCGGTGACCAGTTAGCGATTGCGTTAGGCATATTTAGTCATAATATTATGCCGGGTATTACCACAATTGATAAAGTGGCTGATGATGTTTATAGCGACCATCTTGATATTCGTAATAGCCATTACGAATGCGCTGATATGGATATTGCTTTTATAAATTCAAAAGGCTTTGGCGGAAACAATGCAACAGCTACTGTACTTTCACCAAAAGTAACAATGCAAATGCTTGCTAAGCGCCATGGCGATGATGTTATGACTAGTTACACACAGAAAAATAGTGTGGTTAGCGCTTCGCAGAAAACGTATCAAACGCAAGCAGATTTAGGCCAGTACGAGCTTATTTATCGCTTTGGCGACGGACTTATTGACGACAACGACATTGTAATAGACGAGCAAAGTATTCATTTACCTGGCTTTGAAAAAGCAATTACGTTTAGCACAACAAACTCCTATCAAGATATGTTTTAAGCACACATACTTGTTAGCAAGGCGCTTTTTAAGCGCCTTTTTTAATGTCTATTATTTTGTGCTAACTTGTATAAACGCTATATATATTTAGCAATTAAGCTATGTTTGTGGCTTCGCTTCCAAACAATGTATCGCTTAGCGAGTAGGGTTGTTAGCCCTATTACAACGGCTATAAATAAAAGTGTTGCTGTGTAACTCATGCCATAACCTTCAGGCAAACCAACGAGCGTATCTGCGTAGGTCATATCGCTAAAATTAAAGCCAAGAATAGGTATAAGTAACCAAGCAATAGCATGTAATAAATACAAATGCACAAGGTATGAAAACATACTTGTTTTACCCAGTACTTGTAAAAAGTTATGCGAAAAATCGGTTTTTAAACCACTTAATGCCTTTAAAAAAATAAGCCCAAGGCCAACAGTAAGTAACATAAACTGCAGCGAAAGCGGATACTTTGTTGGGTTTAGAAACGACATAACAGTGAGTAATGAGCTTGTATGTATAGCAAACTGTGACATGTCACCGTATAAGTTAAACCCACGTAAAATGCCATAAAGCGCAAGGCAAGTAACCCCTAATAACAATGCGTGATTCATCACTTTTTTACTGTATTGTTGTGCTTTGTAATAAACACCAGCGCAATATGCCAATGCCATTAAGCCAACAATAGGGGCAACTGGGTAGGTTGTTCTAATTTGAAAATCAAAAGGGAGATCAAGTACATTTTTTTGATGTGCAATAGACCAAGCAGTATGTGCAAATGTATTAGGCTCAAAGCTTGTTCCATCAAATAAATTATGCCCAAACACGAGTAATAAGCCTGCTACAAAAATGGCATAAATGCCCAGGAAACGCAGCAGTCCTAAAATAACAAAGCCCCAGCCGATAGCCCAAATAACTTGTGCGTATAGCATTGGGTATAGTGGGTTAAAGCTCCAAGACCACGAAACAATAGTAAATTCAAACAAAATTAGCACTAAACCACGAATAATCAAGCTTTGTGAAAATGCTTTAGTGGATACATATTTATGCTCTGTTATAGCCGCAGATAGACCTGCTAAGAATACGAAGAGTGGTGCGCAAAAGTGAGAAACAAAACGCGTAAAAAAGGTAACGGGATCAGTCCCTGGAATGGTCATCGGATCGGTAACTGAGTAATTAAGGCAATAATACATACCATGGTCAATAACCATAAATATAATTATAATGCCCCGTAATATATCAATATGATGTAAGCGGTTATCGGTTGAAGGTAGCGACATAAGAGAGCTATATAGAGTGATTTAAAACTGTATTTATTATATGTTATATTGTATCAAATTGAAATCGTGTATTTATATTTTGCCAGTGATTATACACACGTAATACGACCAATATTTGCTCGCATTACTTGTAATGATACAGCTAATTATCACTTAAACTTTTTTACATACCTTAGCGTTATAAAATTAATAATGGCGAGCAAAATGGCTATTTCGTAACGGCTATAGGCTACAGCTATACCAATTAAGCCCATATTCCAAATACTGGCTGCGGTTGCTGTACCGGAGGTTGATTTGTTATTTTTCAAAATTGCGCCACCGCCAATAAAACCAATGCCAGTAATGATGCCTTGCAACATTTTAGATTGAGCTTCTGCGCCATCTAAAACCGACATCGCTATTAATGCATACCCACACGATGCAACAGCAACAAGAGGAAAGGTACGAAGGCCTGCACCATCATGGCTACGCTCTCTGTCGTAAGCCATAGGTAGCGCAAGTAGGTATGCAATACCTAAATGTATTAAGTTATCGATGATTTCATTCCACTGTAAATCAATTTCCATTATTGAGCCTATGCGGGTTAATTTTGTTAATAATAAGCAAACAGTGGGCCATTGCATAAATAACTAATAATCAATGGTTTATTGTAGGAAGCTGAGTTTAATAAAAATTATTGAGGAAACTTTTACATGTTTTTATTACTATTTTACGCGATAGTTAATTTGATCTGAGTTTTAAAGCCCCGTATTCTTTTATCATACCTAAAAGACACCTATGTGAACCTTTTGCCTTTAAATAAAACATTAATCACACCCACTAAACTTGAAAAAACAGCGTTACTATTTTGCGCTGGGTTATCTGTTTTTGCTTTTTATTTCCTGAACTTCTCACAGAACACTTACAACCTACCATTAATAAAATTTTAGGTCATTTAGGGTCGCCATTTTTTATATTGCAGCTGGTGGGTGTTACAAGAAAGTTTATAAATGATTTTAGGTAGTAATACTTACATTTTTTTACAGAGTTACAATAAAAAACGTATACAATTTAGGTAATATTTAGTTAAGGATGAATGATGAAAACAATTATTGTACTTTTGTTTTTTTATTGCCTTTCTGGCTGTACAGTTGCGGGCGCTATTATTGATGGGCAAGCACAATCTCAGGCGCGTAATGATAAAAATAGTATTAGCCCGGCGCAGTCAACACCTTATAAAAACCCACTAGAGCCAGTACCTACAGATAAAAACGGATTTAACTTTACTGATATGGGATTAAAGATAGATTCGGCTCTTGTTAGCCTAGTTAAAGGGGAAAGCACTACTACGCAAGTATGTAGGCAGGTCACTAAAAGTCTAAAAGAGTGTGTAGAGGTAGAAAAGTCATCTCTACACACTAATGAGGCTAAGCAGTTAAAAACTGATGATGAAATAATAAGTGTTGGTCAATAAAGCTGCTTATAAAAAAGTAGCTATGATCGTAGCCTGCTTGCATTTCAAGTGTAAGCGGGTAGCTTTTTTTATCAGCAATAGCGACTAAGTTTTCTGGCTTAAGTTGCTCTTGTAAAAAACCATCGGCATCACCTTGACTCACTAACATGGGTAAGTAATGAGCTTGCTCTGCGTTTTTCATCAGCTCGCAGCTGTCGTATTGCTTCCAAAGCGCTTTATCATTTCCTAAATAACCAGTAAATGCTTTTACACCCCAAGGGCATTCAATCGGATTTACAATAGGGCTAAAAGCCGAGGCACTTACAAAAGCAGTCGGGTTTTTAAGTGCGACCATTAATGCACCGTGCCCGCCCATAGAGTGACCACTAATTGCTTTTATACATGTTACCGGAAAATGTTGCTCTATCAATGCTGGTAATTCACTAACAACATAATCGTACATATTAAAATGGGTGTTGTAAGGAGCTTGCGTGGCATTTACGTAAAAGCCTGCGCCTTGTGCAAAGTCGTAGCTGTCTTCATTGGGTACGTTTTCGCCACGCGGGCTAGTGTCAGGCGCTACAATAGCAATACCCAGCTCTGCTGCTTTTTTAAATGCACCGGCTTTTTGCATAAAATTTTCGTCGGTACAGGTTAATCCCGATAACCAATAAAGTACCGGTACTTTATTTGCTTCACTTGCGCCAGGTGGTAAAAATACGGCAAAGCGCATAGTGCAATGTGTACTTCGCGAGCTGTGAGTATATTGCTTATGCCAACCGCCAGACACTTTTACACTTGAGATATTTTCTAACATACTTAATCCTTAAAAGCCGTAAACTTAAAAGTATTACGGCTTATTAATAAGCTATTTTACGAATGCAGTTTATTAGTAATGAATGACTGTACGAATACTTTTGCCTTCGTGCATTAAATCAAACGCTTCGTTAATATCTTCAAGGCTCATTGTGTGAGTAATAAAGTCGCTAAGAGCAAATTCACCTGCCATGTAACGCTCAACAATTTCAGGGAGTTGTGAACGGCCTTTAACGCCACCAAATGCACTACCACGCCATACACGCCCAGTTACCAGCTGAAACGGACGGGTTGATATTTCTTGGCCTGCACCTGCCACACCAATAATGACCGACTCACCCCAACCTTTGTGGCAACACTCAAGCGCTGAGCGCATTACGTCAACATTACCGATACATTCAAACGAGTAGTCAACGCCGCCATCTGTCATTTCAACAATAACTTCTTGAATTGGCTTGTCGAAATCTTTTGGGTTAATTAAATCAGTAGCACCTAGTTTTGTAGCTAAATCGAATTTAGTGGTGTTTATATCAACACCGATAATACGACCTGCACCAGCCATTTTTGCGCCAATAATCGCAGACAAACCAATACCGCCTAAGCCAAATATAGCAACAGTGTCGCCAGGCTTTACTTTAGCTGTGTTGGTAACTGCGCCCATGCCCGTTGTTACACCACAGCCTAGTAAGCAAATCTCTTCTAGTGATGCTTCTTTATTTACTTTAGCAAGTGAGATTTCTGGCAATACAGTGTACTCAGAGAACGTTGATGTACCCATGTAGTGATAAATTGGTTGGCCATCTTTAAAAAAGCGTGTAGTGCCGTCTGGCATTAGGCCTTTACCTTGTGTTTCGCGCACGGCTGAACACAGGTTAGTTTTACCTGAAGTACACATTTTACATACGCCACATTCTGCAGTGTATAAAGGAATAACATGATCCCCCACTTCAACACTCGTTACGCCTTCGCCAACTGCATAGACAACACCAGCTCCTTCGTGACCTAAAATAGCAGGAAATATGCCTTCAGGATCTTGTCCTGATAATGTAAATGCATCAGTATGACACACACCTGTAGCGGTAATTTTTACCATAACTTCGCCTTTTTTAGGCATCATCACATCAACTTCTTCAACACTAAGTGGTTGATTAGGACCCCAAGCAATGGCAGCTTTTGATTTAATAAATTCAGACATGTGTTTTATTTCCTTTAACTGGCTATTAAAAAATAATTGTAGACCCAATTTGCTTGGGTGATGGGCTTATTGTATTTGTTTCTAAAATAATGATAATCTCAATTTTATTAAAACACTTTTACAGTATGGTAATAATGGCACGTTGGGATGGAATTGATGAGTTTATAGCGGTTGGTGAAGAGGGCAGCTTTACTGCGGCTGCAAAAATGCTTGGGCTTTCGGTTGCGCATATTAGCCGCCATGTTACGGCGCTTGAGCAACGTTTAAATACCCAGCTTTTAACTCGTACTACTCGTAAAGTGGTTTTAACTAAAGAAGGTGAAGTGTACTTACATCAAATAAAGCACTTACAACACGCTATGGACGAGGCAACTCAAGGCCTTGCTCAGCAACAAAGTACGCCTAAAGGTAAAATAAAGCTCACAGCACCAGTTATGTACGGAGAGAGCTTTATTATGCCCATAGTGCATAATTTTATGAAGGAGCATCCCGAGGTAGAAGTTGTTGCCACACTAAGTAACGAGCAAGAAAACTTATTAGAGGGCGGATTTGATTTAGCCATAAGGTTAGGGCATTTAAAAGATTCGAGCTTAAAAGCGCGTAGGTTAAGTGCGCGGCGTTTTATTATGTGCGCTGCACCGCAGTATTTAACGCGATTTGGTGAGCCGCATACTTTAGGCGAGCTAAACAGCCATGAATGTTTAATTGGGAATAGTAGCTACTGGCGCGTAAACGAAAATGGGCGCGATAAACACATTAAAATAGCAGGGCGGCTACAGTGTAATAGTGGTTGGGCGCTGGTGGATGGCGCAAAAAAGGGGCTCGGTATTGTACAACTCCCAGACTACTACATTGAAAACGAAATTAACTCAGGGCAATTGGTGCCTATTTTAACACCCTATCAACCACAGCAAGAAGGGGTATGGGGCGTATATCCACCAAGGCAGTTTGTGGCGACTAATGTACGGGTATTGCTCGATTATTTAGTTAAAGGGCTGAAAGCTTAATCGCGAATTAATGGTTAAGCATGTATTGCTGTAAATATAGCCAAGTATCAGATTTTTAAATTATTTCTTACATTTTACGCCATACCCAAAGGCACTTTTTTCGTGCTACTATTGCTCAATACTTTTACGATAAGTGTTAAAAATAATATGTTTCAACCGGTTAGCTTATTTATAGGGCTTAGATATAGTCGCTCCTCTAAAGGAAATGCGTTTATATCCTTTATTTCGTTTTTTTCTATTGCCGGTATCGCTATTGGTTTAATGGCATTATTTACGGTAAGCAGTGTAATGAACGGGTTTGAAAATAGCCTAAAAACCAATATGCTTGGACTTATTCCGCATGTTGAAGTTAGCGCAGGTAAAAATACTGCCACCCAAATGGGCACCCTTAAAACCGACCTCGAACAATCTCCTTATGTTGATCATGTAAGCTTATATCGCCACGGCGAAGCTATTTTGCAGACGAATAAAGACTTGCACGGCGTTTTACTACAAGGCCTTTATAACGACAGCGGGTCTTTGTATAAAATTACCGATAAAATAGTGCAAGGCGATTGGAAAACTGTATTAAACAAAAATTACAACATTGCTATAAGCCGTTATTTGAGTCGTAAATTAGGCGTTAGCGTGGGTGATAAGCTTCGCGTTATTATGCCTAATGCTTCAACATATACACCTCTTGGGCGAGTACCCAGCCAGCGTTTATTTAAAGTGGCCGCAATATACGAAACCGGATCTGAGATAGATATGGCACTTGCGTTTACAAGTGGCGCTTCACTACAACGGGTATTAAAGCTGGATAAAAACACTGCCCCAAATTTAAGTGTTTCATTGCACGAACCTTTCGAACTAGATGAGTTTATTGAAGCAAGCCAGCGTATTTTACAAGATCATAATTATAGTGATTGGCGCAGTACCCAAGGTACTCTATTTGCAGCCGTTGCTATGGAAAAGCGCATTATGTCTATGTTGCTTGCCCTCATTGTATTGGTGGCTGTATTTAATATTGTATCGGCATTAACCATGATGGTAAGCGAAAAACAAGGTGAAGTGGCCATACTACAAACGTTAGGTTTAACGCCTTCGCAAGTGCAAAAAGTGTTTATGGTGCAAGGCTTATATAACGGCGTAATTGGTACAGCAATAGGCGCATTTTTAGGTGTAATATTTAGTTTATATATAAATGAGCTACTTGCATTAGTGGGCTTAAACTTATTGGCAGGTATAGAGCTTCCGGTAAAATTTGATATTTTGAGTTTAGTAATAATAGCATTTGCCAGCATTGCTATGAGCTTTTTAGCTACCTTATATCCTGCGCGTAAAGCCGCAAAAGTAAAACCAGCAGAGGTATTACGTTATGAATGATTTAGTAATTAGTTGTGAAAATTTAAGTAAAGTTTATCAAGATGGCAGCAACCAAGTTGAAGTATTAAAAGGTGTTGATTTAGCGCTGCAGCAAGGTGAAATGCTCGCTATTGTAGGGAGTTCTGGCTCTGGTAAAAGTACGCTTTTACACATACTTGGCACATTAGATACCGCAAGCTCAGGTAGCGCTAAAATTAAAAACCAAGAAGTTGCAAAACTTTCGCGAACAGAGCAAGCCGCATTTAGAAACCAAAACTTGGGCTTTATCTATCAATTTCATCACTTATTAATGGAGTTTAGCGCAGTCGAAAACGTGGCTATGCCATTATTAATTAAAGGCTTGAGTGCAAAAGAAGCCAAAGCTCAAGCGCTCGATATGCTCGAAAAAGTAGGCCTTGCACATCGCAGCTCGCATAAACCGTCTGCGCTTTCTGGTGGAGAGCGCCAACGCGTGGCTATTGCCCGTGCACTGGTTACAAAACCTGCGCTTGTGCTTGCTGATGAACCAACCGGTAATTTAGATAAACAAAATGCGATTAAAATTTACGATTTAATTAATGAGCTTAACCAAAGCTTAAACACCAGTTTTGTGGTAGTTACACACGATTTAGAACTTGCCGATAAGCTGGGCAAAATAGCTTATTTAGACGATGGAAAACTAGCTATTAAAGAGTCGCAGCATGTTGCTTAGTGCATTTTTAAGTAAACGTTTTAGAGCCTATTCAGGCCACAAAGATGAAAAAAACGGCTTTGTTAGTTTTATCGCTAAAGCGTCCACTATTGGTATTTTATTAGGTGTCGCGGTTTTAATTGTGGCGCTGTCGGTAATTAATGGTTTTGAGCAGCAACTAGTACATAGATTACTAAGTGTTGTGCCACAGGTTGAATATGTAGCACCAAGTAGACCCATCGCGAATTGGTCGCAAAAAATTGAGGATTTACAAACACAACCGCATGTAACAGGGGCTGCGCCATTTATTGCAGTGAATGGGATGGCGCAATATAAAAGCCAGCTAAAAGCGATAGAAATTCGAGGTGTAGAGCCATCGCTAGAGAGTAATGTATCGGCGGTAAATCAGTTTACCAGTGGTAAATTAGTCAGCCAGCTAGGCCTTGACGATGTAATTTTAGGTAAACAAATAGTAAAACAGTTAGACGCCAAAGTAGGCGATAACATTACATTACTTATTCCGCAAATTAGTCAAAAAGGTCAATCATTATTAGCGCCTAAACGCGTAACACTTAACCTTGCAGGTGTTATAGAAATGGGCGGACCGATTGATAGTACCGCTGCATTTATACATCTTAACAAAGCACAGCAAACATTGGGTTACGATGAAACCCAAGTAACAGGGCTGCGTTTAAGTGTTGATGATGTGTTTTCGGCGCATCAAATAGCGCTAAGAGTGGGCCAAACTATTGACGACTACGTGTATATTTCTAGTTGGTTTAGAACCCAAGGCAGCCTTTATCAAGATATTCAAATGGTGCGTACCATTGTTTATATTGTGGTGTTTTTAATTATAGCGGTAGCCAGTTTTAATATTGTATCGTCCTTGGTGATGGAAGTACGCGAAAAACAAGGCAATATCGCAATTTTAAAAACCATGGGCGCGAAAGACAGTACTATTTTAGCCACCTTTGTAATGCAAGGCTTAATGCAAGCATTTGTAGGCGTGGCACTAGGGACACTAATTGGCGTGGTATTAGCGCTTAATATAAGTGAGCTTTTTACGTGGATAAGCCAATTATTTGGAGCCAATCCACTTGAGGGCGTTTATTTTATAGAGTTTTTACCAAGTAAATTAGTACTTGAAGACATTGGTATTACAGTGATTGTTACGTTTGTGCTTGCGATACTTGCCACTATTTATCCTGCATGGCAAGCAACGCGCGTAGATCCTGCCAAGGTGCTTGGTAACTAGGTATAAGAAGCTCAGATAAAAATTAATAGGGTGGTATTAGTAAACCTGTTAAACTAGGTGCTTATATAAAATTAAGCAATAACTGCTTGGTTGCTATACCTCACTTTGGGATTTACTTTGACTAATAACGATATTTTACGCCGCATTCGCTACACTTTTAACTTAACTGATACTGCTATGGTCAATGTTTTTGCATCAGCAGAGCATACGGTCACCAAAGAGCAAGTAATTGCATGGTTAACTAAAGAAGGTGAAGAGGCTTTTACCCCAATAAGTGATACTGAGTTTGCAAGCTTTTTAAATGGGTTTATTAATACCCAACGTGGCAAACGCGAAGGTGAGCAACCAGAGCCAGAGAAAAAGCTAAACAACAATATTATCTTTATGAAGCTACGTATTGCTTTAAATATGAAAGCAGAAGATGTTATAGCAACACTTGCACTTGTTGATTTTGATTTAAGTAAGCATGAGTTAAGCGCATTTTCTCGTAAAGTAGATAACAAACATTACCGTGTTTGTAACGATCAAATATTACGTTTGTTTTTAACCGGCGTACAAAAGCAGCATCGTCCAGAAGAGTCTGCTTAGTAACTGGTTTTAGCTAATTAGCTTTTAGTTAATGGGCTTGTGTATGTGCAATGCTACATAAAGCCTATTATCAATGTTAAACCCCAACACTTAATAATTAAATACATTTATAACAACACCAAGTTACTTATTGGTTTACTTGCGTGTAAAAATTATATTGCCCCCGCACAAATAGTTCACAGATTAACGCTAATTTTGGCAAAATAAAGATAATAATTGCATTCGTAAGCTATAACGCTGTAAAGCTCGGTCATAACAGCGTAGGATCAAGTTACTTTCGAATGAAAATTAGGTTTGCACTTTAGGTGCATTAACATATAAAAAATTATGCAACTAACTGCAAAACCATCACTTCCTAATGCGTTACTTATTTCTATTAGTACACCACAATTTAAAGGCGACGAAGCAACAGAATCGCTTGCAGAGCTTGCTCGTTTGGTAACTACATTAGGCTTTAAAGTAGTAGGTACACAATCGCAAAAGCAAAGTTCTACCCAAAAAGTTAATGTACTGGGCTCAGGAAAACTAGCTGAAATAGCACACCTTACCGGCAATAAAGGGATGGTTGAAAACGAGCAAGAAGATGATTTACTTGATGAAGACCCTTTAACCGAAATATCCTCAGAAATTCCATCAAACGATTTAGAGTTTGCATGTGCCGATGTAGTGGTATTTGACTGCGATTTAACGCCTTCTCAACTGCGTAATGTTGAGAACCAATTAGGTGTAGAAGTATTTGATCGCACTGGTATTATCATTGAAATATTTAGCCGTCATGCGCGTACTAAAACAGCAAAATTACAAGTTGAAATTGCTCGCCTTAATTATGTCGCGCCACGGCTTCGTGAAACATCAACAGGTGATAAAGAACGCCAAATGGGTAAAGGTGCGGGTGAAACCACACTTGAGCTAAATCGCCGTAAGGTGCGCGATCAGTTAGCAGAATTAAAGCGCGAACTTGTTAGTGTTCAAGATGTAATGATGGACAGACGTACGCAGCGCTCTGAGCTATTCTCAGTGGCTTTAATTGGGTATACCAATGCGGGCAAGTCATCAATGATGCGCGCAATTACAGGTAGTGATGTAGAAGGCGAAAACAAACTTTTTGCAACGCTAGATACCACTGTTCGCGCGCTGTATCCGATTACCCAGCCTCGTATATTGGTTTCAGATACGGTTGGTTTTATTAAAAAATTACCTCATGATTTGGTTGCTTCATTTCATTCAACGCTCGCTGAGGCACATGATGCGTCGTTACTGTTATATGTTGTAGATGCTTCAGATCCTTCTTTTCGCTCACAACTTGAAGTAGTACATAAAGTACTGGCAGAAGTTGGGGTAGAAGGTAGCAAAAAATTATTAGTACTGAATAAGTCAGACCAATTAAGTACTGATCAACAGCAGTCGCTAATGGATGAGTTTCCTGATGCGATGATGACTTCTACACGTAATCCAGATGATATTAGTAAACTGCACAAATACATTATTGGCATTGCTCAAGAGGACATGATTGAAGAAGAGATTGTTATACCGTACACAGCTAAAGGTATTGTGGGCGAAATTCGATCGAGTATGAGTGTTGTTAAAGAAGAATATGAATACAGCCATATTAAATTAACAGTGCGCTCGAGTGCGATTGATTTAGAACGTTTAAAAAAGAGAATGTTGAATTTATAATAAATTCAGTACATAAAAAGCACAGCCAATTGGCTGTGCTTTTTAGTATTAGTCCTAACATACGTAAATTTAACGCTGCTAGCTCTGAACATAGCTCTGAGATAAATTCCCTACCCAGAGCCTCAGTTACTTAAAGACGAAACTAGGAAAAAGCGTTGTCGCTTAGCTCTTCTTGCATTTGCTCGCGCATTTTAAATTTTTGCAGTTTACCTGTTACTGTCATTGGGTAGTTTTCTACGAAACGGATATGTCGTGGCATTTTAAAGTAGGCTAGTTTATCTTTTAAAAACTCACGAATTGCTTGCTCATCAAGTACAGCATCTTCTTTTGGTTGGATCCAAGCGCATACTTCTTCGCCATACTTTTCATCGGTTATACCAAATATGGCAGCATCTTGAATGCCCGGGTAGGTGTAAAGTACTTCCTCTATTTCTCGAGGGTAAATGTTTTCGCCTCCGCGAATAATCATATCTTTTATACGCCCAACAATCGTGACAAACCCTTCTGTATCCATGACACCTAAATCGCCAGAGTGCAGCCAACCTTCGTCATCTATTGTGGCTTTTGTTTTAGCTTCGTCATTCCAATAGCAGCGCATTATGCCTGCACCTTTACTACATACTTCGCCAGGTTGACCAATTTTTTGAATGTTACCCAGCTCGTCAATTATTTTAACCTCGGTATGGGCAAGGGCGCGGCCAACTGTCGTTACTTGCCGCTCTATTGAAGAGTCTGTTTCGGTAATGTTGTTTATGGGGCTGCACTCCGTTTGCCCGTAAGCAATCAGTACTTGATGCATGTTCATTTGTGTTTGTACTTTGCGCATTACTTGCTCTGGGCATGTAGAGCCTGCCATTACACCCGTGCGTAAAGTACTTAAGTCATAATCGTTAAAATTACTCAGCTCAAGCTCACTAATAAACATAGTAGGTACACCGTGCAGCGCTGTACATCCTTCTTGTTGAACTACATCAAGCGTGGTTTTTGCATCGAACGAATCACTAGGGTAAATGGCTGCTGCACCTTTACTAACACACAATAAGCTACCCAATACCATTGCAAAGCAATGATATAACGGGATAGGGATACATAACTTGTCATCGCTCGTAAAGTGCATAGATTCGGCGACGAATAGCGCATTATTTAAAATATTTTTATGAGTGAGCGTTGCGCCTTTTGGGTTGCCTGTTGTACCTGATGTAAATTGTATATTGATGTCTTGATCAGCATTTAAGTTTTCACCTATTGCTTTTAATTCAAGCTCATGAGCTGCTGTTGGCAAGTTAATAACATCATTAAAAGAGTGCATACCAGGAGATGCTTCATCGCCAATGCGGATTATATTTTTAAGAGTGGGTAGTGCTTTTAAATTAAGTGTGTACTTATCGCAAGTTGCAAGTTCTGGCGCTAAACAATTAAGCATTTCTAAGTAATCACTGCCTTTAAAATTTGATGCTGTGATTAGAGTAGAGCATTCAACACTATTTAAAGCATATTGTAATTCGTTAGGACGATAGGCCGGGTTGATGCACACCATTATTGCGCCAATTTTTGCCGTTGCAAATTGGGTTAAGCACCACTCAATATTATTAGGAGACCAAATACCAACGCGCTCACCTGGTTTTACGCCAAGGGCAAGTAACCCCATAGCAAGCTGATTAACTTCTTTTTGAAATTCTTTATACGTTAATCTAATACCTTGGTGATGAACTACAACAGCTAACGCCTCTGGGTTTTTGTCGACAATGAAGTCAAAGTAATCGCCTATAGTTGAATTTGTTAAAGGTGTGCTTTGTATACCTTTAAAGTAGCTTTGAGATAACGGCAAGTGATTTATTTGTTCTACTTCTTTTACCGGGGTAGTGTGTGTGTGCATTGCTCTCTCCATGAAAATGTGTGTGAGTTATGTAAACTACAAAGTTAAAATAAACACATATTGTCGACAAAGAGAAGTGTGGTTAGACTAATGTATTATTAGATTAATAAAAGCTAATACTACTTTTTAGACACAAAAAAACGCGTCTTACAATGTAAGTACGCGTTTTTAAACGAGTAATGAGTTTACATTTCGTCGCTGCGGTATGTTTTTTTCATGATATAAACGTAAGCGTTTACAAAAGCATTTTCTTGGTACTTTTTAAGGCCTGTTTCTTCAAAATCAATAGGGATGGGGTTGCGTTTTAACTGCTCTTTAACTTCCGTTGTAGTAAATAAACGTACATCTAAGTTGTTGATTAATTGAATTGCAGTTTCCATTTTAAAGCCTTTTGCACTGCCAGCAAATTTACCTTTAGGCTGACGCTCACGAATTGCAACAGAATCAATTTGGTAATCTTGCATTAGTTTTGCAAAATCGAATTGAAATTTACGCATTACTTCAGTGTCGTTACCGTTACCTAAGGTAAAGCGTGTTTGGCGCACATCGCGAATATCAAATACGTCATTATCTTTACTTAAAATACAAAGTAGTACATCACTACCGGTAATTTCTACACCACATGTTCTCATGTCTATTCTCTAAAATAACTTAATTACGCAGTATTATACGCAACGCACATTAAAATGCGAGTGTGGGTATAGCTGTAGGCGCGTAATTAATGCATTGATGCTTTTATATTTTAATAAAATGATTTTTTTGCTTTAAAAGCTACATTTTGTGGATAAAACGGGGCGATTTCACCCCTTTAAACTTGTAATTAAATGCGCGGCACGCGACAATATATCTTTGTAGTTGAATAGACTCCTCATCTACATATATTAGTCAATGCTTATTCGTAAAAGCGTTGTCGAGTCATTCTCATTTAATTTATTAAAAATACACGTGATACATTGTAGGTGTCACCACTGTAGCAAGGATTTATAATGCCAGTTATTACTCTTCCAGACGGAAGTCAACGTAGTTTTGAAAACCCTGTAAGCACGCTTGATGTTGCAAACGACATTGGTCCTGGTTTAGCTAAAGCGACCATTGCGGGCCGTGTAAATGGCGACCGTGTTGATGCATGTGATTTAATTAGTGATGACTCTCGTCTTGAGATCATTACCGCTAAAGACGATGACGGCCTTGAAATCATTCGTCACTCTTGTGCTCACTTAATCGGTCATGCAGTTAAGCAACTTTTCCCAGACGCAAAAATGGCAATTGGTCCTACCATTGATAACGGTTTTTACTACGATATCGATATGGAACACTCACTATCACAAGATGATCTTGAAGCAATTGAAAAGCGTATGCTGCAACTTGCAAAAACCAACTACGACGTAGTGAAAAAAACAGTAAGCTGGCAAGAAGCACGCGATACATTTGAAGCGCGTGGCGAAACATACAAAATAGAAATTTTGGACGAAAACATCGCTAAAGATGACCGTCCTGGGTTATATCATCACGAAGAATATGTAGACATGTGTCGTGGACCTCACGTTCCTAACATGAAATTTTGCCAAAACTTTAAAATAATGAAAGTGGCGGGTGCATATTGGCGTGGTGATTCAGAAAACAAAATGCTACAACGCATTTACGGCACCGCGTGGGGCGATAAAAAGCAACTTAAAGCGTATTTAAAGCGCCTTGAAGAAGCTGAAAAACGCGATCACCGTCGTATTGGTAAAGCGCTTGATTTATGGCATTGGCAAGAAGAAGCGCCAGGCATGGTATTTTGGCACAACGATGGTTGGAGCATTTACCGCGAGCTTGAAGAATTTGTACGTGAAAAATTACGCGAATATGAGTACGAAGAAGTAAAAGGTCCAATGATGATGGACCGTTCACTTTGGGAAAAATCAGGTCACTGGGAAAAATATTCAGAAGCAATGTTTACCACTGAGTCTGAAAAACGTGAATACGCAATTAAACCAATGAACTGCCCTGGTCACGTGCAAATCTTTAACCAAGGTTTAAAATCGTACCGTGATTTACCACTTCGTATGGCTGAATTTGGTTGTTGTCACCGTAATGAACCATCAGGTGCACTACACGGTTTAATGCGTGTACGTGGCTTTACACAAGATGACGCTCACATTTTCTGTACTGAAGAGCAGATAATGGACGAAGTGTCAGCGTGTATTAAGATGGTTTATGATACATATGAAACATTCGGATTTGAGAAGATTGTAGTTAAGCTATCTACTCGCCCAGAACAACGCATTGGTGAAGACCATATGTGGGATAAAGCAGAGCTTGCTTTAGCTGATGCACTTAAGCTAAACGATATTGAATTTGATTATCTTCCGGGCGAAGGCGCGTTTTACGGTCCTAAGATTGAATTTACTTTGTACGATTGTTTAGACAGAGCGTGGCAGTGTGGTACAGTGCAATTAGACTTTGCATTACCGGGTCGTTTAGGTGCTACTTATGTAGCAGAAAATAACGAGCGTCGTACACCTGTAATGATACATCGTGCTATTTTAGGTTCTATTGAACGCTTTATTGGCATTTTAACTGAAGAGTACGCTGGTTTATTCCCGACGTGGCTTGCACCAAAGCAAGTGGTAATTATGAATATTACCGATAAACAGGCTCCTTATGTTAAAGAAGTTGTACAAAAATTAAATAAACTTGGAATTAGAGCCGCTGCTGACTTGAGAAATGAGAAGATTGGCTTTAAAATCCGTGAGCATACACTGAAGCGTATTCCATATTTACTTGTTGTTGGCGATAAAGAAGTTGAACAGCAAGAAGTAGCAGTGCGTACTCGCACAGGTGAAGACCTTGGCAAATTTAATGTTGATGATTTTGTAGCTAAAATTAGTGAAGAAATTAAAAATCGACAGTAAAAATCGAGCGTGTAAGGCATTAACAAACAGCCATTTACACGCTTATATTATTGATATTCTTGGAGGAACGTACTATTAGAGGCGGCAAGAAAGGGCAACAAACAGCTCAAAAAAATCGTATTAACGAAGAAATTACAGCGCAAGAAGTTCGTTTAATTGACATTGAAGGCGAACAAGCTGGAATTCAGTCATTACAAGACGCGCAAACTATGGCCGATGCAGCGGGTGTTGATCTTGTTGAGATCAGTCCAAACGCTGAGCCGCCTGTTTGTAGAATCATGGACTACGGTAAGTTCATCTTTGAAAAAAGCAAAGAACTAAAAGAGCAGAAGAAGAAGCAAAAGCAAATCCAGATAAAAGAAATCAAATTCCGTCCTGGTACGGATGAAGGTGATTATCAGGTTAAGCTTCGCAACTTACGTAAGTTCTTAGAAGCTGGTGATAAAGCTAAGATTACTATCCGCTTCCGTGGTCGTGAAATGGCTCACCAAGAAATTGGTATAGAATTATTAAACCGTATCAAAGCCGATTTAGAAGAGCTTGCAGTAGTTGAGTCTTTCCCAAATCGTGTTGAAGGCCGCCAAATGGTTATGATGATGGCGCCTGTTGCTAAAAAATAATTTTTAAGCGATAATACGCACCGAAATTAGCTCAGGTCTGCAAGCAATATGCGAATATTCACCTGAGTTAACCGGTCTTAAAGCAAGATTGCGGCATTTATGTTGGGTCTTCACCGGAACATGGCAGTAAGTTAGGCCTAAAAGTGGAGCTATAGAAATATATCTCACGCCTGCTTACTAATTTAAAAGCAATACAATTGGAGTTATTGCAATGGCTTATAAGCTAAAAAGTCACAGTGGCGCTGCTAAGCGTTTCAAAAAGACTGCTTCTGGCGGTTTCAAGCGTAAACAAGCGCATCTTCGTCATATTCTGACTAAGAAAACTTCTAAGCGTAAGTTACACCTACGTCCTAAGATGATGGTTCATAAAAATGACCATGGTCTAGTTTCACGTATGTTACCGTTCGCTTAATAGGGGTTTTTAGAAATGGCAAGAGTTAAACGCGGCGTTGTCGCACGTGCACGTCACAAAAAAGTTTTAAAACAAGCAAAAGGTTACTACGGAGCACGTTCACGTGTTTACCGCGTAGCTTTCCAGGCTGTTACTAAAGCGGGTCAATACGCTTACCGTGACCGTCGTGCGAAGAAACGTACTTTCCGTCAATTATGGATTGCACGTATCAATGCTGCTTCACGTCAAAATGGTCTGTCTTACAGCCGTTTTATCAATGGTCTTAAAAAGACTTCTGTAGAAATCGATCGTAAGATCCTTGCAGATATCGCTGTTTATGACCAAGTTGCATTCGCAGCGCTTGTAGAAAAAGCAAAAGAAGGCCTAGCCGCTTAAGCTTTTTTATATAAGTATTAAAAAGGAGCCTATGGCTCCTTTTTTTGTGCTTGTAATTTAGTAACTTAACCCAATGAGTAATACTAATTCGCTTAATTAAATGATCTATTTTGAGGGCGGAAAAACGTGTTGATAGCTAGGCAAAAAATTCGCTATTTAGTTGTTCTCGGCAATTGCTCCTGCATTGCTCTACCTTCTGCATCCATGCAGACATAAATGAGAGTTTTTTAACGCAGGTAGCGACATGTTTAGCCCCGCAAAATGATTAAGTATTATTGCACATTGGTATAATACTTAATAAGGTTATAAAGCCTAAAAACACAGGTGTGAATCAGTGAAATGTATTTGGCTGCATTTTTTTGTTGAATCACCGCAGTTTCCTCATTATAAAAAATTTAGTTGATATAATTTATATAATTAAGGCGTTTGTTAGAGAATTATATGTTTGCAAGTTTACTAATTTTATCTGCAAGTGTGGCGTATGACGCACACTTACCTCCACTCATTGAGTGGCAGGGGAAAAGCGTAGAGCTTTTACAAAAACAAGGCCCGTTAACTACTGACTTTGAGTTATCTGCAGGTGAAGCGTCGCCCGATTATGCAAATACAATGGCATTTGTAGATAGGTTAGTTGCTGCAAACCCTACTCAGTTTCAATCTCAAACCATTGGCTATAGTAATAGTAAACGCGCAATAAAAATGTTGATTGCCAGTGAACAAGGCTTTTTTGAAGCAAGGCAAATGGCTAATAGCACTAAGCCAACTATTTTTATTCAGGCAGGAATACATTCTGGTGAAATAGACGGTAAAGATGCCATGTTTATGTTACTCAGAGATATAGCGACGGGCAAGCGCCGTGACATTTTAAAAAAGGTAAACATATTATTTATTCCTATTTTAAATGTAGATGGCCACGAACGTAGCAGTGCATTCAATCGTATTAATCAAAGGGGCCCTGCAAAAATGGGCTTTAGAACAAATGCTAATAACCTTAATTTAAATCGTGATTTTACTAAATTAGATACCCCAGAAGTTAGAAGTGTTTTAAAGGTTATTAACGACTACAACCCAAATTTATACATTGATGTACACGTTACCGACGGCGCAGATTACCAATACGATGTGACTTATGGTTACAATCCGGTATTTTCGAGCGAATCGCCTGCGGTATCAGATACATTAAACCAGTTTTTTAAACCTCTCATTGACGATACGCTAGCGAAGCAAGGACACACCCCAGGACCACTTGTTTTTGTTATGGACAAGCGCGACTTTAAAAAAGGGTTAGCGGGCTGGGTTGCTACGCCACGTTTTTCAAATGGTTGGGGGGATTTAAAGTCATTGCCGACTATTTTAGTCGAAAATCATTCATTGAAGCCTTACAAGCAACGTGTATTGGGAACTTATGTATTTTTAGATGGTGCTATTACTGCGCTATCAAAGCACAGTCATGAATTAGCAAATGCAGTTAAAAAAGAACAAGAATTTGTTCCTAAACAGCTAATTGTAAAGCGTGGCTATGCCAAGCAAGCTGATACGATTGCGCAGTTTAAAGGCATTGAATATTCATCAAGCATGAATTCACTTTCGGGTCAAAATGAAGTGAAATATTTGGGTAAAGCACATACATATACTGACTTACCTATTTATTGGCAAAAAGATGTACAACATACAGTTGAAGTACCTAAAGCTTTTTTTATTCCGCCTGTATATAGCAACATTATTGAGAAACTAAAGTTACATGGTGTCTCTATTAATAAACTTGAAGGGGCAAACACACAGCCTTTGAAAGTTGCAAAGGTGGCTGACTACACGTTTGATAAAGCACCATTTGAAGGGCGTTTTAGAGTATCAGCAACTTTTGATTACGTCCCTGCTATAAATGTAGATTTAGATGGTTGGTATCAAGTCAATACTCAACAAAAAGCAGGTGAGCTTGCTGTGCATTTATTGCACCCAGAAGCTCCTGATTCATTTTTTGCGTGGGGTGAGTTTAATACTATTTTTCAGCGTACCGAGTACAT
Source organism: Pseudoalteromonas sp. SR43-5 (assembly GCF_014163835.1). Lineage (NCBI taxonomy): Bacteria > Pseudomonadati > Pseudomonadota > Gammaproteobacteria > Alteromonadales > Pseudoalteromonadaceae > Pseudoalteromonas > Pseudoalteromonas sp. SR43-5. The sequence continues at coordinate 124,934 of NZ_JACJEA010000003.1, forward strand.
GGAAAACTATGCGCTAATTCCGTATGCACGCCAAATGCTAAAAGATAACCCAAAGCTTGCGCTTAAGTTTGATGAAAAACTTAAAGATAAATCATTCGCGAGTGACGCAGAAGCTCGATTAAACTGGTTATATGAACAAAGTCCATTTTATGATCAAGCGTACTTAAAGTATCCAATACTTATGTCATTCGAAGAAGAAGTTGTTATTCCAGATCAAAAAAGTAAAGAAATTTAATATGGAAATCATAACTATACCTGTCACTGCCTTTGCACAAAACAGTCGTATTATTTGGTGTAGCGAAACTAAACACGCTGTGGTTATCGACCCAGGTGGCGACACTGATAAAATAATAACGGTCCTTAATGAGCATAAACTAGCATTAAGTGCTATTTGGTTAACGCACGGGCATTTAGATCATGTGGGTGGGGCTGATATTTTACGAAATCAATTTAACGTACAAATTATTGGTCCACAAAAAGATGAGTACTTTTGGTTTGAAAACTTACGTATGCAAGCACAGATGTTTGGATTTAAACCCATTGAACCGTTTTATCCGGATATTTGGCTAAACCATAATGACACCGTGAGCGTAGGTAAACTTAGCTTTTTAGTGAAACATTGCCCGGGGCATACACCCGGTCATATAGTGTTTTACCAACCAGACTATGAGTGCGTTATTGTCGGTGACGTTATTTTTAAAGGCTCAGTAGGGCGCACTGACTTTCCTAAGGGGAACAGTGAACAACTTATAGAGTCGATTAAGACGCATATTTTAACCTTACCTGATAATACTAAAATATTGGCAGGACATGGTAGCGACACTACGGTGGGGTTTGAAAAGAAAACAAATCCTTTTGTAAGTGGTAAGTTTGGTTAAGTTGCTTATTTTAAGTTTACAAACTGCATAAACATTAAAAATAAGCAGACTGAGTTTTAAAATGGTTGTATAATTTAACCAGTTTATTTGATAAATAAGAAATAAAATGTCTCTAAATCACGTAGATCGCCAAATATTGGCACTTTTACAACAAGATGCTAGTTTATCAACCGCAGAAATTGCAGATAAAGTAGGCTTGTCTCAATCTCCATGCTGGCGTCGAATCGCTAAGCTAGAGCAAGATGGTTATATAAAAAGCAAAGTGGCTCTTTTAGATGAGAAAAAACTTGGGTTTGATATGCTTGTATATGCACATGTGCGTTTATCAAATCACGGTAAAAAGAATCTTGCTGAGTTTGAAAAGCTGATCATGAGCTACGACGAGGTAACAGAGTGTTACACTATGGCTGGTACCATGGACTTTATGCTACGCATAATTTCACAAGGCATAGAAGGGTATGAGCATTTTGTGCGCGATAATTTACTAAGCTTAGAATACGTCCAAGAAGTACATTCTAATGTAACAATGACATGTGTAAAACGCAGTACTTCCCTTCCTTTGTAAAAGCACTTCTTTTAAAAGCTAAACCATTTTTAGTTTAGCTTAACCACATAATGATAATTGTTAACTGAGCGCTAATTTGGTAGAATTTAGCGCTTTTTTTGATACCCATTACACCATTTGAGGACCTCAATGTTTAACTTACTCAGTAGGGCGCCTAGCTCTGCTAAAAACGATATTCTATCTGGATTAACTGTGGCGTTAGCCTTAGTCCCAGAAGCAGTTGCGTTTGCCTTTGTTGCAAATGTAGAACCTTTGGTTGGTCTATATGCCGCGTTTATCGTTGGTTTAATTACGGCTATTTTTGGTGGTCGCCCTGGTATGATTTCAGGTGCAACCGGTGCACTAGCTGTTGTCATGGTAAGTTTAGTGCTTGATCACGGTGTTGAGTATCTATTTGCAACTGTGTTGCTGATGGGAATACTGCAAATTCTCGCGGGTGTATTTAAGCTCGGTAAGTTTATCCGTATGGTTCCTCATCCGGTAATGCTTGGTTTTGTAAACGGGTTAGCAATTGTTATATTTTTAGCTCAGCTAGGGCAGTTTAAAGTGCCAGATGGTATGGGCGGACAAGAATGGATGACAGGTAATCCATTATTTATCATGCTTGGCTTAGTTGCATTAACCATGGCAATAATCCACTTTTTGCCAAAATTGACTACAGCAGTGCCTTCATCTCTAGTTGCTATTGTAACTGTAACTGGATTAGTGATTGGATTTGATTTAGAAGCGCATACAGTATTAGATTTCTTAAAAGGAATGACTGGAGACGAAGCTGCAACAATCGCTGGCGGCTTGCCTGAATTTCATATTCCTATGGTGCCGTTTACTTTCGAAACGCTACAAATTATTTTTCCTTATGCACTTATTTTAGCGGCTATTGGTTTAATTGAATCATTATTAACGCTTAGCTTAATTGATGAGATTACAGAAACCCGTGGTCATAGTAATAAAGAATGTATTGGTCAAGGTGCTGCAAATATTACCTGCGGTATGTTTGGTGCAATGGGTGGTTGTGCAATGATTGGTCAATCAATGATCAATATAAATTCAGGTGGTCGCTCTCGTTTATCAGGTATAAGCGCTGCACTTATGCTACTTGGTTTTATTATTTTTGCCTCTAGCTTAATTGAAATGATCCCATTAGCTGCACTTGTTGGTGTTATGTTTATGGTAGTACTTGGTACATTTGAATGGGCAAGCTTTAAAATGATGAAGCGCGTACCATTATCTGATGCATTTGTAATTGTTCTTGTGTCGGGCGTGACGGTTATTACTGATTTAGCGATTGCTGTATGTGTGGGTGTTATTGTATCGGCTCTAGTATTTGCTTGGCAGCATGCGAAGCAGATATATACAACTAACTACATTGATCAGGAAGGCGCTAAGGTGTACGAACTACATGGTCCGTTATTCTTTGGCTCTGTTAAAAACTTTTCTGAGCTATTCGATGTGAAAAATGATCCTAAAAATGTGATTGTTGAATTTAAACACAGCCGCGTATCTGACCACAGTGCAATAGAAGCAATTGATACACTTGCTGACAAATACACAAAAGCAGGTAAACAACTTCATTTACGTCACTTAAGTAAAGACTGTACGCAGTTGCTTCATAAAGCACGTGATTTAGTTGAAGTGAATGTGATTGAAGATCCAACGTACAAGGTAGCATCAGATAAACTAGCTTAATTTACACAAAGCTATTGATATTTAAAAAGCGGAAGGTGGATAACCTTTCGCTTTTTTAGTGTCTCGACTATTTGTTTGCGGTAAGACTCTTAAAAAGCAAGGCAAGCTGTAGTGCTATGCAAACTCATAAATCTATATAATAAGGCTATCTAATTTTGTGAAAATTAGCCCTACATAGGTAAAAATAATAAAAATAACAAACGCCTATTTTATGGAATTAGTTTTAACCATACGGAGTAAACATCTATTTTGAACTGGCAATCTTTAGTCGATAACAGGCAACGTTTTTTTTGGCTTTTGCAAATCGCGGGCTGGATTGGTTACGCGTTAGTAAATTATATCGGCTCTAAAGTATTTGAAATGCGTGATATATATGTATTTGTTATTTTATTGAATGCTTACGCTGGTTGTTTGATGACAGTGCCGCTTAGGTATATTTACCGTAAAATTTGGAATGCCTCGCCCTGGGTGTTAATGATTGTAGTATTTGGTGCCTCTTATATAACGGGCACTCTATGGGCTGTCGTTCAAAAATTCAATCTATGGGAAATATATCGCCATGGTTATAGACCAGAGGAGTGGTTTTATTACCTGCAGCAAGGTTTAGATTCGGTTTATATTATTTTATGTTGGAGTGGTTTGTACTTTGGCGTTAAATATTATCAGTTATTACAAAGTGAGCGACAAAAAGCGTTAAAGGCCACAACGATGGCACACGAAGCGCAACTAAAAATGCTCAGGTATCAGCTCAACCCCCATTTTCTATTCAATACACTTAACGCTATTTCTACTTTAATTTTGGTTAAAGAAAACAAAGATGCTAACTTAATGGTAGCAAGGTTAAGTGACTTTTTACGTTACACACTTAATACCGATCCAATTAAAAAAGTACCGCTTGAGCAAGAGCTACATGCTCTCATGCTTTATTTAGAAATAGAGCGCGTCCGTTTTGATGAGCGATTGAAAGTAAATGTAGATATTAGCGAGCAAGCAAAAGAGGCTTTAGTACCGAGCTTAATTTTGCAACCAATTATAGAAAACGCGATTAAATATGCCATTGCCCATCTGACAGAAGGTGGTGTAATTGATATTAAAGCACAAGTATTTGCGAATGAATTATTACTAGAAGTGGGTGACAACGGCCCAGGCACTGAAATACTTGATGGCCAATTAGTTAACGCTCAAGGTGTAGGTGTTGCTAACACCAAAGATAGATTAAAAACGTTGTATGAAAATAATTATTCGTTTGTATTATCACATAATACGCCAAGTGGATTAAAAGTTAATCTGCGAGTACCTTTTGAGAAGGCTGTGAAAAATGACTAAAATAAAAACACTCATTGTTGATGATGAACCGTTAGCGCGAAAAGGTTTAGCGGTAAGACTTGAAGAATATTCTGATATTGAAGTAATTAAATTGTGTAGTTCAGGCGCTGATGCAATTGAAATGTGCCAAAGCGAGAAAATCGATTTGGTTTTTTTAGATATTCAGATGCCAGGTATGAATGGCTTTGAGGTGGCAAGAGCGCTTAGCGAAAGTACAAAAGTACTACCTGCTATTGTATTTGTAACTGCTTTTGATCAGTTTGCTGTAAAAGCATTTGAAATTCATGCTCTCGATTACATTTTAAAACCCGTTGATGATAACAGATTAAAACAGGCGGTAGAAAAAGTGCATACTTATTTAAAAACGCAGCAAGACAACGCCCATAAGAAAAAACTAGCGAGTTTTGTAGCCGGTATTACTGGTAATAATTGCGAAGAAATATTAAAAAAATTAGCCACTGGCGATACCTTAACAGATAGACGTTACCCAGAATCGCTTGCAGTAAAAGAGCAGGGTGAAATTATACGGGTACCTGTAGCGACTATCCAATGGGTTGATGCTGCAGGTGACTATATGTGTTTACATTGTGAAGATGGACAAACGCATATACTTCGTAAAACAATGAAAGAGCTTGAGCAAGAGCTAGACCCTCAGTTATTTGTGCGTGTACACCGCAGTGCGATAGTAAACACAAAACAAATTAGTAAGCTGGTTACACAAGTAAGTGGCGAGTATTTATTAGTACTTGAAAACGGACAAGAATTAAAAGTGAGCCGTAGCTATCGAGATAAGGTTAAAGCGGCATTAGCAAGTTAAAGCCAACGCTTTTATTACAGGTACAAAAAATGCGAGCTAAGCTCGCATTTTTTATATTTAGTAATTACACCAATCCGCAACAATACTTAGTTATTTTGCGGGGCTAACGTGTCGCTACCTGTGTTAAAAAATTCTCATTTACGACTGCATGGATGCAGAAGGTAGAGCAATGCAGGAGCAATTGCCGAGAACAACTAAATAGCGATTTTTTGAATAGCTATCAACACGTTTTTCTATCCTCAAAATAGATCACTTAATTAAGCGAATTGGTATTAATTATGCGACAGTTACAATTTTCATTGTGTTAGTTGCGCCCACAGTTTCCATTGAGTCACCGTGAGTAATAATTACTGTATCGCCAGACTGTAAAGAACCTTGAGAAACTAAAGTATCAAGTGCCGCTTTTACCATACCGTCTTTTTCAGTTTTTGTAGAATCAAAAAATACTGGGTAAACACCACGATAAAGTGCTGTTTGACCTAATGTACTCGCATGGCGTGAAAGCGAGTAGATTGGTAAGCCAGAGCTGATACGTGACATTAATTTAGCCGTGCTACCAGATTCAGTAAGCGTGATGATAGCTTTAACAGAATCTAAGTGATTAGCTGCATACATAGCAGAAAGTGCAATAGATTCTGCATTGTTAGAAAAACGACTATCTAAACGATGCTTAGAAACATGCGTTTCTTTTTGAGATTCAGCACCTAAACAAACACGTGCCATAGTTGCAACAGTTTCTTCAGGGTAATCACCAGCAGCTGTTTCAGCTGAAAGCATTACAGCATCTGTTCCATCAAGAACAGCATTTGCAACATCCATAACTTCTGCACGTGTAGGCATAGGGTTATCGATCATCGATTCCATCATTTGCGTTGCTGTTACTACAGTACGGTTTAATGAACGAGCACGACGAATAATTAGTTTTTGCTTGCCCATAAGAGCTGCATCACCAATTTCAACACCTAAATCACCACGGGCAACCATTACAGCGTCAGACGCTAGAATGATGTCATCAACAGCTTCTTGTGTTTCAACGGCTTCAGCACGTTCAATTTTTGCAAGTAGTTGTGCTTTTGAACCAGCAGCTTCAGCAAGTGAGCGTACGTAGCGCATATCGTCGCCACTACGTGGGAATGATACGGCAATGTAATCTACGTCAATTTCAGCGGCAGTTATTAAATCTTCTTTATCTTTTTCAGTAAATGCTGGAGCAGTTAAGCCACCACCTAAACGGTTAATACCTTTATTGTTAGATAAAACACCGCCAACAGTTACAGTACAATGTACTAAGTGCCCAGCTACTTCATCAACAGTTAGTTGAATAAGGCCGTCATTTAGGAGTAGTAAGTCGTTAGGGCTAACGTCGTTAGGTAATTCTTTATAATCAATACCTACAGAGTTAACATCGCCTTCGCCTTTTTCCATTTTTGCATCAAGAGTGAACTTTGCACCCACAGAAAGCGTTACTTTACCTTCTTTAAAAGTAGAAACGCGGATTTTAGGGCCTTGAAGGTCAGCAAGAATAGCAATATGCTTGCCTAATTTTTTTGCAATATCGCGTACAGCTTGCGCACGGTCTTTATGATCTTGGGCAACACCATGTGAGAAGTTTAAACGTACTACATTAGCCCCAGCGATAATAATTTTTTCTAAGTTGTTATCTCTATCGGTAGCAGGTCCAAGGGTAGCGACTATTTTCGTGCGTCTTAGCATCAATTTCTCCTGTTTGCTTGGTGAAAGCATGTTGACGTTATTTTGTTGAATTAAAATATCTATATTAGATTAAAATATTTTAATTATGTGCAAACTTCAAAGGTTTGCCACTATTTTATACAAAACTATTGTGTCATCATTATGACACCGGTGTCAGAATGCGTCAATGATCTTAATTTCAATTAGCGTTGCTTTTAGTCACCCCGAGAGCATTGATGTTTGATATAATTACGTAGCTTATTTATCTGTAATAAAAAAGCATGTTGTATGGGCTCATAGTTAGTATTTTATGACTGTATGAGTATAATGCACGCGGTATTATTTAATTTATACACTGAATTTTCTAACCAAATAGTTGTTACCGAGGAGGACACTAGATGCAAGTTGCATTAGTAGGGTTAGGCGTTATGGGAAAAAATCTTGCCCTAAACTTGATTGAAAAAGGGATAACGCTAGTCGCTTATGATAAAAACCCACATGCGGGTGAAGAGTTACTAAGTTGTGCCAAATCACAAGGCATGGCTGATAGGCTTCACATTGTCTCTGATTTAAGTGACATGGTAAGGCGTTTAGAGGCACCTCGTTCTATTTTATTACTTGTTCCAGCTGGTGAGTTAGTTGATACAGTTTGTAATGAACTTGTAGAGGCCGGCGTTAATTGTAACGATATGATAGTCGATTGCGGCAATAGTAATTATAAAGACGGTATAACGCGTAAACTCAAATACCAAAATAAATTTGAATTTGCCACTATGGGAATTTCTGGCGGTGCAGAAGGCGCTCGCCATGGTCCTGCAATGATGGCAAGTGGTTCTGAAGGTGGTTGGGAACGTATTGAGCCATGGTTTGAAAAAGTAGCTGCTAGCTATAATGGCGATTCATGTTTTGCACGTGTTGGCCAATCAGCAAGTGGTCATTTTGTAAAAATGGTTCACAACGGTATTGAATACGCACTGATGCAACTTATTGCAGAAGTGTACCAATTACTTCGTTTAGGTACTAATCGTTCTCCAAAAGAAGTAGCTGAGATATTTAATGACTGGTCAGAAGGTCAATTAAATAGTTACTTACTGTCTATTTCTAGCCATATATTGTCACTTGAAAATCATAATAATGTACCGCTTGCGGACTTAATTGATAATAAAGTTGGCGCTAAAGGCACTGGTCTTTGGACTGCGCAAAATGCACTCGAACTTGGTATTGCTGTCCCTTCACTTGTTGCTGCTGTTCAAGCTCGTCATTTAACTAATGCATGCAACACAACGGCTGCACAAGAGATGACATATGCATCTAAATCAACGAACAATGTTGAAATTGATTTAGAAGAGCTAAAAGATGCGTTCTTACTTGCAAGCTTACTTGCGTATCGTCAAGGTCTAGCGCTAATTAAAGGTGCATCACGTACTCATCAGTGGAAAGTAGATTTATCTAAAACGCTTCAAACGTGGCGCGCTGGTTGTATAATTCGTGCTGACTACCTTGATAGCGTTGCACAAGGTGTTGAATTTATTGACACTCTTGAAAAAGAGTCTAACTCTTTGCGAAAAATTACCGGTCAAGCAATAATGACTGGTTTAGCATTCCCTGTATTGGGAGCTACACAAACGTATTTAGCAACATTAACTACACCGAGTAATGGGCATTTAGTTCAAGCCCAGCGTGATTACTTTGGTGAGCACGGCATAAAAACCCACAGTGGTGAAATGTGTCATTTAACTGATTTAGTAGATATAGACGCTAAAGTTAGATAAAAAACAGTTGTTTAAAACGATAAAGGCACGCTATTTAGCGTGCCTTTTGTATTTTTACAGGCTAAAAATTAACGGCTCAACTCACCACGTAAGTTATCTTGCATTAAATGACGAATCGTTTCGACTTCAAGCTTTTGGCTAAATAAATAATGTAACTTAGTTAAACATGCTTCAAGAGTCATATCGTACCCACTTATTACACCAATATTTAATAGCGCATTACCTGTTGCATAGCCACCCATGTTTACATGACCTTTTAAACACTGAGTTAAGTTAACAATTACGACGCCACGTTTACTTGCTTCTTCGAGTATTGACAAAAAGCTCGGATCTTGTGGTGCATTACCTACACCAAAACTCAGTAGCACCAGTGATTTAATATTGCCATTGACCAAGCTTTTAACTACCTCTTGGCTAATGCCAGGGTACAAATAAAGCACCCCGATAGGTTGAGGTGTAATAGGTGTAACTTGCAGCTCATTTTCAACATATGGGCTAAGCTGACCCTTAATAAGTTGAATATTAATACCCGATAACGCGAGAGGGTCTAGATTCGGCGAGGCAAAAGCATTAAACCCATCCGCGTGTGCTTTAGTTGCTCTATTACCTCTAAACAGTTGGTTATTAAAAAAGAGACTTACTTCAGCAATAGGATAATTTGCAGCTAAATACATGGCATTAAGTAAGTTTACTTGGCCATCAGAACGTAATTGTGAGAGCGGAATTTGTGAGCCGGTTACAATCACAGGTTTAGTCAAATTTTCGAACATAAATGACAGCGCTGAGGCTGTATACGCCATAGTATCAGTGCCATGGAGCACCACAAAACCATCATAATCTTGGTATTTATCTTTGATATCATTAGCAATGAGTTGCCAATGCTCTGGAGACATGTCTGAAGAATCTATAAGAGGGCAGTATTCGTGAATATCAAACAAAGGCATTTCATCACGATTAAATTCTGCGTTATTCACTACGGTTTCTGTTAAAAAACCTTCAGCTGGAATATAGCCTCGACTCGATTTTTTCATACCTATAGTACCGCCAGTATAAGCGATATAAATGCGTTTACGTTTCATAAAAAAAGCCCAGTAAAAAAACTGGGCCTAGTATAACGTTAAGCAGCTTTAAATACAGCTGATTAGGTGAAGCTATGCACTTTTATTGTGCAACGTTACACACTAAACAGCGTGCGTATACACCTTGTGGATCGTTGTAATCTTTAAGGTTTTCAACTTCAGTACTTAATTGGTTAATAACACTTCGTAAATTAGCTTGTGTTGCTAGCACAGATGTTTTTTGTGTTTGCAAACCAAGCATAGATTTAATAGACGCATTACCAAAAATGTTTTGAATCATTTTTTCTTGCGAGCTTAAATCTTGTTTAATAGTTTTAACTTCATAATGATTAAGCTTGGCAAGTGCAGCAGCGGCTTCAATCGCACCTTGTTTGTCGCCTAGCTTATCAACCAAACCTAGTTCAAGTGCTTGAGATGCAATCCATACGCGGCCTTGGGCAATTTTGTCAACTTGCTCAGGCGTCATATTACGCGCATCAGCAACAACATTTAAAAAGCGACCGTATGCTTCCTCAACGTTCATTTGAATTACTTGACCCATCTTTTCATTTAGTGGACGAGTGATAGAAAAGCCAGCCATTTCGGTTGTTGCAACGCCATCTGAATAAACACCAATTTTCGATAAGGTTTTCTCAAATGTCATAAACGTACCAAATACACCAATTGAGCCTGTAATTGTACTTGGTGCTGCCCAAATTTCGTTTGCAGCAGAGGCAATCCAATAACCACCTGATGCAGCCACAGAACTCATTGAAGCAATAACAGGTTTACCAGCAGCCTTAAGGGCTAATACTTCAGCACGAATAACTTCAGAGGCAAACATACTACCGCCACCAGAGTCTATACGTAGTACAACCGCTTTAACTTTATCATCTAGGCGTGCTTTACGAAGTAGGGCAGCTGTAGAGTCACCCCCAATTTCGCCTGCTTTACGCTCACCATCAACAATCGTACCTTTAGCAACAACTACCGCTACTTTTTCGGTAATAGGGTTATCAATTTCAATAGGCGGTTTAATTAAGCTTAAGTATTCACGAAATGAAACTTGCTTAAATGTCTTACCATCTTCTTGTGTGCCTACTAAATCAATTAATTGTTTACGAACTTGCTGATTTGTTTTTAAAGAGTCAACCCACTGGTGATCAAGTGCATATTTACCTGCATCGCCATCGGCAGCTTTCATTTTTTCTAGATATACGTCCATTGTTTCGTCAAAATTTGACTCATCAAACGGGCGAACAGCGGCAACATCTTGTTTGTATTCGCTCCAAAGAGCGCCTAACCAAACGCGGTTAGCTTCTTTAGCTGCATCGGACATGTCGTTACGAATAAAAGGTTCTACTGCTGACTTAAATGTACCAACACGGAAAATATGCTGCGTTACTTCAAGCTTTTCAAGTGCATCTTTAAAGTAAAGCGGGTACATGCCATAACCTTCAATACCTACGCTGCCGTATGGGTGCATAGCTATTTCGTCAGCATGCGATGCAATATAGTATTGTGCTTGAGTATAGTAATAACCCGATGCAATTACTTTTTTGCCAGCTTGCTTGAAGGCATCAATAGCCTTTGTAATTTGCTTAAGTTTATTTAAATGTGCTTTAGGCATCTCTTGTAAATCAAGCAATATCACCGAGATACGATCGTCTTTAGTCGCTTCGTTTATTACTTCAACAATATCGTCGAGTAATATTTCGCTTGGTGCTTCAGAACCAGAAGTTGCATCACTAATTGCGGCTTCAACTGGGTCTATATATGTTTTCTCTTCAACAATAGGGCCATTTAAGTTAAGCCTGAGTACAGAGCCATTTTCAACTATTATTTGATCATCGTCACTTGAGAGTGACACAAAGAAAACAATTACCAGTAATAAAAACAAAATGTTTAGTATTAAGCGACGAGAAAAATTAATTCCAGCCCAAATACCTTTAAATACCTTTGCTATCAAAATAGCTCCTTAATTTGGTACAGTTAATACATTAGTTCCATCTTAGCCTAGAATAAAAATAAATTTAACTGCTAAATCGTAACGAAGTGTTTATGAACCTATATAAACGTAAGTTTTTACTGCTATTTTTAATTAAATGCATGCACATATTGCTTATTACTTGCCATTAAAGCAGAATTAGCTAATGTATACAGGTTAGACCAGTTAACGGGGCACAAGATGTTAGAACAACAATTACAACTAAAACACACACAATTACGTAACCGCTTGGTTATGGGCTCAATGCATACAGGCCTTGAAGAGGGCTGGCATAACCGCAAACGCTTACGTGCATTTTATGAAGCACGTGCAAAAGGTGGCACCGCGATGTTAATTACAGGCGGATACAGCCCTAATTTACGTGGCAAGCTAACACCTATTTCTTCCTCATTTAATAGTTATTACGATGTGTTTAAGCATCGCGCTTACACAGATGCTGTGCATAAACACGGTGGAAAAATTTGTTTGCAATTATTACATGCTGGACGTTATGCATACCATCCTTTCAATCAAGCACCAAGTGCAATAAAAGCACCTATTAATCCTTATAAACCTAAAGCGATGTCGCTTGGCTCGATTAAAAAAACAATTAAAGACTTTGCGCATTCTGCCTATATGGCTGAAAAAGCCGGCTACGATGGCGTAGAAGTCATGGGTTCTGAAGGGTATTTGATTAATGAGTTTATGGCGCCTCATACCAATAAACGCGATGATGAGTTTGGTGGCAGCTTAGAAAATAGAATGCGACTTGCACTTGAAATAGTTAAAGCTGTAAGAGCAAAAGTATCTGAAAAATTCTTAATTATTTTTAGATTGTCGGTCATTGATTTGATTCCAAACGGTTCAACACCAGAGGAAGTTGTTATTCAGGCTACCGAACTTGAAAAAGCGGGTGTTGATATATTTAACACTGGTATTGGTTGGCACGAAGCGCGTGTACCAACTATTGCGAGTATGGTGCCACCGGGTGCATTTAAAGAAGCATCAAAGCGTTTAAAAGACGTAGTTAATGTCCCTGTGATTGCTGTTAACCGAATTAATACTCCAGAAGTTGCTAACGATATTTTAAATGCAGGCGAGGCTGATTTAATTTCGATGGCACGTCCATTATTAGCTGATCCTGAGTTTTTTAATAAGTACGTAAACAATCAATCTAAACAAATCAATATTTGTATTGGCTGTAACCAGGGTTGTCTAGATCACGTATTTAAAAATAAACGTGCTACGTGTTTAGTTAATCCACAAGCTGCATTTGAGCTAGATTACCCGCTAGAGCAAGCAGCTAAAGCTAAAAATGTATTAGTTGTCGGTGCAGGTCCTGCTGGTTTATCAGCAAGTTGTTACTTGGCTCAAAAAGGGCATAACGTCACGTTAATTGATCAAAAATCGCAAATGGGCGGTCAATTTAATTTAGCCATGCAAATACCGGGTAAAGAAGACTTTAACCATACACTTACTTACTTCACTAATGAGCTCGAGCGATTAAAAGTAACTGTGGAGCTTAGTAAAGCTTACGACGATTCAATGCTTAAAGATTATGATGATATTGTTTTTGCAACAGGCGTTAGGCCGCGTGAAGCCTCTATTAAATGTAGTGATGATAAGCGTGTGTTTGCTTATGACGAAGTCATACGCGGCGAAGTAGAACTGGGCAAATCAATCGCTATTTTAGGTGCTGGCGGTATTGGTTTTGATATGGTTGCTTTTTTAAGTGAACATAAATCACAATCTATTAGCGAGTTTAAAACGCAATGGGGGATTGAGTGTGATGCACAACCTCATAAAGACGAGCGCCAATTGTATATGTTAAAACGCAGTTCGGGTCGTTTTGGTAGTGAGCTTGGTAAAACCACTGGTTGGATACATCGCCAAGTTGCTAAACAGCATGGTGTTAAACAAATTGCTGACTGCCAATATCAAAGTTTTGATAAGAATGGGTTAACAATTAATGTTGCTGGAGAAGTTCAAGTACTGCCGGTAGATACTGTTATTGCGTGTATTGGTCAGGTTTCTAATAGCGAAGTGCTAGAAGGTTACACAGATAACGCAAAAGTGCATGTGATAGGCGGAGCTAAATTGGCTGCTGCAATTGATGCTAAACGCGCTATTTTTGAAGCTCTACAAGTGGCGAGAAGTATTTAACCTTTGTAAATAAATTGAAATAGTTTATCAATCTATACGGTCTTTTTTGTTTATAGTCTATAACTTAATAAACATTGAACACACAGGATACGCATGAATAAACTAATCAGTTTTTATAACACAATATTGGGTAAACTATCGTTTTTAGATGGTTTACCTGCTTTACTATTTCGATTAATTTTAGCTCCCGTTATGATCATCGCAGGTTATAACAAACTTGCTATAAGTACTGAAACAGAAGGCTTTCTAAATAACTTTTTAGCATCGCCTGATGTCGTTCAATGGTTTGGTAATAGTGAATGGGGTTTAGGCTTACCGTTTCCTGATTTACTAGCCTTCTTAGCTGGATGGAGTGAATTTTTAGGTGGTTGGTTGTTATTATTTGGCCTTTTAACTCGCTTAGTCAGTATCCCGCTTATGTTCACAATGGTTGTAGCGGCTACTTCAGTACATTGGCATAACGGGTGGTTTGCAATAGCGCCGACTAATCCAGAAACAAGTGCTGCGCAAGTACTTGATTGGTTATCTATCCCAGGTGCAAAAGAAAGCCTCGAAAACTCATTAGAAGTACAAGACAGGATAGGAAAAATTCGAGACTTAGTTGAAGAGCACGGCTTTCCTGATTACCTATACGAAAAAGGCAAACCCTCTATTTTAAATAATGGTATAGAGTTTTCGGCAATATACTTTGCAATGCTCCTTAGCTTATTTTTTATGGGAGGAGGGCGCTTTGTTAGTATCGATTACTGGTTAAAGCGAAATATTTTAAATCAATAGCGCTAAACCTATTTAAAAAGGCCGCATAAATCCATTTTGTGCGGCTGTTTTACGTTTTAGACTCCCAGTATTTATTTATTAAGGTTTTAAATGTTACTCTAGCGTTTTGAATTTTGAGGAATCGTTATGAACGCTATCGAGCTTTTACTTACTCGTCAATCAGACTCTAAACTAACAGAGCCGGGCCCTACGCCTGAGCAGCTCGACATAATTAAGCAAGCAGCATTACGTGTTCCTGATCATGGCTGTATAGCACCGTGGCAGTTCATCATTGCTCAAGGTGATGCACGCAATAAACTGGGTGAAATTTACCATCAAAGTGCAGTGGCAGAGCAACAGACAGAAAAAGTAATTAACCGTGCTAAAGAGCTTCCCCTTCGTGCGCCTATGATTGTAATAGCAATTGCTAAATATCAAGAACACCCAAAAGTTCCTCGTATCGAGCAGGTACAAAGTGCAGGCTGCAGTGTATTAGCAATGCAACAAGCTGCATTTGCTCAAGGTTTAGGTGGTGTTTGGCGCACAGGTTACTTTGCACAAAGTAGAGCAGTCAAAAAAGCGCTTAACTTACATGAGCAAGATGAAATTGTAGGGTACTTATACATAGGTACTCCTCAAGTTGAGTGTAAAAAGTCACCTCGCCATAAACCAGAACATTATTTTAGTAATTTGTGAAATAGTATGAACTTTATGCAATTTGCATAGTCATAATTCATTAAGGTTACTAAGAGTAATATAAAAGAGTTAGTGGTTTGGCTGTGAGAAGCGCTTGGAAGCACAAAAGTTAATAATTCTTCTTCAGTTTGTTTTTTAATCGGTTGTTTTTTGATACATTATGGAAAGTCTTAATAAAAATAACGATAAAGAAGACGAAAACAATGGGAAATTTATTTTTACAGGAAAAAGAAAACTGGCTTGCGTGGTCAATTTGGGGAATTGTTGGTGCTTTTGTAACCTTGTATGTTGCAATGAGTACAAATGCAGCGCATTTTATAGCAGGCTCTGCAATAGGTATGCTAATACTGTTAACTTTGTGGATGCAACAGTCTAAACGTTTTGACTTTGGACGGGCATTTAAAGTGTGTTGTTATGTTTTAGCGCTAAGTGTACTCCCCGCTTTTATGTTTGTAATAGTGCCAAGTGATGATTTAAATCGATTTGACTTAATTTTTCAAAGTGTAACATTCGCGGCATTGAGTTTATTGGCTTGTTTAATTTGTTCTTGGATTGCTCGCAGGCCTAAACAATATTATTGAGTATTGAATTAATAAGCGTGTTGAAGTAATTAGCTTAACAAAAGAGCAATGTGACTTGTTTTTAATCGTTTAATTATTATTTACGATTAATTTATATTTAGCTCTTTACAAGTAACACGTTTAACCATATTATTCGCGCCGTACGGAGAGATGGCAGAGTGGTCGAATGCACCGGTCTTGAAAACCGGCATGGGTTTATAGCCCATCTAGGGTTCAAATCCCTATCTCTCCACCATTATTAAAAAAACCGCCTTATAGGCGGTTTTTTGCTTTGTGGAGTTTAATTAATGACTAAAGCAACGAACCTATCAACCTCACAGCTATTAATAAAACATCTTTTATTATGGGTGGTATTTGGTTACTGCTATCAAAGTGCTATTAGCTTGTTGGCAAAAATGGCGGTCGACGCACAGCCAGAATATCCATTAATTACCGCTTTTGCTTATGGTCTTGGTTTTAATATTTTGGCTGCCCATCTTATTACTAAATATGATAAACATTGGCCAGTAATTGGCTCTGCTTTTATTGGTTTAGTAGGCTTAGTTGCAGTGCCATTTTTATTGTCTGGTGAATCTGGATTATTAGCTATTCCTTTACTTGTTGGAATTTTATTCACTTTACCGCTTTGTAGTTATATTGTTGGCCTAATTAAGCTAAAACTCAGCAAAAACTAGCCCCAAACGGGGTTTATTTTGTGATAGCATATACGTGTCTTTTAACTAACAAAACGTGAAAAACACATTATGTCAGATAATTTTACTACAGATGCTGAAAAAGCAAGTTACGGTATTGGCTTACAAATGGGTGAGCAACTTAAGTCTAATCCTTTTGAAGGCTTAAACCTAAATTCAGTATTTGAAGGCATGAAAGATGCGTACGCTGGTAGCGCATTTCAAGTTGAGATCCCTGAGATTCAAGCTGCATTCGAAAAGATTAACGAAGAGATCCAAGCTCGTCGTGAAGAAGAATCTAAAGTACTTTCTGCCGAAGGTATTGCATTCTTAGAAGAAAACGCAAAACGTCCTGAAATCACAGTAACTGAGTCTGGTCTTCAATACGAAGTACTAGCGACTGGCGAAGGCGAAAAGCCAACAGCTGAGTCTACAGTACGTGTTGATTACCACGGTACACTAATTAACGGTACTGTGTTTGATAGCTCATACGAGCGCGGTCAACCAGCTGAATTTCCAGTTGGTGGCGTGATCAAAGGCTGGACTGAAGCATTACAAATGATGCCTGTAGGTACTAAATGGCGTATCTACGTTCCTCATGAGCTTGCTTATGGTGAACGTGGCGCAGGTGCTGCAATCGCACCTTTCTCAACGCTTGTATTTGACGTTGAACTACACGAAATCATTTCTTAATTTAAATAAATTTTAAAATTAAGAGTTTAAAAAGCCGTATTCAATCTGAATACGGCTTTTTTGTGTCTGTAATCTAAGTGTTTTATACCAATTCGATTAATTAAGTGATCTATTTTGCGCTAAGAAAATAGGGTTGATAACAAGGCAAAAACTTTTCTAACTAATTGTTATCACTAATTGCTCCTGCATTGCTCTACCTTTTGCATCAATGCAGTCGTATATCATAATTTTTTACGCAGTTAGCGCAAAGTTTAATCCCTTGAATTGATCAAGTATTATTGCCGATCGATATTATATATTCTAAAAATAAAAAAACCGCATTAATAAAATGCGGTTTATAAACTAAAACTACTTTTAATTATTAAAAATAGCCACGAACACCAAAGCGGAAGTTTCTGCCTGGTAGTGGGGCTTTATCTTTAATAAATGAGCTATGTACAAAACCTAACTCATCAGTAATGTTATCAACGTTTATATACAGCTGTGCATCGACACTGCCTAAACCTAATTGGTAATTAGCTTGTGCATCAAATAACGTATAGCCATCAGTTTGAGTTTCAAAGGCAGTTACATCGTTTTGATCAAAGTAATGAGTACCCGTTAATGTTAGTTGTAAGTCACCTAAATCGTACTGTAACTCAGAGCCTAATTTATTGGCAGGGATACGTGGTAAATTACCTTCGTCGTCTTTTAGTTTTGCACGAGTTGAGTCACCAAATACTTTAACCATAGCGCTTGGTGTTACTTGGTAATGCGCGTCAAACTCAATTCCATAAAGCTCTGCGTCTTTACTTGTAAATTGATAAACCGCAACAGCATCGTCATGTGCACCAATAGCTGATTCTAAACCATCTTCTTCATCGTAAACTAACCCCGTATTTTCTTGAAAATAAAAGTTTTTGATATCGTTATAGAAAAAGTTAACGGTGTAACCAAAATCGCCGCTAAAGCGTCTAAAGCTTAAATCTAAGTTTGTTGAAGTTTCCTGCTTGATATTTTCTGGCTCAAAATGCGCTTCATTATCTTCAATATTGTAACCAAGGCCTAGCTCGTAAGTGCCAGTTGCAATGTGTAAACCGTTAGATAAAAGCTCTGCCGAAAGTGGTGCTCGTTCTGAATGAGAAATACTCGTAGCGATACTATGACCTGGCTTGTATTGCCAAATGGCACCAGCAGAGGCACTTAAATTGGTAAAACTTTCATTATACCCAATGGTTTCTTCGTCGCTGTGATCTATTTCTACTTCATCGTGGCTATGCTCGTGTGCCATGATTTGGCTTTCAATTTTGTAATCTTCAACACGTGCGCCAAGTTCAATTGTAATGTCGCCAAATTCACGCTCTTCTAGTAAATATAATGCGTTAGTTGTAGTTACACTTGCGGGTGTAAAGGCTTCTTCACCAATTGCATCGTAGTCAGAATCGCTGTAGTGATAGCCCATCATTCCGTGCCAATCAGCAAACTTATGCTCTACATTTAAACGTGCTTCAGTCGTTTTATTTTTAAAAGTAGTACCAATTTCGCCATCTTCAATTTCGCTGTGCGAGTAATCTGTGTAGCCAACACGTAGGTTGATGGTTTCAATCCAGTTATTATGAAGGGCGTAACTTACAAGCCCTTGCCAGCGATCTTGCTCTAAATGTGCATAAACCGGCTCTTCAGCTGCTTCGTCTTCATGTTCTGCATGCTCTTCTTCAGTTTCACCTTCGTGATCGTGATGATGCTCATGCCCAGGAATACCGTAATCGGTATCAATACTACCGTACGAAAAACCAATCGTTAAATGATCGCCAACATAGCTAGTACCAAAGTTAAGTGTTTCGCTATCAATAAAAGTATTTTCTACAGAATTCTCTGTTTCTACATCGCCATCATCGTCGGCAATAGTGAAGGTGGGTGTTTGGTAATCATCGCCACTGCGCTTAGTGCCATCAAAATGAAGGTTAAAGCCTTCATTACCTGTTTCAAGTTTTGCAGCTACTGTGTTTGAGTTTGACACTGTATCGTGGCTGTATTCAGCAGCACCCGTAAGCTCGTCGATATTGTCTGTAGGAATGCGGTTATCAACCACGTTTACAACACCGCCAATTGCACCAGAGCCATAAAGTAGGGTACTTGGGCCACGTAATACTTCAATTTGTTCTGCTGCTAGGCTATCGCTTGATGTCGCATGGTCTGGGCCAATACGTGATGCATCGCTGGCATCTAATCCGTTTTGTGTGATTTTAACGCGAGGGCCATCTAAACCACGAATAATTGGGCTTGATGATACAGGGCCAAAGTAACTTGCATTTACGCCTGGTAAACCTTTTAGCGTTTCACCAAGAGTTGGTTTAGATTTATTTCTTAATTCATCACCTGAGAGCACGCTTACTGGCGATATCATCTCGAGGCTATTTTTATGAAGTGCAGAGGCATAAACAACCACTGTCTCAACTGATGTTGGCTTAAGTGACACAGACAGATTATTTGAAGATTCGCTTACAGCAATACGAGAGTCTACGTAGTTGTCTTTACTAATATGTAATTGGCTATTTGCATCGATTTCTATAGCAAATTCGCCTAAATCATTACTTTTAACGCTTTGGTTTTTGCCATGCACATGAATTGAGGCATTTTTGATTGGTTGATTTTTATCATCCATTACTTTACCAGTAACAGTGGCAGCCAAAGCTGATTGAGAACATAAAACAGAAAAAATAGCAGAGGAGATTAATGTTAACTTTGTCATGGATATATTGGTTCGCGGTTATTATGTTGTGATATAATATAACACCGCAAAATCAGTGAATCAACAATGTTATAGTATAACTTTGTGTTTTGCGATGAATGATCTAAAAATGACGATTAAACCAATTTTATAAAAATTATAATAATAGGTATGTTAATAGAAATACTTATTTATTTAAGTGCGAGACTCATAGCGCTGCAGGTTTATCTGGGTATTTAAGAGCGGCTATCTATCATTATCAAATCTAGTTTATGCTGCGCTCTTGTCTGGTTTGTTATATCTATAGATTCAATCATTTCGCATTCGTCGCGGATCATCTCTGAAATAAGGCTAGGGTAGTGACGGCAGTCTTCTGGACGGTCAAGGTAAATACTGCAGGTATACATATTTTTAGCGAGAGGCTCCTTTTTAGGCGCAATTTCTAAAAATGGGCACACTTGAAGTCTTAAGCCTGTTTTTGGGTCAAACCAAATTTCGTTGTTTTTAACGTACTCATAAATTTCGGGGTTAAAGAGCTCCCATAAACCTATTTCTTCTTTCGTTGCGCTTAAGTCGCCGCCACCATATTTAATACAGCATTTACCACACTGGTTGCACTCTTTCATAATTTGCTAATTTAGTTGGCTGTTAACACATTTAAGTTAGGTATTAGTGTAGCACCAAATTTATTATTAACGCTCTACTGAATTGCCCCAGTGTTTGCTTTTTGGGTGTGTAAAAAAGTTAGATACAATAACTTAAGTTAAAACCCCTTGTTACATTTTATATAGTACAGGCTTTATTTAATGCTTTACTCTAAGGTGGCGAAAAATATTATGAAACCTGCTTGGGCAGCTTTGTAGTTATTAAATGTTGCTGAGCGGGATCCCTAAGTAGGATGTAATTATGAAAGAAGCTGTTACTAAGTTAAAAACAGAATTTAATGCAAAGTTATTATATTGGAACAACCTCAAAAGTAGTAAAGCCAAAGCGGCAATCATCTTATTATTTATAGTTGTCATTGCACTTAAAGTGTTTACGACCATCTTTACGTTGGATTGGGTTGCAAGTTTATTCAGTGTGTGAGGTTACTAAGAGTAATTGCGATAAAGTTTAATTACAGTGTGTTTAACGCCTACGCGATGTTCATTATTAATGTATTATTACGCTATACACCAAATTAAATAAATCAGTTGTTTAAATACATTTTATAATGACTGTAATGATACATTTTAGCTAAATTGAGTCAGTAAATTAGTTTAGTTGCACTAAAGGATAACCAGTGATGATGAATACAAAAATATATAAAGCGGTACATGACCTAGCAGAAGATTTAATGGCGGCGGCTAACAAAAATAACCGAGAAAAATTTGAATCTTTATTTGCTCAATTAAAAGCGATTTGTATTGAAAACGAAAATACCTCAAAAGATCACCCAGTACAATGGGAAACTTTGGCTGATTTTACCGAAGAGCTAGAAGAGGCAATCACGACTTATGAAAAAGCATTAGAAAAGTCTGTTGCGATTAATAACAAAGATCACATGTCATCAGTTTCTTTTTCAATGGCTACACTGCAGCTAGAACTTGGTCAAAAAGACGAGGCTATTAAAAATCTTCAAAATGCTAAGGTTAGTGCTAATAAAATTGAAGATAAAGAGCTTAAAGCTGAAATACACGATCTACTAGAGTCACTTATTGAAGAAGAAGGTTAAATACTTAAAATTTACTAGCTCAGACTTGATCTGACAGTTACCCATATTAAATACTATTTCTTTGGATTTAGCTTAAGTTAGTACAATTTAATGAAACGCTGATGGTTTATACCCTCAGCGTTTTTTATTTCCGCTATTTATAGCTTATCCATAAAGTTCACAATGTACTTTGCAATCTCAACTGGTTTTTCTTCAACACTAAAGTGTCCTGAATCGAGTAAATGTATTTCAGCGTTCGGTACATCTTTTAAATATGCTTTAGCGCCTGCGGCTATAAACGCAGGGTCGTTTTTACCCATACAATTAATGTTGCTGGTTGGTACTTGCGTAAATAAGCTTGCCATTTAGGGTAGTCGAGAAGGTTATTGTAGTAATCTTGTAGCAATTGTACTTGAATTACTCTATCGGATTTAGTTTGTAAAAAGTGAAGATCGTGCATCCAGCTATTAGGGCTCATTACTTCTGGGTTACTTTGTACGTTTCGTAAATATTGCTTATTAATAATGGCTTTATTAGACGTGAACGAATAAATTTTATCACTCTGCGCTTGTGATTTGTCCTCATTCGCGGCTTTAAAAAAAGCTTGCCTCGGTAGGGTTAGCCCCTCTAAATACGCATTACCATTTTGTACAATAAGTGCATCAAGTTTATTTGGGTTATTTAATAACATTCTAAAGCCCACAGGAGCTCCAAAGTCGTGTATATAAAGGCTGTAGCGCTTTACTTTAAGTGTTGTTAGTAATCCTTCAACGTATTGAGCTAGAAATTAAAAAGTATATTTTTGAGTTTTTGGGTTTGGGCGTGCGCTATAACCAGAGCCTAAATAATCAGGTGCAATCACATGATAACGACCTGATAAGAGTGGGATCAATTCTCGGTAGCTGTGTGAAGACGACGGATACCCATGTAAAAGTACAATGGTTTGCTTATGCTGCGCGCCAGCTTCTCGGTAAAATATCTTTTTACCGTTTACATTTGCATATTTGTAAGTGGTTTTTGAAGGCCATACTGCATCAGCGGCATATACTTGAGCGGTAAACGTAGATATTGAAACAAATAAAAACACAATAAATGAGACGATGTGAGCAGGTTTTACTTTAAGGCTTTTTTGTATATCTAGGTGCATTAGTAAACTCGTTATTTTTGGTAATGACGCTTTATTTATTTACCAGACCTATTATTTACACATTTATATTCAGATAATAACGTTGTAGTTTCACAGCAAAGAAGTGTACAGCAGGAGTAAGTGCAGCTTTGGACCTTACAAGATACTGATGAGCCAACAGTGGGCTAGGGCGTTAGCTCTTTATTGACCGCTTTTTTGTATTTGAAATAGCTTATTAAATAAACGGCTATTGGAATCGTTGGGCTTAAAAATATGTGAGGATGGAAATAGATACCGCGTTCGTCATATAGAAACACATATAACACGACCGCAAACGTTGAAGGTAAGGGGAAGATGATTGCACCGTGCCCAACAGCAGCAAATAGTGTCCACGAGAAAACACTAGGCCAAAGCACTGCTCTGATGTAAGCACCTTTATTAGTCGCTTTAGCCTTTTTAGCGTAATTACGTGAAACAAAATAAGATATTACCGTTGGAAACAAAGTTAAAATGATACTTAGCAGTATAAGCATAGTGATTCAATTCCTTTTGATATTATTTGCATAACCCAGTTTTTCACAATGTGTTAATTGGTTTGGATTAATACCGTTTTTAAAGCAGCAATTTGCTTAATTTCATCAGTTGTTAATGCTTGATATAACCTAGGGTAGGGCCAACCATAGCCCCATCTGAAAGTCGATGGTATATAAGGGCTGCCACCAAATCGAACTCCAGCAAGCATAATGTTCGCTATACTCGTTTCGCCGGCTTCAATAACACTGTTGCAAGGCTTTATCTGCTTCTAAACGTTGCCAATAAGTGCCACCTTGCCAGTAGGCGTAGTCGTGCGCTTTACAACATGCAAGCCACAACTTTTTATCTTTTGTGGTGCCGTCCGGAAAAGCACTACAGCCATCTGATGTGAACGGTTTTATATTTTCAGCATTTACTGTATTACTTAATATGCTCAGTAAGACAATGGGACTGAAACGCATTATTTTCATGCGAAAGAGTGTATTAGTAAAATTATACATGATTCTAAGTGTTACTGTTTTAGTTACAAATAATAACACTTTAAAAAGTATAAAAAGGTTTTTACTGTTTATAGACCGGTTATGCTTATATGATAATTTTGATTTAGAGCTTTGTGTTTAGATATTCTATGTGTTCTATTTTCTTCGCTAGTTGCGAGGTGTTAATACTAAAAGTGCTGGTTAAAAAATTTACTACAATATTAGATTAAGGTTTACACATGGTGTGTTGCATTTGTACTTTAGGAGAGGAGCTGTGCTAGAACAAATAGAAAATTGGATTGACGCTACAAATTTAAAATACAGTAGTCAAAAAGTGAGTTGTGATAAATTCAGTAATGAATTTTATGGGTTTTATCCTGCCGAGTTTTTAATAAACGCGTATTACGTTGTTGTAGACCAAATACCAAAGCCAGACTTTGCGGGTCTGCGAGAAATGGGTTTAGGCGATTTTGTAGATATGGATGCAGCAGGTATCACGTATAAAAATACCTATTATATACTTCCTGATGCTGCCAAAGATTTGAGGGTTCATTTTCATGAGCTTGTGCATGTAGCGCAGTGGCTCAAACTTGGCCCAGACGTGTTTATCCTACGTTACATTAGCGAAATTCAACGTGTGGGATACAACGACGCACCGCTTGAAAAAATGGCATACGCTCTGGATGAGCAATTCGTAAGTAAAGGCGATAAAATAGATGTGCCTAAGTACGTATCTCAAACGCTGTAATTCAACCTTAGGTTTAAAGGAATTTATATGAACAAGGTTATTGGGTGTTTACTTACTTTAGCGTGTATTAATAGTAATGCAGCATCGTTTGAAGAAGATATTGTTTCAGCTCTGCTTGAGCGTACAACTCATGATGTGACTTACGACGGCGCTTATCGCTCTATTGGCTACCCTGGTGGGGATGTACCTAAAAATATAGGTGTGTGCACCGATGTAATAATTAGAAGTTACAGAAAGTTAGGTGTTGATTTACAGAAACTCGTGCATGAAGACATGCAAAAAAACTTTGCGCTGTATCCATCTAAACGTATTTGGGGCTTAACTAAGACTGATAAAAATATAGATCACCGACGTGTTCCAAATTTACAAGCTTACTTTGAGCGCCATGCAAACGTATTAAGTAAATCCAACAAAGTGAGTGATTATAAAACCGGTGATATAGTAACGTGGATGTTACCAGGTAATTTACCTCATATAGGTATGGTGATTAATGAGTTATCTCAAGATACGGGTAACCCACTTATTGTGCATAATATAGGGCGTGGTCCGCAAAAAAGCGATATGCTTTTTGATTATAAAATTACCGGACATTACCGGTTCGTTCCACACTATTGATAAGTTTAATAAACGATGGATGTAAGTATTGATTTTTATTTCAGATCAATACTTACATTGCCATTGGGTTTACAGCAGCACAACAGTATTTCGCCTTCGCGTACAAACGCAAGTGGCTCTTCGTTATACTCAACACTGCCTGACACTAACGTTGCTCTACAAGCGCCGCAATAGCCTTCACGGCATTGGAATGCGACGTCTATTTTCATGGATTCTAAGCAGTGTAAAAGAGAAGGGCAGCCAGCGGTAAATTCTATACACTGGCTGTTTTCTGCAAGCGTTATGCTTGCAGTAGACTTGTCACTCATTATAAATCAAAATCACCAAATTCTGATGCATCAACTTGAGAGTCTATTTGACCAACAAGGTATGAGCTTATTTCTGCTTCTTGTGGTGCTACTTGCACGTTATCAGACACTAACCACGAGTTTATCCACGGGATAGGGTTACTGTTATTTTCAAACTGTGCTGGCAAACCAATCGCAGTCATACGTGCATTGGTAATGTATTCAACGTACTGACATAAAATATGTTTATTTAAGCCAATCATTGAACCATCTTTAAATAAGTATTCGGCCCACTCTTTTTCTTGCTCTGCAGCATCAACAAACATTTTAATTGCTTCGTCGCGGCACTGGGCAGCAACAATCGCCATTTCTGGATCGTCCTTACCGTCTTGCATGATGTTTAAAATATGCTGAGTACCAGAAAGGTGAAGTGCTTCATCGCGTGCAATTAGCTTGATGATTTTAGCGTTACCTTCCATTAGCTCGCGCTCAGCAAATGCAAACGAACATGCAAAACTTACGTAAAAGCGAATCGCTTCAAGAATATTTACCGACATCATAGCCAGGTAAAGTTTCTTTTTAAGCTCAAATAAATTAATGATAACTGTTTTACCGTTAATCTCGTGTTTGCCTTCACCGTATAAGTTGTAAAGCGATACAGAGTTAATTAAGTCATCGTAGTATTTAGTTACGGCATCAGCACGTTCGCTAATTTTATCGTTGCTAACAATGTCATCAAAAATAAGCTCAGGTGCTTGTGTTACGTTACGGATAATATGTGTGTATGAGCGGCTGTGAATTGTTTCACTGAACGCCCACGTTTCTATCCATGTTTCAAGCTCTGGTAGCGATACAATTGGAAGTAGAGCCACGTTTGGCGAACGACCTTGTACACTATCAAGCAGTGTTTGGTATTTTAAGTTGCTTAAAAATATATGCTTTTCGTGATCTGGTAATGCTTGAAAGTCTAAACGGTCTTTACTTACATCTACTTCCTCAGGACGCCAAAAGAAAGACAGTTGCTTTTCAATTAACTTTTCAAAAATTGGGTATTTTTGTTGGTCGTAACGAGATACGTTTACAGTTTGGCCAAAAAACATTGGCTCTTGCATTTGGTTATTATGGTTTCGGCTAAAAGTAGTATAAGACATGTTTATCACTCAAAAAACTATCAGAAAAAGCGGGCTAAATGCCCGCTTAAAATAAAAATCAGCAGTTATATTTTACACGCGCCGCCTTCACAATCGTCATCTTCCACTTCTGGAGCATCTTCTTGTGAATCTGAGGCGCCATCGCGAGTATTGTGGTAATACAAGGTTTTAACACCTAGTTTGTACGCGCTTAGTAAGTCTTTTAATAAGACTTGCATAGGTACTTTACCGCCTTCGAACTTGTTTGGATCATAATTTGTATTTGCAGAAATTGTTTGGTCAACAAATTTTTGCATTATGCCAACAAGTTGTAGATAACCATCGTTTGATGGAATGTCCCATAGTAGCTCGTACTGATCTTTTAAACGCTCATACTCAGGAACAACTTGTTTTAAAATACCGTCTTTACTTGCTTTAACGCTAATATGCCCACGTGGTGGCTCAATACCGTTAGTTGCGTTAGAGATTTGCGACGATGTTTCTGATGGCATTAATGCACTTAGTGTTGAGTTACGCATACCGTGCTCTTTAATACTTGCACGTAGTGTATCCCAATCAAGATGAAGTGGCTCATCACAAATTTTATCTAAATCACGTTTATACGTATCTGTTGGCATAATACCTTGTGAATACGTTGTCTCGTTAAACTTAGGACATGCGCCACGTTCTTTAGCAAGCTCGTTTGATGCTTTCATCAAGTAATATTGAATAGCTTCAAAGGTTTTATGCGTTAATGCATTAGCGCTGCCATCAGAATAACGCTTACCGTTTTTAGCTAGGTAGTATGCGTAGTTAATTACGCCTATTCCTAGTGTACGACGACCCATAGTTGCATTTTTAGCAGCCGGTACAGGGTAGTCTTGGAAATCAAGTAAGTTATCAAGTGCGCGTACTGCAAGTTCAGCTAGCTCTTCAAGCTCATCAAGTGACTCTATTGCACCTAGGTTAAACGCAGAAAGTGTACAAAGGGCAATTTCGCCTTCTTCGTCATTCACGTTATTAAGTGGCTTAGTTGGCAATGCAATTTCTAAACATAAGTTAGATTGGCGAATTGGCGCAACTTTAGAAATAAATGGGCTGTGTGTATTACAGTGATCCACATTTTGTAAATAAATACGACCAGTACTTGCACGCTCTTGTGCAAACATAGAGAAAAGCTCAATGGCTTTAATGCGTTTTTTACGAATAGACTCGTCTTGTTCGTATTTAACGTAAAGTGCGTCAAACTCAGCTTGGTCTTCAAAAAATGCATCATAAAGGCCAGGCACATCTGATGGGCTAAATAACGTAATGTAGTCGTCTTTAATTAAACGAGAGTACATTAGTTTATTAAACTGTACGCCGTAATCTAGGTGACGAACGCGGTTGTCATCTACACCACGGTTATTTTTAAGTACAAGTAGGTTCTCTACTTCTAAATGCCAAAGCGGGTAGAATAATGTTGCTGCGCCGCCACGTACACCACCTTGTGAACAACTTTTAACCGCTGTTTGAAAGTGCTTATAAAAAGGGATACAACCTGTGTGATACGCTTCGCCGTTACGAATATGGCTACCTAGCGCACGAATTCGACCTGCATTAATACCAATTCCCGCACGTTGTGAAACGTATTTAACAATAGCTGACGACGTTGCATTGATTGAATCAAGGCTGTCGCCACATTCAATCAATACACACGAGCTAAACTGGCGAGTAGGCGTACGTACACCCGACATAATTGGCGTTGGTAGAGATATTTTAAATAAAGATACTGCATCGTAAAAACGTTTAATGTAATCAGTACGTGTTTCACGTGGGTAATCTGAAAATAAGCTTGCCGCAACTAAAATATATAAAAACTGTGCACTTTCGTATATTTCACCCGATACACGGTTTTGAACGAGGTACTTACCTTCAAGTTGCTTTACAGCAGCGTAGCTAAAGTTAAGATCGCGAGAATGATCAAGGTATGCATCAAGCTCATCTAACTCTTGCTCTGTGTAATCTACTAGTAAATGAGCATCGTAGCGTTTATCGCCAACCATTTTTGTTACGTGGTCAAATAAACGTGGTGGCTCAAATTGACCGTATGCTTTTTTACGTAAATGGAATACAGCTAAACGTGCAGCTAAGTATTGGTAATCAGGCGATTCTTTTGAAATCTGATCCGCTGCTGCTTTAATGATGGTTTCGTGAATGTCTTTAGTACGAATACCGTCGTAAAACTGAATGTGCGACTTTAATTCAACTTGCGAAACCGAAACGTTGTTTAAACCTTCGGCGGCCCACTCAATAACGCGATGGATCTTATCCAGATCAAGAGGCTCTTTACGCCCGTCACGTTTGCTTACAGATAACTGTTGGTTCATTTGCCTGTATTCCTTGGGAATTATGTATTTTGACCAATGCTTTATACCTCGCCGAGGCAAGGTATATACTCATTTATTATAAGTTTCGCCATATTTGCGAATTTAATTGAATAACATTTGGCCACAATATCTGGTGTTGTTCAATTTAGAGATCACAAGATAGTGTGGTCTGAGTTGTTTTGCAAGGGACATAATTGCCCCTATTTGTGGATAACTTCGGGATAACGTATTTGTGTTAGTAGATACTCACCTTCGAACAATCATTTAAGTTGAAATATGCAAAAATCAACTAATGATCTGCTAAATTTACGCATTTTAAAAATAAATTTTGACTGCTTTTTTTATCAGCAAGCTTTGCGTAAAAACTAACACAATCACAATATATAGTGTTTATTAATTAACATGGCACTATATATGGTTAAAACCATCAATTGGGCTTTGCCAGTTAAAATCAGCATTCCAGCTGTTGGCTTCATCAATACTTGGTATGTAACCCCAAAGTGCCGTTGCGGTATGCATACCTGCGGCTTTGCCTGCTTGTATGTCTCGCTGTGCATCACCAATGTACAAACAGCGTTTTGGTTGCACTCCCATAAGCTTTGCACAGTGTAGCAGCGGTAAAGGGGATGGCTTAGCTTCAGCTAAGGTGTCGCCACTTATTACTACACTAGCATTTTTCAATGCGGGAATTGCTGCCACTAAAGGATCAGTTAAAAACCCTGGTTTGTTAGTCATGATCCCCCATTTGATCTTTTTCTGATCAAGGGCAATAAGCAACGATTCAACACCGCTGAAGCAATGTGTGTGATTTGCTATGTTTGCAGCGTATTCGTCAACTAATTGCTTAATAAGCTCGCTTTGAGGTTGTGTGTCCCATAACTCTTTAAAACCAGCCTCTAATAATGCGCCTGCGCCGTTAGATGCCGCAGGACGGTATACATCACTACTAACAGGCTCTATTTTATTATTAATGAGAACTGCATTTAAAGCCGCACCTAAATCATCAGCGGTGTCGAGTAGAGTGCCGTCTAAATCAAATAAAAATGCATCGTACTCAATAAGGGGGAGGGGGGCTTGAGAGTTAGCCATTAAGCTAACTTCTCGAAGTACAGTATGTAATTTACGCTAACGTCACTATTGAGCGTATATTGCTTTGATAGTGGGTTATAAGAAAGGCCTGTACTTGCACGAACTTTTAAACCCGCTTGCTCTGCCCATGTAATAAGCTGTGCAGGTTTTATAAACTTTTTATGGTCGTGTGTACCTTCAGGCACCATTTTTAAAAGCTTTTCAGCACCAACAATAGCGTATAAATATGCTTTAGGTGTTTTGTTTAGGGTTGAAAAAAACACGTCTGCGCCTGGTTTGGCAAGTGCAGCTACGGCATGAATGATAGATGCTGGGTCGGGAACGTGCTCAAGCATTTCCATACAGGTTATTACATCAAAGCGCTCTGGGTGTTGCGATGCAAACTCTTCTGCTGGCACTTTTATGTAATCTACATTTACGCCAGTTTCTAAACTGTGCAACTTAGCAACAGTTAAAGGCTCTTGCCCCATATCGATGCCAGTTACTTTTGCGCCCATGCGCGCCATGCTTTGGCTTAAAATACCGCCACCACAGCCAACATCGAGTGTTTCTTTATCGAATAAGCCTTGCGTTTTGTTTGCTATAAAGTCTAAACGTAACGGGTTAATTTCGTGAAGAGGTTTGAATTCTCCGTCTAGGTCCCACCAACGCTCGGCGATGGCTTCAAATTTTGCTATTTCTGCGTGATCTACATTTTGATGTTCGGTCATAAAATACTTCCTCGTCAATCTGAGGCCATTATATAGGGCTAAATTGATAAATCGCAAAGTTTTGCGCCTGTAAATTAAAATTAATTGTGATAGCATGGCTGTTAGAAATAATAACAATACTCTTAATACCCAATACCGGGTTGTTGAGAGCTGATACTGAAGGAATGTGATATCAAATGACTGATCTCGCCAATGAAATTCTGCCAGTCAATATTGAAGACGAGTTAAAAAACTCCTACTTAGATTACGCAATGAGCGTAATTGTAGGACGTGCATTACCAGACGTACGTGACGGCTTAAAACCTGTTCATCGCCGCGTTTTGTTTGCAATGAACGAGCTTAGTAATGACTGGAACAAGCCTTACAAAAAATCGGCCCGTGTGGTCGGTGACGTAATCGGTAAATACCACCCACACGGCGACAGTGCAGTTTATGACACGATAGTTCGTATGGCTCAGCCATTCTCACTGCGTTATATGCTAGTAGATGGCCAAGGTAACTTCGGTTCGGTTGATGGTGATTCAGCAGCGGCAATGCGTTATACAGAAGTACGTATGGCTAAAATGTCGCATGAGTTATTAGCCGATCTTGAAAAAGAAACGGTTGATTTCGTTCCTAACTACGATGGCACTGAGTTCATCCCTGATGTTTTACCAACGAAAGTTCCTAATTTATTAGTGAATGGTTCGTCAGGTATTGCAGTAGGTATGGCTACAAATATACCACCACATAACTTAACTGAAGTTGTAAATGGTTGTTTGGCACTTATTCAAAATCCAGATTTAACTATTTTAGAGTTAATGGATTATATTCCTGGTCCTGATTTCCCAACGGCTGCAATTATCAACGGTAAGAAGGGTATTGAACAAGCCTACTTAACTGGCCGTGGTAAAGTGTACATGCGTGCACGCGCCGACATCGAAACCGATGAAAAAACAGGCCGTGAAACAATCATCGTTCACGAAATTCCTTATCAAGTTAATAAAGCTCGTTTAATTGAAAAAATTGCTGAGCTGGTTAAAGATAAGAAAATTGAAGGTATTAGTGCGCTACGTGATGAATCAGATAAAGACGGTATGCGTATCGTTATTGAAATCAAACGTGGTGACGTAGGCGAAGTTATTTTAAACAACTTGTATTCACAAACTCAGTTACAAACTGTGTTTGGTATGAATATGGTTGCGCTAATTAATAACCAACCTAAATGTTTCAATTTAAAAGAAATGTTAGAAGAGTTTATTATTCACCGTCGTGAAGTAGTAACTCGTCGTACAGTATTTGATTTACGTAAAGCCCGTGACCGTGCACACACGCTTGAAGGCTTAGCGATTGCGCTTGCGAACATTGACCCAATTATCGAACTTATTCGTAAATCCCCTACACCTGCTGAAGCTAAAATTGCTTTAACAGCGCGTCCGTGGGAATTAGGTAATGTACAAGGTATGCTTGAAAAAGCAGGTGAAGACAATGTTGCTCGTCCAGATTGGTTAGCAAGCGAACTTGGTATTCGCGATGGTCAATATTATATCTCTGAGCAACAAGCTCAAGCAATTCTTGATTTGCGTTTACATAAGCTAACAGGTCTTGAACACGAAAAAATCTTGACCGAATACCAAGCGTTATTAGAACTAATTGCTGAACTACTTTATATTTTGGCAACTCCTGAGCGTTTAATGGAAGTTATACGTGACGAGCTAGTTGAAATTAAAGAGCAATATGGTGATGAGCGTCGCACTGAAATTAATGCAGCTGCTCACGATATCAGCCTTGAAGACTTAATTACCGAAGAAAACGTAGTCGTAACGCTTTCTCACGAAGGTTATGTGAAGTATCAAGCATTGTCTGATTACGAAGCACAGCGTCGTGGTGGTAAAGGTAAGTCAGCAACGAAGATGAAAGATGAAGATTTCATCGAACGTCTATTAGTTGCAAATACACACGATACTATATTGTGTTTCTCTACGGCCGGTCGTTTATATTGGCTTAAAGTATATCAGTTACCATTAGCGAGTCGTGCAGCGCGCGGTAAGCCAATTGTTAACTTGTTACCACTTGAAGCTGATGAACGTATTACTGCTATATTGCCAGTACGCGAGTACGCAGAAGATAAATACATCTTTATGGCAACAGCATTTGGTACAGTTAAGAAAACACCATTAACGGCTTACAGTCGTCAACGTGCAAGCGGTATTATTGCTGTTAACTTAAATGATGGCGATAGCCTGATTGGGGTTGATATTACCGATGGTAGCAACGAAATTATGTTGTTCACTGATGCAGGTAAAGTTGTACGCTTTAAAGAAGCTGAAGAAACAACAGTTGTTGATGAAAACGGTAACCCAGTATTAGACGAAGAAGGTAACCCTGAGATTCGTTTCAAAGGCGTTCGCCCAATGGGTCGTACCGCTACAGGTGTTCGTGGTATTAAAATGGCCGATGATCAACGCGTAGTATCGTTAATTGTACCAAAAACTGACGGTGCTATTTTAACGGTAACTGAAAATGGTTACGGTAAGCGTACACAACTAGAAGATTACCCATCTAAGAGCCGTGCAACACAGGGTGTTGTATCTATCAAGGTGAGTGAGCGTAACGGTGCTGTTGTTGGCGCTGTACAAGTTGATGATAACGACGAAATCATGATTATTTCAAATCGTGGTACCTTAGTACGTACTCGCGTTAATGAAGTTTCTACGGTTGGACGTAACACCCAAGGTGTTATTTTGATCAGAACTATTGACGAAGAGCAAGTAGTTGGTTTACAACGTATAGAAGAGATTGAAGTTACAGAAAGTGACTTGATTGATATTGAAGACGTTGAAACTGTAGATACGGTTATTGATGAAGTAGCGGATGATAATCCTCCTTCAGAATAATTGATATTGAAAAAGCGGCCTTGGCCGCTTTTTTTAATGTTGTTGAAAAAAATTAATAGGGTGTGAAGTTATATTCATTCACTAAAACTCAAAGGTTTAGTGGGTGGGTATTGAGCATTCATGCTAAGTAGTTAAATTACTGGAATGAGGCAAAGGTAATGAGTAAATATAATTTTTGTGCGGGGCCAGCTATGCTTCCGCAAGCGGTTATGAAAAAAGCACAAAAAGAGTTTCTAGATTGGCAAGATTTAGGTGTGTCTGTGATGGAAATAAGCCATCGTAGCAAAGAGTTTTTAGCCCTTACAGCTAAATGTGAAGCCAGCCTTCGTCGCCTAATGAATATCAGTGATGAATTTGAAGTGCTGTTTATGCATGGTGGTGGTCGTGGTCAGTTTAGTGCTGTGCCATTAAATTTACACCAAGAAGGCAAAGCTGCGGTTTATTGCGAAAATGGCGTGTGGTCAAAAAGTGCAACAGACGAGGCCAACAAGTTTACTCAAACAACCTCTATTGATGTGCGTAATGATGCCAATGGCGAGTTTTCTATTAAACAGGTTGCTGATTGGGTGTTACCAGAAGATGCATCTTACATTCACTATTGCCCTAACGAAACGGTTGACGGCTTAGAAATTTTTGATGTACCAAGCCACCCAACTGCACCGATCGTTGCTGATATGTCGTCAACTATTTTATCACGCGAGATAGACGTTAATAAATTTGATTTAATTTACGCTGGTGCGCAAAAAAATATCGGCCCGTCGGGCATATCAATCGTTATTGTTCGTAAAACATTACTTGAGCGTGAAGGCTTACCTAAGCCAGGCATTTTAGATTACGCATTAGAAGCAAAACAAGGCAGCATGTTTAACACGCCTCCTACATTTGCTTGGTATTTAGCTGCTGAAGTATTTCAATGGCTTGAAAGTAATGGTGGCGTAAAAGCGATGGAAGTTCAAAATATTGCTAAAGCGCAGCTACTTTATGACTTTATTGATGAATCGATCTTTTATACCAATAAAGTAGCTAAACATTGCCGTTCACGTATGAATGTTCCGTTTTGGCTTAATGATGAAAGCTTAAATGATAAGTTTGTTGCTCAGTCTAAAGATGCAGGGTTACTTGCTCTTGAAGGCCACAGAATTGTGGGCGGTATGCGCGCAAGTATTTATAACGCAATGCCTATTGAAGGTGTTCAAGCACTTGTAGACTTTATGGCTGCTTTTGCAAAGGAGCACAGCTAATGGAGCAGCTTCGTTTAGAACCTATTTCTAGAGTAAATGGCACAGTAACCCTACCAGGTTCAAAGAGTCTATCGAACAGAATTTTATTATTAGCAGCACTTGCAAGCGGTACTACCGTTGTAGAAAACTTACTTGATAGTGACGATATACGCCATATGCTGGGCGCCTTAAAGTTATTAGGTGTAAATGTAACTTTAAATGATGACCGCA
Source organism: Pseudoalteromonas sp. SR43-5 (assembly GCF_014163835.1). Taxonomy (NCBI): domain Bacteria; kingdom Pseudomonadati; phylum Pseudomonadota; class Gammaproteobacteria; order Alteromonadales; family Pseudoalteromonadaceae; genus Pseudoalteromonas; species Pseudoalteromonas sp. SR43-5. Next base: position 160,092 of record NZ_JACJEA010000003.1, read on the forward strand.
CTGTAGCCACCGTAGAGGGTGTTAGTGGTGTGTTTAATACACCGACTGAGCCATTGTTTTTAGGTAATGCGGGTACTGCTTATAGACCTTTAACGGCAGTACTTGCTGGCGTTGCTGGTGAATACGAGCTAATAGGCGAGCCACGTATGGAAGAGCGCCCGATAGGGCACTTGGTTGACGCGCTGCAAGCATTGGGTGGTGATGTTACTTATACAAAGCACAAAGACTACCCACCACTTAAAATTGTCGGTGGCCAAATAAAAGGCGGTGAGGTTGAAATTGACGGCAGTATTTCAAGTCAATTTTTAACCGCTCTATTAATGGCAGCGCCATTATTTAACGGTGATACAACAATAACTATTAAAGGTACTTTAGTCTCTAAACCTTATATTGATATTACACTTGATGTAATGGCACGTTTTGGAGTTAATGTTGAGCACAGTGATTATGCAACTTTTAAAGTTAAAGGTGGTCAACAGTATCAATCATTAGATCGCATAATGGTTGAAGGCGATGCATCTTCTGCCTCTTACTTTGTTGCTGCGGCTGCAATTGCAGGCGGTGAGATTGAAATTAAGGGCGTGGGTGCCAAATCGGTGCAAGGTGATATAGGCTTTGCCAAAGTAATGGAGCAAGTAGGCGCAAAAATTGATTGGTATGATGAGCGTTTAGTTGTTCGCAAAGGCGAACTAAAAGGCGTGGATATTGACGCCAATGCAATTCCTGATGCAGCCATGACTCTTGCAACTGTTGCTCTTTTTGCCAAAGGCCCAACAGCCATTCGTAACATTTATAACTGGCGAGTAAAAGAGACAGACCGTTTATATGCAATGGCAACTGAGCTTCGTAAAGTAGGCGCACAGGTTGTAGAAGGTGAAGATTTTATAGAGATCACCCCACCTGAAACATTTAATGATGTTGCTGTTGATACTTACGACGATCACCGTATAGCCATGTGTTTTGCAATGGTTGCTGTTGGTGGAAAGCCAATAACAATTAATGATCCAAAGTGTACCTATAAAACATTTCCTACATTTTTCAATGTTTTAGCGTCAGTCAGTGAATAAGCTAATTAGAAGTAATTACAAAAGTTACACACTAATAGCAGATATATTTTAATAACTGACGTATAATGTCGCGGTTTATTTAGGTGTGCATTGCAGGAGGTTTTAAATGCAGGCGTTATTAATGCCCGTGATCACCGTTGATGGCCCAAGTGGTTCAGGTAAAGGAACTGTTTGTCGCTTGTTAGCCGACAAGTTAGGGTGGGATGTATTAGATAGCGGTGCGATTTATCGTGTTTTATCTTTAGCTGCACTTCATCACCAAATTGCATTAGACAATGAAGAAGGGCTTGTCCCGCTTGCTGCAAATTTAGATGTGCAGTTTTTGGTAGATAGCCAAACTAATGCAGGAAAAGTTATTTTAGAAGGCGAAGATGTAACCACTACTATTCGTAATGAAGAAGTAGGCGCTGCGGCTTCAAAAGTTGCAGCATTACCTCGCGTTCGTGAAGCGTTATTACGTCGCCAGCGTGCATTTCGCACTGAAAATGGCTTAATTGCCGATGGCCGTGATATGGGCACTGTGGTTTTTCAAGATGCGCCGTTAAAAATATATTTAACAGCCAGTGCAGAAGAGCGTGCTCGTAGACGCTTTGTTGAGTTGAATACGCGCGGCCTTGATGTTACACTAAGTGGTCTATTACAGGACATTCAAGCTCGTGACGAGCGCGATATGAATCGCACCGTTGCTCCGCTTGTACCTGCAGAGGATGCTATTGAGATCGATACTAGCGATCTTAATGCACAGCAAGTGTTTGATAAGGTAATAACTTTATTGGATATTGCTATCTCTGAAGGTAAGCTTCCTAAACGAAGCTAAACACATTTTATGCGCCAGCAGGATGCCAGTGCTATTTTAACAACCCCATGCAGCATGGTTGCTTATTGGTATTAATATATGAGACGTATATTCGTATGTCAGAAAATTTTGCGCAGTTATTTGAAGAAAGCTTAAAGGGTTTTGAAGCAGAGCAAGGCTCTATCGTTAAAGGTACAGTAATCTCTATCGAGAATAACATTGTACTTGTAGATGCTGGTCTTAAATCAGAAAGTGCTATCCCTGCAGAGCAGTTCAAAAATGCTGCTGGTGAACTAGAAGTTGCTGTAGGCGACGAAGTAGATGTTGCACTAGATGCAATTGAAGACGGTTTCGGTGAAACTATCCTTTCTCGTGAGAAAGCTAAGCGTCACGAAGCATGGATCCGTCTTGAGAAAGCATGTGAAGAGCAAGAGACTGTTACTGGTGTTATCAACGGTAAAGTTAAAGGCGGTTTCACAGTTGAAGTTGATTCAATCCGTGCTTTCCTACCTGGTTCACTTGTTGATGTTCGTCCAGTACGTGACACAACTCACCTTGAAGGCAAAGAGCTTGAATTTAAAGTAATCAAGCTTGACCAAAAACGTAACAACGTTGTTGTTTCACGTCGTGCAGTTATCGAATCTGAAAACTCACAAGAACGTGAAGAGCTTCTTGCTAACCTTGTTGAAGGCCAAGAAGTTAAAGGTATCGTTAAGAACCTTACTGACTACGGTGCATTCGTTGACCTTGGTGGTGTTGATGGTCTACTACACATTACTGATATGGCTTGGAAGCGTGTTAAGCACCCTTCAGAAATCGTTAATGTTGGCGACGAAATCGCAGTTAAAGTTCTAAAATTCGACAAAGATAAAACTCGTGTTTCTCTAGGCCTTAAACAGCTTGGTGAAGATCCATGGGCAGCTATCGCTGGTCGTTACCCAGAAGGTTCTAAACTTTCTGGTCGTGTTACTAACCTTACAGATTACGGCTGTTTCGTGGAAATCGAAGAAGGCGTTGAAGGTTTAGTACACGTTTCTGAAATGGATTGGACTAACAAGAACATCCATCCTTCAAAAGTTGTAAGCCTTGGCGACACTGTTGAAGTTATGGTTTTAGAAATTGACGAAGAACGTCGTCGTATTTCTCTTGGTCTTAAGCAATGTATTGCTAATCCTTGGCAGGAATTTGCTCGTCTACAAAACAAAGGCGATCAAGTTACTGGTAAGATCAAATCAATCACTGACTTCGGTATCTTTATCGGTCTTGACGGTGGTATTGACGGTCTTGTACACCTTTCAGACATTTCTTGGAATACACCTGGCGAAGAAGCTGTACGTGAATTCAAGAAAGGCGACGAAATCACTGCTATCGTATTGCAAGTTGACCCAGAGCGTGAACGTATCTCTCTAGGTGTTAAGCAAATCGAAGCTGACCCATTCAATAACTACCTTGATGCAAACAAAAAAGGTGCTATTGTTAAAGGTAAAGTGACTGAAGTTGATGCGAAAGGCGCAACTGTTGAACTTATCGAAGGCGTAGAAGGTTACATCCGTGTAGCTGATATCGCTCAAGAGCGCGTTGAAGATGCAACTACTGTTGTTTCTGTAGGCGACGAGATTGAAGTTAAATACGTTGGTGTTGATCGTAAGAACCGCACTTTAAGCTTATCTGTAAAAGCTCTTTTCGAAGCAGAAGAGAAAGAAGTACTAGAGAAGCTTAAGAAAGAAGAGCCAGTGTTTGAAAACGCAATGGCAGCTGCTTTCGCAAATGCACAAAAAGACTAATATATAATTAGTTTTTAGTTGGAAGGGCATTTTTTGCCCTTCCTATATCTCTTTTTAAGGAAACGCTATGACTAAGTCAGAATTGATAGAAATACTTGCGGAACAACACGCACACGTTCCAGTGAAAGATGTTGAGAATGCTGTAAAAGAAATTCTTGAACAAATGGCCGGCTCATTATCTACTTCAGATCGTATTGAGATCAGAGGTTTTGGTAGTTTCTCTTTGCATTTCCGCGCTCCTCGCACAGGTCGTAATCCTAAGACTGGCGATACAGTTGAGCTTGAAGGAAAGCATGTACCTCATTTTAAACCAGGCAAAGAATTACGCGACCGCGTGAATGAAAGCATTGCCTAGTTAACTTAGTGGAGTAGTTACTTGTTCAAGGTATTAAAAATTATTCTGGTTGCACTATGCCTTATCAGTGCATTTGTATTAGGGTCACAAAACCCACAGTTAGTACAAGTAAATTACATTATAGCCAGTAATACGCTACCTTTAGCTGTAATAATAAGTATCTGCTTTTTATTAGGTGTTTTGATTGGTTGTTTTATTAGCTTTAAATTGTTTTCGCAATTAAAGTGGCAAAACTACCGCTTAAAAAAGCAATTAGCGCCTGAAAAAGATAAAAAAAAGCTTGCCGCGAATAAAGACACCTAACTATGATTGAGCTTTTGTTTTTACTATTACCTGTTGCCGCTGGTTACGGTTGGATTATGGGTAAAAACAGTGCTAAAAACCAAGCTCATCAACTTAATCGTCAGATCACTTCTGAATATAGCAAAGGCTTAAAATTTCTACTCGATAGAGAAGAAGATCAAGGCTTAGAGCATTTAATCAACTTACTTGAAGTTTCAGCCGACTCGGTTGAACACTATTCTACACTTGCCACCATGTTTCGCCGTAGAGGTGAATTAGACCGCGCAATAAAAATTCACGAACTTCTATTAAAACACCCAAGCTTAAATGAACAACAAGCTGCAACTAGCCGTTTAGAATTAGCCGAAGATTATATAATGGCCGGACTACTAGATAGTGCGGAAGAGCACTTAGTTTGGCTAGTTAAAGCAGGGCATGTAGAAGCGCTGGACCCTATTATCACTTTATATTCGCAAACCCGTGAGTGGGAAAAAGGCATCAACATGTTTGAAGCCCATAGCGAACTATTTTCAAAAGAACAGCAATTTAAAGCAATTGCTAATTTTTATTGTGAGTCAGCTTTAAGTGACAATACACCCCAACTAATGAGAAAAGCGATTAGCTTAAATTATAAAGCCGTGCGTCCGCTTTACGAGTTAGGGTTAGTTGCTTACGCAAAAGAAGATTACGTTAAAGCTATTTATTACTGGCGTGAACTTGTCTCTCAATTTACCTTGTTTGCTCCGTTGTTTATTGATGAGCTGGCACACAGTTATAAACAATTGAATTTGACGCATCAATTTCACGAGTTAGTCAGTGACTTGTTAGAGAAGGGCGGAGTATTAATTAAAATAAAGCATTGCCAAGCATTACTTGAGCAAGGTCACACCAAGCAAGCCTTTGAATTTTTAACTGATAGCTTAAAACGTCAACCTACTATTCGTGGTTTTAGTTTTTTACTGCAATTAATGGGTGACCAAAATAAAAATACTAAAGAAGTACTTAACGAAATTGATAAGCTTGTAACCTCTTATATTGCTACAAAACCAGATTTTCAATGCCAGCATTGTGGTTTTACAAGCTACACCATATATTGGAATTGCCCTTCTTGTAAGCATTGGGAAACCATTGTTCCAAGTCGAGGCTTAGACGGATTTTAATAACCCCATAATTTATAACTTTACTGCCATTCACTAGGATAGTTATGTCTTTCGAACACTCAAAAAAAATTCTTATTGCATTAGATTACGATGATCAAGAAGTTGCTTTAAACTTTGTTAAACAACTTTCTCCTGATACTTGCCGTCTCAAGGTCGGCAAAGAAATGTTTACCTATTTTGGACCTGCATTTGTTAAAGAGTTAATTGATTTAGGTTTTGATGTTTTCTTAGATTTAAAGTTTCATGATATTCCTAATACAGTAGCTAAAGCGGTTACTGCAGCTGCTAAAATGGGGGTGTGGATGGTAAACGTTCATGCATCTGGTGGCTTTGAAATGATGAGCAAAGCTAAATCGGCTCTAGAGAAATTTGGTGACAAAGCGCCATTACTTATCGCTGTTACTGTGTTAACAAGTATGGATGAAACAGAGCTTAAGCGTTTAGGTGTTGATAAATCAGCTCAAGAGCAAGTTATTTATTTAGCTAAGCTTGCAAAGGAAGCTGGGCTTGATGGTGTTGTGTGTTCTGCACAAGAAGCAAAAGCTTTAAAAACAGAGTTAGGTGATAGCTTTAAGCTTGTTACGCCTGGTATACGCCCTGAAGGGAGTGATGCGGGTGATCAAAAGCGTATAATGACACCTAAGCAAGCTATAGATTCAGGAAGTGACTATTTAGTTATAGGCAGACCGATTACTCAAGCAGATAATCCTGTAAAAGTGCTTAGTGATGTTAATAACTCTATAGCTTAATTTAACAATAAGCAGTCATATAGTGCTAAAACCCCTTACCTTATGTGAGTTTTATGTTACATTAATAAAATCAAAATGTAGTAGGGGTTTGTTTTGAAGTTATTTTTTGGTTCTATAGTAATTGTTATTGCGGGTTTTTCAGTAAATAAGTACGTTTTTTCTAATAAAGCATACGATGGTGTAACAACCGTTACAGATATAATTCCAACGTACCCAGTCGATATGTTTGATTTTAAAAAAACAATGCAAGATTATGCTCATCATCTGTGTTACAAAAATGAAGATACACTCATATCTCAGCATGTAAGCGTTAGTGAATGTATATCAAAGCTTGATGATAAAAAAACAGAATGTGAAAAAAAGGTTTTTCGTTTGGCGCCGCTCAATCTTGAGTCGGAAGTTGAAGTGCTTGATTATTCAAGGCAATATACGCAATGTACATTGCCTTATAAATATATTTTAGGTTAATTACAAACAAGTATTATTAGTAATTACAGCCAATTATAATTAAGATCTTAAGCGAATGGATTTCGCTTCAATATCTATTAACTCTTGTTTAAATAAGCCACCAATTGCTTTTTTATAATTAGCCTTACTTGTAGAAAACATCTTCTTTATTGCTTCAGGATCAGACTTATCACCAAGTGGAATAACACCGCCTTCGTTTTTAAGCTTTTGCATAATAGTTTCACCAAGGTCACTTACTTTTCCCATACCTGGCTTTTCTAGTACAACGTCAATTTTTCCGTCGTCACGTACTTTTTGAATATAGCCTTTAAGCTTTTGACCCACAAATAAGCTTTTAAATACCATATTGTAAAAAACAACACCGAAGTGCGACTCTTCAATTAATACTTTGTAGCCAATATCTGTTTTGCCAGCAACAATTAAATCCACTTCTTGTAAGTGAGTATATTGCGGCTCATCTTTTGATAGGAAACGATTAAAGTTGTTTGAGGCACAAATACGTTGGCTTGCATTATCAAGATACAGGCGTACTAAATAAGAATGGCCTTCTTGCATGCGTGGCTTTTGTTCATTAAAAGGTGCAAGCACATCTTTCTCAAGCCCCCAATCTAAAAATGCCCCAATACTATTTATTTCTTTAACGCGTAGTAGGGCATACTCGCCTACTTGAGCATGTGGTTTCTTTATTGTTGCTGTGGCTAAATTAGCATTGTCTAAAAAGATAAATACACTAATACTATCGCCTGCTTCAAGCTCATGTTTTATTTCTTGTTTTGGTAAAAATACTTCACCTAAATCATGGCCGTCTAAGTAAGCACCTTCGTTACTCACTTCTTTTACAAATAATGTTTGTGTGGTTCCTAGGTAACTCATAATTATTCCTGCTCAGGCTTTTTTTTACGGCGCATTGGTGTATCGCCATCAATGTTCATCGGTGCTTTAATTGGTGCTGTGGGCTTTTTAGGTTTAGCTTTGCGCTTAAATGCAGGCTTTTTAACAGCGGCGGCTTTTTCTTTAGATTTGTCCCACGCTGCCTCAGGTTTTTTCTCTTTTAAACCTTTAAACTTAGCTTTTAGGCTCTCTACGCTCGCAAATTTTAATTCGTCATTTAAAAATGCTTTAATAGCTAAATAACTTGCCCAATCTTTTGGGCCAACTAATGAAATTGCATTTCCTTTAAAGCCAGCACGTCCTGTACGACCTATGCGGTGTACATACTCTTCAGCGTGTTTTGGTAAATCAAAGTTAATAACGTGCGTTACGCTTAATAAATCTAAACCACGAGATGCAACGTCGGTGGTGATCAATATTTTAAAGTTTTCGCGACTAAACGAATCCATGATATCTAAACGTTTGTTTTGCGTTAAATCACCAGCAAGCGCTACAGATTTGAAGCCTTTAGCATTAAGCGCTTCACTCAAACGGCTCGTGTCAGAACGCGTTGCTGTGAAGATAATACATTGACCAACATCATCTTGGTTTAAAAAATGCTCTAATAACGCTTCTTTATGATCAAGGTGATCGGCAAGGTATAACGTTTGTTTAATATCACTATGTTGCTCATTTGCTGCACTTAGCGTAATTTGCTTTGGTTTTTTTAATAGGTTACGTGATAGTGCATCTACTTGTGCATGGTCAAGTGTTGCAGAAAACAATAACGTTTGACGTAGACGGTGATTAGCTTGCTCGTTAATCATTTTTAACTGCTCGGTAAAGCCTAAATCTAAAATACGGTCGGCTTCATCAAAAATAAGCAGTTCTAGTCCACTCAATTGCAATGAGCGTTTTGTAATGTGATCAGCTAAACGCCCAGGTGTAGCAACTACGAATTGTGGGTCGTTTCTAAGTGCTTTTATTTGGTCATTAAAGTTTTCGCCGCCAAGTATTTTAACTGCCTTAATAGCTGTACCAGCAATTAATAAACGTAGCTGAGTAAATACTTGCGTAGCAAGCTCACGCGTAGGAGCAACAATAAGTACACGAGGATCGCGTTTACTGAGTGCTTTTTGTTTCATAACCCTTTGTACAGCAGGTAATAAAAACGCCAAGGTTTTGCCCGACCCAGTTTTAGACTGAGCGAAAATGTCATGCCCTGCAAGTGCGGTAGGCACTGCATGCGCTTGAATATCGGTGGGCTGGGTGATCCCTTGATGTGCTAATTGTGTTTCAAGGCGTGTATCAATCCCAAGATCAGTAAACTGCAATGTGTGTTTCTCCAAAATGAGCAAATTAATTCTATAAATTTATTAGCGCATTATAGCTTACAGAGCTAGGTCGCTAACAGTAAAAACCAATCTATAGCGCTATTTTTTGCAATTAAACTAAAAAAGCGTAAAATACGCGCCCCATATGCGCCGGATTTACGATTCGGTAGACGCCAATATTGGCTAACAAGGCAAAATAGGAAATATAATGACTGTTGTTCATAAAGATAATGTAACGGGCGATCACTTTGTAGTGTGTGCGCTGTATAAGTTTGTAGGTTTACCTGAATTTGAAGCTATCCGTAAGCCATTACTAGAAGTTATGGAAGCAAATGAAGTACGCGGTACTTTATTGCTCGCTGCCGAAGGTATAAACGGCACTGTTTCTGCAAAACGTGAAGGGATAGACAACTTATTAGCATGGCTAGATGAGCAACCAAATTTAAAAAACATCGTTACAAAAGAATCTTACGACGATGAATGTCCGTTTTACCGTACTAAAGTAAAACTAAAAAAAGAAATTGTAACGATGGGCGTTGAAGGCGTAGATCCGCTCAAAGTTGTGGGTAGCTATGTAAAGCCAAATGAGTGGAACGCACTTATATCTGACCCTGAAGTAATTTTAATTGATACACGTAATGATTACGAAATTGAAATTGGTACATTTCAAAATGCGGTCGATCCAAATACTAAAACCTTTCGCGAATTTCCACAGTGGGCAAAAGAAAACTTAGACCCTGAGAAACACAAAAAAGTGGCGATGTTTTGTACCGGCGGTATCCGCTGCGAAAAATCGACAGCCTACATGAAAGAGCAAGGTTTTGATGAAGTTTATCACCTTGAAGGCGGTATCTTAAAATACCTAGAAGAAGTGCCAAAAGAAGAAACAATGTGGGAAGGCGAGTGTTTTGTATTTGATAATCGTGTAGCGGTTGATCACGACTTACAAAAAGGTTCTTATGATCAATGTCACGCCTGTCGTATGCCAATTACAGAAGACGAAAAGTTAAAGCCTGAATACATGGAGGGCGTCTCTTGTCATCATTGTATTGAAGAAGTAACGGACGAACAACGCGCACGTTTTGCAGAGCGCCAAAAGCAAATAGAATTAGCGCAAGCGCGTGGTGAGGGCCATATTGGTAATGAAGCACAAGCTGTTTTACAGCAACGTAAAGAAGCTAAAAAAGCCCAAAAAGACGCTCAGCGCGGTAAATAAATTTATACAATAAGTATTACATTTAAAGAGTCTATTTAGGCTCTTTTTTTGTGCCTAAATTTGTACAGTAATTGTTTTCACACCCCGATGATAGTGTTAATCTGAAAAACAGATTTAGTCATTTTAATGCGCATACAGGAAGGGATTTATGCAAGCCGAACAAGTTGAAATCGCACAATTTTTAGCACAACATCCTCCTTTTGATGACTTACCTCAAAAAGCGCTTAATGAGCTAGCTCAACAAGTAGAAGTGGCTTATTTTAGAGCAAAAACAGATATCTTGAGTTTTGGACAAGACATTTCTGATTTGTATGTAATTAGAAGTGGCTCTGTAGAAATGTACCGCCGAAATGGCGAGCTGTATAATCGTTTGGCTACAGCAGGTATATTTGGTCAAATGGGTTTATTGATGAACCGTAAGGTACGTTTTCCTGCAACAGCTCTTGAAGATACATTAGTATACTGCATAAACGTTGAGCTATTTAATCGTTACTGTGATGAGTTTGATGCGTTTGCTGATTACTTTGAAACAGATGGTAATGTGCGTTTACATCAAGCTATTGTTGAACAAGCTGATGGCAATGACCTTACAACTGCGAAAGTGAAATCATTAATTCACCGAGATGTAGTCACCGTAGATGCAACCTCTACAATACAAGATATCGCTAAATTAATGACCGAAGAGGCGGTTTCGTCAGTTTTGGTAACCGACGTAAATAAGCCTATAAACGATGATCCTGAGGAAGATGATGGACAGGTCGTTGGCATAATAACCGATAGGGATTTACGCTCAAAAGTAGTGGCTAAAGGCCTTGCCTTTAACACACAAGCAAAAGATATTATGTCAACTAACTTAGTGCTCTTAGACGCTAATGACTATATTTTTGAAGCTGTACTTGCCATGCTTAGAGATAATTTACATCACTTGCCTGTAGTACAAAAAAAGCGCCCTATAGGCGTTATCTCTCTCTCTGACATTTTACGTTACGAATCGCAAAGTAGCTTATTGCTTGTGCGCGGTATACTTGCTCAACAAACAATTGAGGATTTGGCACATTATGCGCGCCAGTTGCCCAACGTATTTGTTCGTATGGTTAACGAAGATGCAAACTCTCACATGGTTGGCACCGCCATGGCCGTTATCGGTCGTACATTTAAACAAAGATTGCTTGTATTAGCTGAAGAAAAGTTTGGTCCACCTCCTGTGCCTTACTGTTTTATTGCTCTGGGCTCAATGGCTCGAGACGAGCAACTTATTGTAACCGATCAAGACAACGCGCTTATTTTAGATGACAGTTATGACGACGAAAAACATAACGCGTATTTTCAAAATATTGCCGATTTTGTGTGTGATGGTTTAGCGCAGTGTGGTTACACCTACTGTGATGGAGAAATTATGGCGTCGTTTAAAAAATGGCGTAAAACTCGCTCACAGTGGTTCGATCAATTTGCAGATTGGATCGCGCAGCCAAAACCACAAGCATTGCTTAATAGTTCTATATTTTTTGACTTAGACGGTGTGTGGGGTAAAACCAAGTGGGCCGACGAGCTTAAAATATTTATAGCAAAACAAAGTAAAGTAAATCGCGTATTTTTAGCTAATATGGCAGCAAATGCTAGAAATAGAACACCTCCACTAGGTTTCTTTAAAGGCTTTGTTATGGAGCATAATGGCCAACATAAGCGTTCAATGAACTTAAAGCGAAGAGGGACTGCACCTCTTTCTGATGTTATTCGCGTGCACGCATTGGCTATTGGCTCACGTAAACAAAATTCGTTTGAGCGGCTAGAAGATATTATTGAAGCTAAGCTGTTACCACAGGGTAAAGCGCAAGATTTACGTGACGCACTTGAGTATATTGCCATGATGCGAATTCGCCATCAAGCGTGGCAAATAGAGAAGGGCGAAGAGCCCGATAACGACTTAGATCCACATTTACTTTCTCCGTTCGAGCAACGAAACTTAAAAGAGGCATTTGCCATTTTAGAAAAAGCACAAAGCTATTTAAAATTTAGCTACACAGCAAACTCTGGTGTGAAGTAGCCTATGAATCCGCGTAATCATAAAGCAATTGATTGGCAAGCTAGGTATAACGAGCTTGCCAATAGCACCAAAAATAAACTCTTAAAACACTTTTATGCGGGTGCTTATAATCAAGACAAAGCTGCAATAAAAGACGTGCCTTTTGTAGCAATGGATTTTGAAACAACAGGCTTAAATAGCCAAAACGACGATATAGTGAGTGTTGGTTTGGTGCCGTTCAATTTAGAGCGTATTTATTGTAAGCACAGTCGGCATTGGGTTGTGCAGCCTAGGCGCAACCTTCATGAAGAGTCTATTTTAATACATGGAATAACGCACTCTGAGGTGGACGACGCCCCCGACTTTAATCAAATTATAGAGCCTTTACTTGAAGCGCTCAGTGGTAAAGTTGTCGTGGTGCATTATGCCGCAATAGAACGTCACTTTTTAAATAATGCGTTATTGTTAAGGCTTAAAGAAGGTATTGAGTTTGCACTTGTTGATACAATGGAAATAGAAAAAAGAGCACTAAAAGTAAGGCAGGGTTTATTAGGGCGATTGTTTAACACAAAATTAGGTTCTCTTAGGCTAACAGATTGCCGTGCGCGTTATTCCCTACCAGCATATCAAAATCACAATGCGTTAACGGATGCACTTGCTACAGCAGAACTTTTACAAGCGCAACTGAGTTATCATTATCGTGTAGATACTCCAATCTCAGAGCTGTGGTTCTAGCTTTTAATGACCAAACAAAAAAACGCCGCAAAAATTGCGGCGTTTTCGTTACTAATTAAAAGTATTACTCATTAAAGGTATTACTTAACTGGGCGAGGCTCAGTTCGTAAACCTAAAACTAAGCTTAAACACATAAATAATAATACAATAGTAAATGGCAAGCCTGTAGAGACAGCACCTGCTTGTAGTGCTTCAATTGCTTGTGTTCCACCAATCCAAAGTAAAGCAGCTGCAATTGCGCCCTCAACCGATGCCCAAAATATACGTTGTGGTACCGGTGCATCAACTTTACCGCCAGCTGTAATTGAATCAATTACTAATGAACCAGAGTCAGATGACGTAATGAAAAATACCAACACTAATAAAATTGCAATAAACGATAAAATATTAGATAAAGGTAATTCATCAAGCATTTGGAACATAGCTAAAGGTACTTCAGTTAAACCATTAGTGCCTAACGCACCAACACCATTAACTACTTGATCAATCGCAATACCGCCGTAAATAGACATCCATAAAACAGTAACTAGAGTAGGGATAAGTAAAACCGCAATTAAGAATTCACGAATTGTACGACCACGTGATACACGCGCGATAAACATACCTACAAACGGTGACCAGGAAATCCACCAAGCCCAGTAAAACACAGTCCAACCATGCATCCATGTTTCGTCTTCACGACCGTGAGGATTACTCAATGGAATAATATTTTCTACATAGCCCATCACGGTAGTGGGTACATTACCCATTGCTACAGCAAAGCCTACTAAACATACAAACAATAATAATGAAAACGCAATTAGCATATTTACATTACTTAGTAGTTTCACACCACCGTCAATACCACGAACCACAGAGACAATGGCTAAAAGTGTTACACCCGCAATAACTAGAATTTGAGAGCCAATGCCACCTTCTGTACCAAATACATGGTTAATGCCTGCAGAAGCTTGCTGCGCACCTAAACCTAAAGATGTTGCAAGGCCAAATAACGTAGCAAGTACAGCTAAGATATCAATGATATGACCAGGCCAACCCCAAGCTCTATCACCTAATATAGGGTAAAAAATAGAACGAATTGAAAGTGGTAAACCTTTGTTATAGGTAAAAAATGCAAGAGATAAACCAACAACAGCGTAAATAGCCCAAGGGTGAAGACCCCAATGAAACATAGTTGCGCCCATTGCTAATTTTGCAGCTTCTGGTGTATTAGCGGCTACATTAAGCGGTGTTTCGTACCAACCAGTAAAGTAAGCAACTGGTTCAGCAACGCCCCAAAACATAAGGCCGATACCCATACCGGCAGCAAATAACATAGCAAGCCATGAAACGCGAGAGTGAGAAGGTTTAGCGCCATCACCACCAAGGCGAATATTACCGTAAGGAGAAACAATAAGTGCTAAACAAAAGAGTACAAAGAAGTTAGCAGCCCACATAAATAGGGCATCAAAATTATTAATAATATCGGTCTTGATACTATCAAGCGCTGTTTTTGCAGTTTGTGGGTCGGTAACAAGTATGGCGATTAAAAAGATGACAATCAGGCCCGCACTAGTTCCAAAAACAGGGTTGTGAATATCAAACCCCCACTTTTGTACGTTGTCCTGACCTACGGTGTAATCCGTGTTGTCAATACTATATTTGTCATGATTTTCCTTCATGCAATACCTCTTTAGTTGTCCTAACAAGCCAAAATAAATTCGGCGTCATATCGAATTACATTAGTCTTTAAATATTAAGTAAAAAGTAATACCGTAATTATTTGAAGACTAACTAATTTGAAGCGTGATCATACAGCTAGTAGTGTATGAGTTAAATATTAAATGTAAATGAATTTGTATTTAAAACGCTGTTTATATGGCCAAATTCATGATTTTTTCATTTAAAAGCCCTAAATTTAAAAATTCAGTGAACGTTAAAATTTAGTTTGCTATTAAAAGTATTAATTTACTTGGTTAAGTAAAAAAAGATCATTTTTAAGTAGCTTAATTAATGCTTAAATATTAGGGCTTGTTAGTCTTTTAGGATTGAAATTTGTTAAGTCTAGTCGCGATTTAATCGCTCCTAGATTTATAGCTTAGCGGTTCGGTAACAGCTTATGCGTTATTTTTCATGCTTGCATGCACGTAAGAATAATCAAAAACCGGCTAGCGAAGAGCAAATTTCTCTTCAAGGCTATTATAAATTTATAAGCCGATAAGCACCTTTAATCAAGTTGTAATATGAATATGATTTAACACAACATTAGGGCATGTTGAATTTTGGCGATTGAATTTACAGTAGTATGTTTGGTTTTTAGGCAAGGCAGAGCCTATGTAGTGTGGTCATTCCCCATAAATAGGCGATAACGCAGCATAAATACCAAACATACACTGCCCTTTGGGTTCTTTCTAGGGACGATTAACTCTTTGTTACTCGGTTTTTACTTAGCCCACTAGGTTACAAACCTCGTGCCGCGATTTAATCGCCCCTAGATTGAACAAATTTCAATCCAAAAAGCTCAGCATGCCCTAAGCTATATTTTATAAATAGATAGGCAAAGGATTAATACTATTATGCGTGAAAGCGTTACAAACGATACCAATCAAAATGTACTTGTTAAACGCTTTTGCAGCGTTAGAGACGAAAGCCTAGCTATTATTGAGCCACTCACTGTAGAAGATTGCCAATTACAAGCTATGGCTGATGCCAGTCCTACTAAATGGCATTTAGCGCATACCACGTGGTTTTTTGAAACATTTTTACTTAGTGTTCATTGTAAACAGTACGCAGTGTTTAACCCTCACTATAAAATGCTTTTTAATTCTTACTACAATGGGATTGGAGAGCAATTTAAACGGGCAAACAGAGGAAGCTTATCTAGGCCAGGTTTAGACGAAGTGCTAGCTTACAGAGAACATGTAGATAGCCGCGTGATTGAATTACTTAAGACTGACGTTAACCCGCACATTAAAGATATTATTGAACTTGGGTTACACCACGAGCAACAGCATCAAGAACTAATGCTTATGGACATCAAATATAACTTTTCAGTAAATCCATTATTTCCTCAATATAAAACATCGCTTTTAAATAGCCAAAAAAAATCAGCTGATATTAAACCCCTTAATTTTATCAATTTTGAACAAGCCATTATTAATATTGGCACAAATGCCGACGATGAATTTGCATATGATAACGAGTGCCCCAAACACCAAGTACTAATTCATCCATTCAGTTTTGCTAATAGATTGGTCACTAATGGTGAATATTTAGACTTTATAAATGCCGGTGGATATAGCAATCCACAATATTGGTTAAGCGACGGTTGGGCGCATATTCAAAACACTCGTTTAACGCATCCATTATATTGGCATTACATAAATAACGAATGGTTTGAGTTTACACACTATGGATTGCAGCCTTTAAATTTAAGCGCTCCCATCAGCCATGTTAGTTATTTTGAGGCCAGCGCCTACGCTAATTTTGTAAAGGCTCGCTTGCCTACAGAGTTCGAGTGGGAATATGCAGCTAAAAATACAGCTTCAACAGACACTAATAATAACTATCTAACACCACAACAAACAAAAGATGATACTGAAATAAACCAGTTAACGGATTCATGTTGGCAATGGACAAACAGTGCATATTTGCCATACCCCGGTTTTAAGCCTATTGAAGGAGTAGCAGGGGAATACAATGGTAAATTTATGAATAACCAAATGGTGTTACGGGGCGGGTGTGTGTTTACCCCTCAAGACCATTTACGACAAACATACCGAAATTTTTATTACCCACATCAAGCGTGGATGTGCAGCGGGATAAGACTAGCTAAGGATATAGTATGAGCCAAGTAACAGCGATTAAACAAAGTAACATAACCGACACTGAATTTTTA
This sequence comes from Pseudoalteromonas sp. SR43-5, assembly GCF_014163835.1. Classification (NCBI taxonomy): domain Bacteria; kingdom Pseudomonadati; phylum Pseudomonadota; class Gammaproteobacteria; order Alteromonadales; family Pseudoalteromonadaceae; genus Pseudoalteromonas; species Pseudoalteromonas sp. SR43-5. The sequence continues at coordinate 176,808 of NZ_JACJEA010000003.1, forward strand.
AACGACGTGATAAGCGGATTAACTCAACAGCAAAAAACGCTTCCGTGTAAATATTTTTACGATGATAAAGGTGCTGCATTATTCGAGCAAATAACATCCTTACAAGAGTATTATGTTACACGTACGGAGTTGTCTATTTTAGAGCAATACTCGCAGTCGATTGCTCAAATGCTACCTGAAAACCTCTCTATTATTGAGCCTGGGTGTGGTTCGGGTAAAAAGGTCGCGTATTTATTAGCGCACATGGCAAACGTAAAAACCTTCGTACCGTTTGAAATTTCTGAGGAAATGCTCAGTTATTCACTTGCACATTTGTTGCCATTATTCCCAGATTTGGCAATTTCGCCATTACTAGGAGACTTTACACATAGCCAAATGGTTAAACAGCTAACCAAAGACACTGCTTTAGATAGTCAAACCAATTTGGTGTATTTTCCAGGCTCTACTCTTGGTAATTTTGCCCCAGTTAAAGCTATAGAAATTATGAATAATTTCCATCGCTTATGTGGTGTAAACGGTTATGTATTAATTGGGATTGATTTAGTAAAAGAGCGCCAAGTACTACTCGATGCATATAACGATAAAGCGGGAGTCACCGCCGCATTTAATAAAAATTTACTACAACGTATTAATAACGAGCTAAACGGGACATTTAATATAGATAACTTTAGCCACGAGTCACGCTTTAACGAGCAACATAGCCGCATTGAAATGCATTTAGTAAGTAACTGTAATCAAAGCGTGATTATAAATGATCAGCAAATAGACTTTATTGAAGGCGAAAGTATCCATACAGAAAACTCTCACAAGTACACGCTCGAATCGTTTAAGCAGCTTGCAGCGCAAGCTAATTTAAAGTTAGAGCAAACATGGCAAGACGATAGTAACTATTTTGCATTATGCTTATTACGACCGCTATAAACGTTTACTTAATATGTTTAGGGCGTGTTGATCTTTGATAGTTGAATTTGCAGCAATATGTTTGGTTTTAGGCAAGGCAGAGCCTATGAAGTGTGGTTATTCCACATAAATAGGCGATAACGCAGCATAAATGCCAAACATATGCTGCCCTTCGGCTACTGCCTAGGGGCGATAAACTATTTGTTGCTCGATTTTTACTTAGCCCACTAGGTTACAAACCTCGCGCCGCGATTTAATCGCCCCTAGATTGAACAAATTTCAATTCGCAAAGGTCAACACGTCCTAGTAAATGACAACTTTAGCATTGCTAAACTCATAGCTTAGCAATGCACCATTATTTGATTGCTGTATAAGCTTAGCTTTATTTAAACCATGTAGTCTAAATAGCAGGGGGGCAATAACAGATACCGCAGAGCCCGTTGCACTGTCCTCATTTACTCCAAACTGGGGTGCAAAATATCTAAAATGCGCTATAGCATTTTTTTTGTCCATATTTTTTATACTAAGCGCTATAACTGCATTTTTGTGGAGTTTACTCAAAGCTTTAAAATCAACGTGTAAGCTTTTTAAATCGTCTTTATCAACGTCTTTACTAAATCCTTTATTAAATTCTTCATTAAATAATACAACCGTATAACCGTTTTTATCACCGGTACTGTAGGCTACTTTTATTGCTAATGAAAACACACTTTTTAACTCACCTTTAGCTAATTCGCTTTTTTTAGGCTCTATACTTTTTAGTAACAACTGTGCGCGTTGTTTTTTTACTCTTATAGTAAAGCGCTCATTACTCATTGATATAAATACTTCAGGGCAATAACCAAAATACTTTATTAAAAAATTAGCGGCCGCTAAAGTACCATGCCCACAGCGTTTAATTTCACTTGTTTGGTTGAACCAGCGAATATTGCAATGGCGTTTAGTTATCTCATTTTGATTTAAAAATACGGTAGCAGGGTGGTTTGATTGTGATGCAATATATTGCATTGTTTTTGATGTTAACCCAATTTTATAAATAACAATTAAAGCACTTGAGCCTTTTAAGTTATTTGCAGGGCTATAAAAAACAGATTCGGTGGAAGTGAGTTTTATACAGCGAAGCGTAAGCCATTTGGGCTTACGCTTCGTTAAACAAAGAGTGTTATCCTTTGCTTGCATACGCGTCGTTATGAACGCCCGCAGCACGACCTGATGGATCTACATTGTTTTGGAACGATGCGTCCCATGCAAGTGCTTCAGGAGTCGAACACGCTACCGATTTACCATGTGGTACACATTTAGCTGATGCATCACCAGGAAAGTGCGATTCAAAAATAGTACGGTAGTAGTAAGCTTCTTTTGAATCTGGCGTATTAATAGGGTATTTAAATTTAGCATTTGCAAGCTCTTGATCGCTCACTTGCTCATTTACAAACTCTTTTAACGTATCAATCCAACTGTAACCAACACCGTCTGAAAATTGCTCTTTTTGGCGCCATAAAACTTCATCAGGCAAGTAGCCATCAAAACCTTCACGTAAAATGTGTTTTTCAATTTTGCCATCTTTACACATTTTGGCTTCAGGGTTGATACGCATAGCAACATCAACAAATTCTTTATCAAGGAACGGTACACGTGCTTCAACGCCCCATGCTGCCATTGATTTATTAGCACGTAAACAGTCAAACATATGCAGTTTTGATACTTTACGGTTTAGCTCTTCATGAAACTCTTGTGCGTTAGGGGCTTTATGGAAGTATAAGTAACCACCAAATAGCTCATCAGCACCTTCGCCAGATAACACCATTTTAATGCCCATTGCTTTAATTTGGCGAGCCATTAAGTACATAGGTGTAGAGGCACGAATCGTTGTTACATCATACGTTTCAATGTGGTAAATCACTTCACGCAGTGCATCAATACCTTCTTGAATGGTAAAAATGATAGGGTGGTGAATAGTACCAATCATGTCAGCTACTTTTTGGGCAGCGGCTAAATCAGGTGAGCCCTCAAGGCCTACTGAAAAAGAATGCAGCTTAGGCCACCATGCATCGCTCTCATCGTTATCTTCAATACGTTTTGCAGCAAAACGCTGGGTAATAGCAGAGATAACCGATGAGTCTAAACCACCAGAAAGTAATACACCGTAAGGCACGTCACACATTAGCTGGCGTTTAACGGCCGCTTCTAATGCATCTTTAACGTCTTGCGCTTGTGCGCTGTTATCTTTAACTGCATCAAATGTTTCCCAATCACGCTTGTAATAAGGCGTCATTTTGCCATCTTTGCTGTACAGGTAATGCCCTGGTGGAAATTCTTCAATATGCTTACAAATTGGAGAGAGTGCTTTTAGCTCTGAAGCAACGTAAAAGTTACCGTGCTCGTCGTGACCAGTGTAAAGAGGGATAATACCAATATGGTCACGGCCAATTAAGTAAGCGTCATTTTCTTCATCATATAAACAAAATGCAAAAATGCCATTTAGATCATCTAAAAAGTCAGGCCCTTTTTGTTTATAAAGCGCTAAAATAACTTCACAGTCTGATTGAGTTTGAAAAGTAAAATCAACATCTAGCTCTGCTGCAAGTTCTTTATGATTATAAATCTCGCCATTAACCGCTAAAATATTTGTTTTTTCAGGATTGTATAAAGGCTGTGCACCGCTTGATACACCAACAATAGCTAAACGCTCATGTACTAAAATAGCTTTTTCAGATGCATATACACCAGACCAATCTGGGCCACGGTGTCTAAGCAGCTTTGACATTTCAATTGCTTGGGTACGCAATTGAGCGGGATCAGATTTAATATCTAATACCCCAAAAATTGAACACATAGTAACTCCTCATTCCTATTATGTGTGCAGCAAAGCCAATTTGCTGTGCTGCGAAACCTTGTTTTATCAGAAAAAATTACTCAAGTCACATAGCTTTTACAATTAATTAAGAATAATTTATGCACCAAGTTATATGTAACCGCACCAAAGTGGTCAATGCGTGGTGCCCGCTGCTATTTTTACGTCGTTATTATTGTTCAAAGCTTGTGCAATCATCACTTTTAGCGCGTTAATAACAGTGTCTTCACACATGCTTGGTGCGCCATTGTGGTGCACAGCTTGGCTTGGTAAATAAGGAATATGCACAAAGCCACCCTTCATTACAGCGTAGTGATCATTTATGTAATGCATAAGACCATACATAACGTGATTACACACATACGTACCTGCCGTATTGGAAATGGCAGCAGGTATATTGCTGTTGTGCAGTGCTTGTAACATACGCTTTATTGGCAAGTTAGTGAAATAGGCATCAGGGCCATTTTTTTCTATTGGTGAATCGACAGGTTGCTTACCTGCATTGTCTTTAATGCGTGCATCGTCAACGTTTATTGCAATACGCTCAATTGATATTTCGCTGCGCCCACCAGCTTGACCTATACATAAAACAACCGCCGGATTATGTGACTCAATGGCGTTTATAAGCTGACTAATAGACGTATTAAACTCATAGGCAAGTTCTAGTGTATATATTTTATGTTTCATGATGATAGTTTCATCAAGTTTTTGCACTGCTTGCCAAGAAGGATTGATAGTTTCGCTACCAAAAGGCGCAAAGCCGGTAATTAATACACACGCCATAGAAGAAGTTGATTTAGTCATTACACACCAAGCTATACATTAAAATAATATTAACGGCGAGTAAGGTAACTGCCGTCTGAATTTGAACCTTTATTACATGGTACTTATCTTTTAAGTCTAAAAGAGCTGTAGGAATAATATTTAATTTGCTGTCATAGGCGTCATTAACGTACCGCAATTGCCGCTATACATGCAGAGCGCAACTAATGGAGCAGGGCTTGCGCAATGACCTTCAATTAAAAATATACCTACACAATACAAAACAACCAGTATTAAACGATTATCAGGGCCAATAATTTAAGTCGAACATAGTTTTCCTATTTATTTTTAGAATATTTTTATAATGTATTTTTAAGTGCAAGGCTCAATTGATGTAAGTGTCCGTCAAGTTTCTGCTTCGCCTTTGCTGCTTCTTCAAACGTTACATATTTAAACTCAACAGTATCTAAAGGTCTAAACTGTGCAAATTGACGTAAGTCGGCTTCAATAACAGTCCCTAGCAGAGGGTAGCCCCCTGTAGTTTGGCCATCATTTAGTAACACAATTGGCTCTCCACTTGGTGGGAGTTGAATACTCCCAGGGCTTACCCCTAATGATGGCAAAGAGTGCGAATGCCCCAAATTATTCTTATGCTCAAGCCTTACACCCATTCGGTTACTATTATTGCTGACTTTAAAAGCGGTAGACACAAAGTTGCTAAGTAAAGTCTCGCCTAATAAGTCGGCATGAGGACTTGGATGCAGGCGTATAAGTTTGCGCTGGGCGGGAGCAATTGCGCCTATCTTTTTAAACTCTCCATAATAAGGAGTAATAGGTATTTTATCACCAGAGGTGAGAGATCTACCTTCAAAACCACCAAAACATGCGTTTAAATCTGTAGATTTAGAGCCCATAACCTCAGTATTTTGTATACCGCCTTTCACTGCTAAATAAGCTCTTAAGCCGGCTCTACCAGTAGCAAAGTTCAGTACTTGTTTGTTTTTTACTGCGTATGTCCAACCCGGATAAATTGAATATCCATCAAGGGTTGCTTGCAAATCTGCACCATGAAGCGCAATTACTGTGTCGCAGGTAAATTCCAGTTCGCACAAACCCACAGTTATTTCTAAAACGGCATCATTGTCGTTATTGTTAAGTAATCTATTAGCAATGATTTGTGCAATGGGGTCTAAGCTACCCGCTTTGCTTACACCTAAATGGCGGTAGCCCTCACGGCCAAAATCTTGAATTGTAAGTAATACACCACTTTTAAGTACTTTAATCATGATTTGCTCCTTTATTAACGTGCGGAACAAATTCAAGCGTATCGCCTGGTTGAATTAAACAAGGTTGCTCAGAGGTCGAATCAAACAAAGCAGTATCTGTATGACCTATTATATGCCAACCACCTGGGGTATCTGCGGGGTAAATGCCGGTTTGTGCAGCACCTATCGCAACAGAGCCTTTAGGAACTTTAATGCGTGGCTCATCACGTCTTGGTGTATGTAATTGCTCATTTAAGCCATGTAGGTAAGCAAAACCGGGCTGAAAGCCTAAAAATAAAACGTGGTACTTGGTTTTACTATGAATATTAATAACTTCATCGGCACTTAAATTATGATAGCGAGCCACGTAATTAATGTCCTCACCCTTGTATGTGGTTTTGATTAAGTGATGCTGCCCCTTAAAAGTACTCGTTTTAATATCATTCCACAGCGAAGGTAGCACTCGTAACCACTTATTTAAGTGTTTATCTGATTTTAAATAAAGAGTGAGCGAGTTCATGGCCGGCACCAAATCGCTAAATTCATCAGTGCTTTTACAGTGGCTAGCTAGAGCCCAAATTTTCTTTTGAATAGAGAGTATATCTGTAGCGTCTAAATGCGATGCATCAAACAGTAAACTACTGTTTGTTAATGCATAAATATGAGGAGCTGGCTTCATTAAATAAACCTATTTGTACAACATAATTTAAACGTAACACAGTTTTATTAATTTATTTACACCATTGCGACTAAGTGGTTATGTTTATTGCCCAACTTACTTTAAGAGTAGTTTTATATTCAATTAATCGTATTTAACTTATTGAAGACCAAAACTTAATACGCTTCGTACTAAATAAGTAATTAGGTTGAAATGAAAATTAGGATAAGGAGGTCTTAGTTAGCACGCACTTGTTTAAGAGGTACTTTATGAAACACCAGCATTTATTATATTTATCAGGCGCTGCTATTATATTTAGCGCAGGTAGCTTTGCTTTATCTATGGAAAAGGTTGAGCACAGTAATGTAGAAGCCACCATGCATGTAGAAACCATTGTACTTGGATCGGGTTGTTTTTGGGGAGCCGAAAAACGCTACGAAGCGCTTAATGGCGTTATTGATGCTGAATCGGGGTACGCTGACGGCAATGGCTTTAAAGCTACCTACAGAAACATTACTGATCAGTCTCGTCGTTTTGACGAGAACAATTATGCTGAAGTTGTACAAGTTATGTATAACAGCAATATAATTTCAGCAGAAGATCTCTTAAAAAACTATTTTGAAAGTCACGACCCTACGCAAAAAAATCGCCAAGGTAACGACATTGGTACGCAATACCGCTCAATTGTATTAACGACCACTGATGCGCAAGCTAAAGTAGCTGAGCAAGTTAAATCGCAATATCAGCAGCTTTTAACTGATGCGAGCTATGGCAAAATTGAAACAGTTATTAAACCGCTTCAAGGTTTTGTATCGGCAGAAGAGTATCATCAAAATTATTTAGAAAAGAACCCTAATGGCTATTGTCCCGATCACTCTACCGGTGTTGTTTTTAATAAAACACCTGTAGAAAAAGTAGATAACACGGCTTTATTAACAGGAAAACAAATCGTAGTCTTAGATTCACGTGAGTACTGCCCATACTGTGAAAAGTTTAAAAAAGCAGTCGCAAATGATTACAAAGGAACAATACCAATGTCGTTTCGCCATGCTGACCAACTTGATGATTTAACTATTAAGTCAGCCACGTGGGCAACACCAACCATTTTGTTTTTAGAAAATGGCGTTGAGGTATATGGCCGTCAAGGTTACGCAACGCCTGAAGAGTTTTATAAAGCATTAGGCGCTTTTAAATTAGGTAACAGTGATGCTTATAAAGTTGCATTTGATGCACGAACAGATAGACCTTACTGTAAAGAGTACAAAGAGTTTAAAAACACACCAGACGGTACTTTTGTTGATAAATTAAGTGGCGAGCCACTATTTGATACAAGCAATAGGTTTAACTCAGGTACTGGTTGGTTGTCCTTTACTCATCCTGTAAAAAACAACGTAACACAGCACGACGATAGCAGCTGGGGCATGACACGCATTGAGCTTCGCTCTAAAAGTACAGGCATACACTTAGGGCATTTATTTCCAGGTGAAGGTCCAAGAGGTCGCGATCGTTACTGTATTAATGCAACAGTCCTTGATTTTGTACCGAGAGATAAAAGCTAAACCCTTTCTTTACGTAGCCTGATTCTAATCAGGCTTTTTTTTGCATAAAACAAAATAGGCTTATCATAATCTTTGCAAATTTGTTAAAATTAAAGCGTGCAGCTAATTGTCAATAATATTACTTAGGTTATTAATGAATCAATTTATAAAAATAGCAACGCAGTTAATATATTTGCCATTCGCTTTACTGCTTTTAATAAACAACGCTAAATCAGCGACTCATTACGTAGTAGGCGTAGAGAATATAGAATACCTTCCATACTACGATGGTAGTGGGGCTGATAACCGCGACTATTATGGTTTTAGTCAAAAGTTACTTACCTTGTTTGCCCAGCAGCATGACTTTAAGTTTGAGTTTTACACACTACCTATTAATCGACTTTACAAAGAATTTGTGGAACATCGCCATGTCGACTTTAAGTATCCAGATAACCCTAGCTGGAAACCAAGCTACAAAGCTTCATTTATTGATGTAAATAAAATTATTTATTCGCAGCCAACCGTTGTGACTAAAACGGGCATTGCGAGTTTAAATAAAAATATCACTATTGATGAATGCATTAGTTTTGCAACGGTAAGAGGGTTTACGCCTCAAAGCTTTAAACCGTTAATGAATAATGAAAACGTTGAGTTAATAGAAACAGCTAACGTAATTGAATTAATAGAGTTGCTTTTAAAAGAGCGAGTGGAGTGTATTTACATATCTAACGATGTATTAAATTATAACCTCCAAAAATACTTTAAATTAACCCGACCTGTTTATTTTCAAAACGAATTGCCGACAGATTTACAAGCCTTTTTATTATCGTCGATTGACTACCCTGACATAATCAAGAAATTTAATACCTTCTTGATTTCACATAAAGTGCAAATAAGTAAATTAAAAAAAGAATATCAAATTAAAAATTAACTAAAAAAGCCCCGTAAGTTATAACTTACGGGGCTTTTAAAAGTATTAAACTTATATTGCATATCATGTGGTTTGCGCCAAAAATAAAAACAGTTCAAGCTAAGTCACCACCTAACTTGAACCATTTTTCACACTGACAACATCTTCACACACAATATAAAGATTCTGTTTGCTACGCTTAAGTAGCTTTGTTTTACATATCATGTGGTTTGAGCCAAGAATAAAAACAGTTCAAGCTAAGTCACCACCTAACTTGAACCATTTTTCACACTGACAACATCTTCACACACAATATAAAGATTCTGTTTACTACGCTTTGGTAGCTTTGTATTACATATCATGTGGTTTGTGCCAAAAATAAAAACAGTTCAAGCCAAGTCACCACCTAACTTGAACCGCTTTTTCACACTGACAACATCTTCACACACAATATAAAGATTCTGTTTACTACACGTTGGTAGCTTTGTATTGCATATCATGTGGTTTGCGCCAAAAATAAAAACAGTTCAAGCCAAGTCACCACCTAACTTGAACTGCTTTTTCACACTGACAACATCTTACACACACAATATAAGATTCTTTTCACTGCTACGTTTGAGTTACTAGAACTCTAAAGGTTGCATTTATTGCTCTTAAGAAACAATTTAACTAAGTTGTTTTGAGCTGATAAAGCAACTTTAATATTTAACTTTATTTTCGACAAACGATAAAAACAAAACCAATGAGTGAAAAAAATTAAACTATAGACTTTAGTCTAATGCATGGTGCTAAGTTTATGTATTTAATTAAAAAATTATTTAAATTTGCAGAGAGGTTTAGACGAGTTCAGTAATACAACATAGAGTAGGTTGTATTACTGAACTCGTCTAATAGGGATTATTCTTGGATTTTTCTAAACGTATTTACAACCCACTTCGCAAATAAATCAAGGGGGTGATTAGGCGTGTTTGATTCGTGCTGCACTAAATAGTATTTATCTTTAGTTGTTAAAGGCTGTTCGAATAACTTGTAAAGCCATTGCTCATCTAGCCAGCTTTGGCTAATAGGCAGTGGAATAAGTGCAATGCCCATGCCTTGCTGCGCTGCACGCGCTACACCAAACATGCTATCTATTTGAATAATCTGCGAAGGAGAAAAATCATCAATCCCTGCTTTTTCGGCCCACTGATGCCAAGCCCAAGGGCGAGCTTTGTGCAAGATTAGCGGAACTTGGTTAAGGGCTTGACGATGATCGTCCCTCCACTGATCGAGCAATTTTTTATTACATGCAGGAATATATTCAAGGTTAAACAACTCAGTCGCTAACCCTTCAGTAGGTTTACCAGAGGACAATACAATAGATAAATCGCTATGACGCGTTAATTCTTTGCGTGTTTTAAGCGTGTCCATTTGCAGGTTTATATTAGGGTGTTCTGAGGTCCACTCACTTAATTTAGGCATGAGTAGTTCGCTGGCAAAAAATTCAGGCAGGGTAATCGTCAAATTTGTATTTTGCTGCATCTGACTAAACTCATTAATGGTGCTCTCTAACATTGTGATGATAGGAGACACAGCATCAAAAAAGTTTTTACCCGCTGTGGTTAAGCTAATTGAACGCGTTTTACGTTGAAAAAGCTCAATACCAAGTTGTTCTTCAAGTTGTTTTATTTGATGGCTTACCGCAGACGGCGTTAAGTACAGCTCATTAGCTGCATGCTTAAAACTTAGGCTTCTTGCGGCAAAGCAAAAAGAGCGAAGGCCACGAATAGGAGTTTGCATGTTTTCCAGAATTATTTAATTTATTGAGACGCCTTACTTAGGCAAAATTTGAACCAACTATTTAATGTTTAAATATCAATAGGTTAAAAATAAAATTAACGCTAGTTCACAAAAAGGGTGCAGGCTATCCACAAAATAGTGCAAAGAATCTAAGCGCTTACATTTAGTTTATATTTGTATTATAGATAAAATTTACTACAGATGTATGAATGACGGTAAAAATAATGACAAAAGATAAAAAAAATCCCTCTTGCGAGGGATTTTGGGTAACTCAGCGCCATTGGCACTGGGAATGAGGTCGGTACAGGGTAAAGCGTTATTTTAAGCTAAAGCCTAAAAAACCATTTCTGGAACTTCACCGTCAACAAGTAATTTACCTGCTGTTTTACTAATGATTTCATCAACAGATACGCCCGGAGCACGTTCTAATAGATGAAATGCGCCGTCTTTAACTTCTAATACGGCTAAATCTGTCACTATTTTTTTAACGCAATTAACGCCAGTAAGCGGTAAAGAGCAGGCTTCTAATAGTTTAGAGTCACCATGCTTACTTGCATGGGTCATAGTAACAATAATGTTTTTCGCGCCAGCGACTAAATCCATCGCGCCACCCATGCCTTTAATCAGCTTTTTAGGGATCATCCACGATGCGATGTTGCCGTTCTGGTCAACTTCAAATGCACCCAGAACGGTTAAGTCTACATGACCACCCCGTATCATGGCAAAACTATCTGCACTATTAAATATGGCTGCACCTGTGGCTGCTGTCACGGTTTCTTTACCCGCGTTAATCATATCGGCGTCTAGCTCTGCTTTAGTTGGGTACGGGCCCATGCCTAAAAGGCCATTTTCGGACTGTAACATAACTTCAATATCATCTGGTACATAGTTTGCGACGAGTGTCGGAATTCCTATGCCCAAATTTACGTAGTAACCATCTTGAAGTTCTTGTGCAACGCGCATTGCAACTTGTTCACGTGATAATGCCATAATTTTGCTCCTGCTTAATCTCGTGTTGTTACACGTTCAATGCGTTTTTCAAAGCTGCCTTTAATAACGCGATTTACAAAAATACCCGGGGTATGAATTTGGCTTGGTTCAAGCTCACCCGGCTCTACAATTTCTTCTACTTCGGCAACGGTAATTTTGCCCGCTGTTGCCGCCATTGGATTAAAGTTCATGGCGGTGTGTCTAAACACTAAATTACCAAAGCGGTCGGCTTTCCACGCTTTAACAATGGCAAATTCACCTGTTATAGATTCTTCTAAAATATACGGGCGACCATTAAACTCTCTTACGTCTTTGCCTTCAGCAACTGGAGTACCGTAACCGGTTGCGGTGTAAAACGCAGGTATACCCGCGCCACCAGCACGCATTTTTTCAGCTAGTGTACCTTGAGGCGTAAGCTCTACATCAATTTCGCCACTTAATAACTGCTGCTCGAATAGGGCATTTTCGCCAACGTACGAGGCAACTACTTTTTTAATTTGTTTGTCTTGTAATAAAATACCTAAACCAAAGTCATCAACACCACAGTTATTAGATACTACGGTTAAGTTTTTTGTTTGCATGTGCTTAATTTGTTTAATTAAGCCCTCAGGAATACCACATAAACCAAAACCACCGGCAATAATGGTATCGCCGTCTTTTAATCCTTCCATTGCAGCTTCGTAACTAGAAACTACCTTATCAAAACCGGCCATGAGTCTCTCCTCATTGTGTGCTATTTGTTGTTAACTATCTTTAATCATCATTTCATAAGATAGCTATTTAACCTGAACTCTGGTTAATAGATTTACTAACATATGAATCAGGGTGATATTTAAATTTATTTTCTCTAGCCAGAGATTTTCAGTGAAAACAAGGCGAATTTACGCGTCAATAGCTGGCCTATTGCAAGTAAATTCAACGCAGTTAGTGCTGAAAATAGCTGCTCGAGATAGATTTATTATCCAGAGCTCAGGTTATTTTGTGTGCAGTGCCACAGATACTTTGCTCACAGGTTGCTTACCAAGTGCTTTGGTTATTTCCCAGCCAGCGTCACTTAACCTTTGTAAATCAATTGAGTGTTCAATGCCAAGCCCTTGCAGTAAGTAAACTACATCTTCGGTGGCAACATTTCCTGACGCCCCCTTAGCATAAGGACAGCCACCAAGGCCCGCGACTGCCGCGTCAACCGTTGCAATACCTAGGCTTAAAGCTGCGTAAATATTTGTGAGCGCTTGGCCGTATGTATCATGAAAATGCACGGCCAACTTGGCTTTATCAACGTGCGTTAAAAGTAACTCGATTAATTGCGTTACTTTTTTAGCGGTGCCAACACCTATGGTATCGCCAAGGCTTACTTCGTAACAGCCTAAATCTAATAGCTTTTGCGATACCTTAAGTACTACTTGCGGGTCAATCTCCCCCTCGTATGGGCAACCGAGTACACAGCTTACATAACCACGTACACGAATATTATTCGCTTTAGCAAACGCTATTACTTCGCTAAAGCGTTCAATACTTTCGTCTATTGAGCAGTTGATATTTTTTTGACAAAACGACTCACTCGCAGCTGTAAATATAGCAAATTCTTTAATGCCAACAGCGTGCGCTGCTTGTGCACCTTTTAAGTTAGGTGTAAGGGCGCTTAAATTTACATTGGGTAAATCAAGGGCTGATATTACATCCGCTGAGTCTGCCATTTGCGGCACCCACTTAGGGGAGACAAACGCGCCCGCTTCAATATCTTTTAAACCTGCAGCACTTAGGGCGTTAATAAGCGCTACTTTATCGGCTGTGCTTACTGTCTTTTCGTTTTGTAGGCCGTCTCGCGCGCCAACTTCAACAATACGTACTTTATTTGGAAAGGCACTCATTATGCACCTTCCTCTGTTGTATCTTCGACAATAGCAAGTAAGGCTCCATGCGTTACTAATTCGCCTTCACCAAAACAGTAGCTTCTTAAAATGCCGTCGTGTGGTGCGTTAAGCGTGTATTCCATTTTCATGGCTTCGATAATAACAACCGCATCGCCTTTGGTAATTGTGCTACCAATGTCGATTAAGTGCTTAACTACTGTGCCATTAAGCGGCGCGGCAAGTGGCAAAGCTTCGCTTTCGTGCGAACTAATATAATGTTTATCAACTAGTTCAAGCTTAGTTTGCAGTGCTTTATTCATAACAGTGACAATATTGCCCGCAGTACTATTACCAACCGTAGTTACGTGCGCGCTATGTTTTTCACCATTAATAAATACAGTGCACAGATTATTATTTAATGTGCCTTGTAGTTTAAATACATGCTCGTTATGCGTAATATTATAGCCCGCTGTCGTTTTTATAGCGCTTAGCTGTAAATCGGCAAAAGGGACTTTAATTGCTTGTGGTGCATTGAGTGTAAAACCACTCAGTTGTTGCCACGGGCTTGCACTGTATTGCGCATTTTGGGTGTTAGTTAGCGATTCTAAATAGGCAAAAGCACCAATAAGTTGGCTTGCTTGCAACAGTTGCTCATCAACCGCAACTAACGAATCACCCTGCTCAGCAATAAAGTGTGTGCTTGGCGCACCTTGTTTAAACGTAGGGTGGCTTGCTAAATTATGTAAAAAGCCAATGTTAGTGCTAAAACCTGCTAAATGAAATTGCTCAAGGGCTTGTTGTAAGCGGCTCAGTGCTTGTTCGCGATTGTCGTCATGCACAATAAGTTTTGCAATCATCGGATCGTAAAACGGGCTAATTTCGTCGCCTTGTGCAATGCCTGTATCAATGCGTACAAATTCACTGTTAAGGGGTGTGTGTAGTGCTTCAATAGTGCCCGAGCACGGAATAAAGTCGTTGGCTGGATCTTCTGCGTATATACGCGCTTCAAAGCTATGACCCTGCAATTGAATATTACTTTGTGTCATTGGCAATGTTTGCCCACCCGCAATATTAATTTGCCAATTGACTAAATCTACACCGGTTACCATTTCGGTCACTGGGTGTTCTACTTGAAGGCGCGTATTCATTTCCATAAAGAAAAATTCATCGCCACAAAGTAAAAACTCAACCGTACCTGCGCCTCTATAATTTATAGCCAGTGCACAACGTACAGCGGCTTCGCCCATTTCTTTGCGTAGTGCGTCAGATAAACCCGGAGCAGGGGCTTCTTCAATTACTTTTTGATGACGACGTTGCAAAGAACAATCACGATCGCCTAAATAAACACAGTTACCGTAGTTATCTGCAAATACTTGCACTTCTACATGGCGAGGTTGGTTTACATAGCGCTCTAATAACACTAAGTCGTTACCAAAACCGGCAATCGCTTCACGTTGCGCACCTTGTAGTGCGCTCATAAAGTCTTGTGCTTTTTCAACCACACGCATGCCTTTACCACCGCCACCAAAGGCCGCTTTAATGAGTACAGGGTAGCCAATTTTTTCAGCTTCACTTTGTAAAAAAGCAGGGTCTTGCTTATCACCGTAATAACCAGGCACTAACGGTACATTAGCAGCTGCCATTATTTCTTTAGCGCGGGTTTTAGACCCCATTGCTTCAATGCTACTTGCTGGTGGCCCTATAAAAGCAATGTTATTAGCTTCGCAGGCTTTAGCAAATTCGCTGTTCTCAGATAAAAAACCATAGCCTGGGTGAATACAGTCAGCGCCGCAGTCTTTGGCAACTTGTAAAATTTTGTCTGCTACTAAATACGAATCTTTACTTGGCGCGGCACCAATATGGTAAGCCTCGTCAGCCATTTTTACGTGCTGGGCATGTTTGTCTGCATCAGAATAAACCGCGACCGTGGTTAAGCCCATTTGTTTTGCGCTGCGCATTACACGGCACGCAATTTCTCCACGATTGGCAATCAGTATTTTTTGTAATCGTTGTGTGTTCATAATCAATCCTACAGTTGCCAAGCGGGTGGGCGTTTATCAAAAAAAGCACTTAGCCCTTCTTGACCTTCTTCAGATACGCGAATTTTTGCAATACGCTCTGCGGTAAGCTCAATGAGTTCATCGGTTATTGGTTTATTTGCTACATCGTTAATTAATGCTTTTGCGGCTTTTACTGCAACAGGTCCGTTATCAATCAGTGTTTGCAGCATATTATCGAGCGCACAGTCTAAATTACCGGTTACTTGATGAATTAAGCCAAGTTGCTTAGCAGTATGTGCATCAAACACTTCAGCCGTTAAAAAGTACCTGCGAGCAGCGCGCTCACCAATAGCTTTAATAACGTATGGACTAATAACCGCCGGAATAAGACCCAGTTTTACTTCACTTAAACAAAATTGTGCATCGTCTTTACTAAGGGCTATGTCGCAACAGGCTATTAAGCCCAGAGCACCACCAAAAGCGGCACCTTGCACAGCACAAATTGTAGGATGCGGGGAGCTTGCCAATACCTGCATTAATTTAGCTAATTGCATTGAATCAGCTAGGTTATCGGTGTAATTGTTATCAGCCATTGATTTCATCCAGGCTAAATCGGCGCCTGCTGAAAAGTGTTGACCCTCTGTTTTTAAAACCAAAGCACGAATATCAAGCGTATTTGCATGTTCAATACACTGGATCAGCTCATGTATTACTTCGCTGTTAAATGCGTTTCTTTTTTCTGGGCGACTTAACACAAGTACAGCCACATTAGATTTTGTAATTTGTAGTGTTACTGACATTTTGCGCTCCGGTTACATTCTAAATACGCCAAATTTCGAATCACGTTTTGGTGCGTTATTTGCAGCTGTTAACGCAAGACCTAATACATTACGCGTGTCAGCAGGGTCTATAATGCCGTCATCCCACAAGCGTGCGCTGGCGTAATACGGATGACCTTGCTGTTCGTACTGATCAATAATTGGCTTTTTAAAATCACTGATTTCTTGCTCGCTCATGCTTTGGCCTTTGCGTGCTAAACCATCTTGTTTAACTTGCGCCATTACACCGGCTGCTTGCTCGCCGCCCATTACCGAAATACGGGCATTAGGCCACATCCACATCATGGTTGGTTCAAATGCACGGCCACACATCCCGTAGTTACCTGCGCCGTAAGAGCCGCCAATAAGTACTGTGAATTTAGGCACATCAGCACACGAAACCGCCATCACCATTTTAGCGCCGTGCTTAGCAATACCTTCGGCTTCGTATTTTTTACCCACCATAAAGCCGGTAATATTTTGTAAAAATACTAAAGGAATATTGCGCTGAGCACACAGCTGAATAAAGTGCGCGCCTTTTTGCGCCGACTCACTAAATAAAATACCGTTATTAGCTACTATGCCAACAGGATTGCCGTAAATACTGGCAAAGCCGGTGACCAGCGTTTCACCAAAGTAACGTTTAAATTCATCAAATGATGAGTCGTCCACTGTGCGCGCTATTACTTCGCGTACATCAAATGGCTTTTTAAGGTCGGTGCCCACAATGCCGTAAAGCTCGTTTATATCGTAACGGGGTGGTTTTACATCATCTAGAAGAGGGGCCGTAGGGCGTGTATAATTAATACGCTCAATACATTGGCGCGCAATAGACAGCGCATGGGCGTCGTTTTCAGCGTAGTGATCGGCAACACCCGAAATTTTACAGTGCACATCGGCGCCGCCTAGTTCTTCGGCGGTTACTTCTTCGCCGGTTGCTGCTTTTACAAGGGGCGGACCTGCTAAAAATATAGTGCCTTGATCTTTTACAATAATACTTTCATCTGCCATTGCAGGTACGTACGCACCACCTGCGGTACATAAGCCCATTACCACGGCAATTTGTGGGATACCTTTACCCGACATACGGGCTTGATTGTAAAAAATACGACCAAAATGCAACTTATCTGGAAATACATCGTCTTGCTCAGGCAGGTTAGCACCGCCGGAATCCACCAAATAAATACACGGTAAGTGGCAGCGCTCTGCGATGTCTTGTGCGCGTAAATGCTTTTTAACGGTAAGCGGAAAATATGTACCGCCTTTAACCGTGGCATCGTTTGCAATAATCATGCATTCAACGCCTTTAACACGGCCAATACCGGCTACAACGCCTGCACAAGGTATTGCTTGTTCGTACACACCAAAGGCAGCAAATTGCGAAATTTCTAAAAACGGTGAGCCTTCGTCAATTAATGTATTTATGCGGTCGCGTACAAATAATTTACCACGGCCTTCGTGGCGCTCTTTTAATGCAGCGCCTCCGCCTTGGCTAATTGTGGCTACTTTACTACGTAAATCATCCACCAGCGCTGACATATTTTTATGGTTTTGCACAAACGTTGGGTCGTGAGGATTAACGCTCGATTTTAAAATAGTCATGGTTTAATCCTTAACGGCTTTCTGTGAAAAGTTCGCGGCCAATAAGCATGCGGCGAATTTCGGATGTACCTGCACCAATTTCGTATAATTTAGCGTCACGAAGAAGACGACCCGTTGCGTATTCGTTTATGTAGCCATTGCCACCTAAAATTTGAATTGCATCTAGCGCCATTTTAGTTGCAAGCTCTGCGGCGTATAAAATGGCACCGGCGGCATCTTTACGGGTGGTTTCGCCTCGGTCACACGCTTTAGCTACCGTGTATACGTATGAGCGCGCAGCATTCATTTGTGTATACATGTCGGCTATTTTGCCTTGAATTAACTGAAATTGACCAATAGGGGTATCAAACTGTTTACGCTCATGAATATACGGTACCACTATGTCCATACATGCTTGCATTATGCCAAGCGGGCCCGCTGCAAGTACTACGCGTTCGTAATCAAGGCCACTCATGAGTACTTTAACGCCTTCGTTTAAGTTACCTAAAATGTTTTCCTCGGGTACTTCGCAGTTTTCAAATACTAGCTCACAGGTATTTGAGCCGCGCATGCCCAGTTTGTCGAGCTTTTGCGCCGTTGAAAAACCAGGAAAGTCACTTTCAACAATAAACGCGGTAATGCCTTTAGCGCCGGCATCTAAATCTGTTTTAGCGTAAATAACTAACGTGTGTGCATCTGGGCCATTGGTGATCCACATTTTATTACCGTTTAAAATGTACTTATCTCCTTTTTTTTCGGCTTTGAGTTTCATCGATACAACGTCAGAACCCGCATTAGGCTCGCTCATTGCAAGGGCACCAATGTGCTCACCACTAATAAGCTTAGGTAAGTATTTTTCTTTTTGAGCTTGTGACCCGTTACGGTTAATTTGATTAACGCACAGGTTTGAATGTGCTCCATAGCTTAACCCTATAGAGGCACTGGCACGGCTAATTTCTTCCATAGCAATAACATGTTCTAAGTAACCTAAACCGGCGCCGCCAAGTTCTTCAGATACGGTCATACCTAGTACGCCCATTTCGCCCATTTGAGTCCAAAGTTGATTTGGAAAGGCGTTATCTAAGTCCGTTTTTTCAGCAAGCGGGGCAATCTCCTGACTCGCAAAACTGTTTACGTGGTCGCGGATCATATCGGCGGTTTCGCCAAGGCCAAAGTTCATTTCTTTATATAGTGAAATAGTGCTCATGATTCATTCCTGTGTGACGTGTGTTGTCAGTGTGTTTTTATTTTAAAAATAAACTTACTCGTCTATTTTATTAAGCGTGTCTCTGCAGCGGCGCTCGGCCGTCACCAACTCCATAAGAACAACTTTAATGTCGTCCATTTGTTGAGATAGGTCTGCTTTTTTTTCTGAAATAAGGTCAAGCATAGTAACCAACTGCTTAGCGCTTGATTTATCTGCGTCGTACAGTTCAAACAAACGACCGGTTTCGGCCAATGTAAAGCCAAGGCGCTTACCACGTAATATTAGTTTTAAACGCACTTTATCGCGTTTTGAATAAATACGGGTTTGACCATTACGTTCTGGAGTTATTAACCCTTGGTCTTCGTAAAAGCGAATAGAGCGGGTTGTAATGTCAAATTCTTTAGCGAGTTCGCTAATGCTAAATGTTTGTTCATTACTGGCCGGCATTTTGGCTGAGCTTGCAAAGTTTGTTTGATTATCTGGTTTCATAATTGTATTTACCTCATTCGAATAACCCCAATATAAGTGAAGTTTACGTAAAGGTAAAGCTTGGTGTGATTTGAAACTATTTATAAAGGGATATTTAAGTGAGGTGTTGATTTATATTATTAATATTCAATGGGTTGTTTTTATTTTGTCAGTGTAGTCTAACCGATGGAAAATAATCATTACACTTATAAAACTAAAAATTAAGCTGTTTTTAGTTGACGTTGGCGTAAACGTTAGTATTGTGTAAGGGTATTAAATAATAAATGAATACTAAATTAATAGAGCAAATATACTAACAACTATTTGCATATAAATACAATGGAGTTAGTTATGACTTTAGAATCAGTGGTAATTGTAGCAGCAAAACGCACCCCAATGGGTGGTTTTATGGGAGCGTTAAGTGATGCGCAGTCTACCGAGCTTGGCGCTACCGCCATTGCAAGTGTACTCACACAAACTGGTTTAGCTAATGATGCAATAGACGAAGTAATTATGGGCTGTGTATTACCAGCAGGGCTTGGACAAGCACCTGCACGCCAAGCAATGTTAAAAGCAGGCCTTGCACTTAGCACTGGCGCTACAACAATTAACAAAGTATGTGGCTCTGGTTTAAAAGCAGCCATGCTTGCAAACGATTTAATTAAAGCGGGCTCAATTCAATCTGCTATTGCTGGTGGCATGGAGAGCATGACAAATGCACCGTACTTTATACCAAAAGCGCGTGGCGGTATGCGCATGGGACATGGCGAAATAAAAGATCACATGATGAGCGATGGCCTTGAAGACGCTTACGACAACAAAGCAATGGGTTGTTTTGCACAAGACACCGCCGACGAATACGGCATTGGTCGCGAGCAAATGGATGCGTTTGCATTAGGCTCATTAAGTAAAGCAAAAGCAGCAATACAAAATGGTAGCTTTGATAACGAAGTTGCACCCCATACAATGCAAACACGCAAAGGCGATGTAACAGTATCGATTGATGAGCAACCAGGTAACGCCCGCCCAGAAAAAATCCCTACCTTACGTGCAGCTTTTAAAAAAGACGGCACTATTACAGCGGCTAATTCATCGTCAATTTCAGATGGTGGCGCAGCGCTTATATTAATGAGCGAATCAAAAGCAAAAGAGCAGGGCTTAACACCGCTTTGTAAAATTGTAGCGCACTGCACGCATTCTCAAAAACCAAGTGAATTTACAGTAGCGCCAGTAGGGGCTATGAACAGCGTGCTTGAAAAAGCAGGTTGGGCTGTAAACGATGTTGATCTTTGGGAAATTAACGAAGCATTTGCCATGGTAACCATGCTGGCTATTAACGAGTTAAAACTTGATGAAAGCAAAGTAAACGTTAACGGCGGTGCATGTGCATTGGGTCATCCAATTGGTGCAAGCGGCGCGCGTATTTTAGTAACGCTTATTCATGCCCTTAAAAACCGAGGCCTTAAAAAAGGCATTGCGTCTTTATGTATTGGTGGCGGTGAAGCGGTTGCTATGGCCGTAGAAGCGTATTAACTAGGTATTAAATAGTTATAAGAAAGCTGTACGAATAACTATAAAAGCGCTGCACTAATAATACTAACAAAGCGGCGCTACCAATTTTAAAAGAGAACACACAACTCACACACTAGGATTTAATCATGCACCAAGTACCACTACTTATAAATGGCGAATTTATTCAATCAGCATCAAAAGAGCTTATCGATGTTATAAACCCAGCAACTCAAGAAGTACTTGCACAAGTGCCATGTACCACAGAATTAGAAATGGACGCGGCAATTGCCTCAGCTTCTGAGACGTTTAAAACATGGAAAGACGTACCTATTACTGAACGTGCTCGCATTATGATGAAGTACGCGGCGCTATTAAAAGAACATCATGATGAGCTTGCTACCATTATTTGCCATGAATTGGGTAAAACATTTGAAGATGCAAAAGGCGATGTTTGGCGCGGTATTGAAGTAGTAGAACAAGCAGCAAACGCACCATCATTAATGATGGGTGAAACAATGGAAAACGTAGCGCGTAAAATCGATACGTATTCTTACATGCAGCCACTTGGCGTATGCGCGGGCGTAACCCCGTTTAACTTCCCAGCAATGATCCCTCTTTGGATGTTCCCGCTCGCTATTGTGTGTGGTAACACCTTTATTTTAAAACCGTCTGAGCAAGACCCACTTACACCAGTGCGCTTAGCAGAGCTATTTATTGAAGCCGGTGCACCAAAAGGCGTATTACAGGTTGTTCATGGTACAAAACCACAAGTAGACCGCTTACTAGAAGATAAAGCAGTGCGTGCTATTTCGTTTGTAGGCTCGTGTGGTGTAGGTGCTTATATTTATTCTAAAGGCACACAAAATCTTAAACGCGTGCAAGCGTGTGTTGGCGCTAAAAACCACATGGTCATTATGCCTGATGCAAGTAAATCGCACGTTGTAAATAACTTAGTAGGCGCATCAGTAGGTGCTGCTGGCCAGCGTTGTATGGGTATTTCGGTTGCTGTGTTTGTAGGTCAAGCAAGCCAGTGGGTAGATGAAATAAAAGCAGGCTTTGAAAATGTACGCCCAGGCGTGTGGGATGATGCAAACGCGGCATACGGTCCACAAACATCAAAAGCAGCAAAGGCACGTATTTTATCACTCATTGCCGGTGGTAAAGAGCAAGGCGCTACCTGTTTAATTGATGGTTCTGACTTTACGGTTGAAGGGTATGAGCAAGGTAACTGGGTTGGCCCAACGTTATTTACCGATGTAACCAAAGAGATGGATTTATACAAAGAAGAAATATTTGGTCCAGTACTAGCGTGTATGTTTGTAGACACGCTTGAAGAGGCAATCGCCCTTATTAACGACAGCCCTTACGGTAACGGTACCTCGTTATTCACGTCAAGCGGCGCAGTGGCTCGTAAATTCCAACACGAAATTGAAGTAGGCCAAGTAGGTATTAATGTGCCAATTCCGGTGCCACTTCCGTTCTTTTCGTTCACTGGTTGGAAAGGCTCGTTTTACGGCGATACTCACACGTACGGTAAGCAAGGTATTCGCTTTTACACAGAAACTAAAACAATTACCTCACGTTGGTTTGAAGACGACATTGCGTCGGGCCCAAACATGAGTATTAACTTAAAATAATCGTAATTAAAAAATGAGTAAATAAAAGAATAATTAATAAAAAAGATGGGCGCGAAGGCTACTTCACACACAACACACACATAAGCCTTCGCCGCTCGTCACAAACTATCCCTGTAACGGGAAACACTAACAACACAACTAACACAATTAAAGAGGTCTACCATGGACTTTAACTTATCTGAAGATCAACAAGCCTTTGCACAAACTGCACGTCAATTTGCCGAGTCAGAACTTGCGCCCCATGCCGCAAAATGGGATCGCGAACATATCTTTCCTAAAGACACGATTAAAGCTGCGGGCGAGCTTGGTTTTTGTGGTTTATACACGCCAGAGGAAGCAGGCGGCCTTGGTTTATCTCGTTTAGATTCGAGCATTATTTTTGAACAACTTGCTATGGGTTGTACCGCAACAACGGCCATGTTGACCATTCATAATATGGCCACCTGGATGGTAGCAAGTTTTGGTACCGATGCCGTAAAAGACAAATACGTTGAGCAATTAGTAATGGGCGAGTTACTTGCCTCTTATTGTTTAACTGAGCCAGGGTCGGGCTCAGACGCCGCATCACTTAAAACCAAAGCCGTGCTTGAGGGCGATGAGTACGTTATTAACGGCTCAAAAATGTTTATATCGGGCGCTGGCGAAACTGAAGTGCTAGTTGTAATGGCACGTACAGGCGGCGAAGGCGCTGCGGGTATTTCGGCATTTGTAGTGCCTGCCGACGCAAAAGGCGTTGAATACGGCAAAGCTGAGGAAAAAATGGGTTGGAACGCACAACCAACACGCCTAATTAGCTTTGAAGATGTACGCATTCCTGCGCATAACTTGTTAGGCGCAGAAGGCGAAGGCTTTAAATTTGCGATGCAAGGCCTTGATGGCGGCCGAATTAACATTGCCACATGTTCAATTGGTACAGCGCAAGCGGCGCTTAATACAGCCCGTGAATATTTAAAAGAACGTACACAATTTGGTAAACCATTGGCTGCGTTTCAAGCATTGCAATTTAAAATTGCCGATATGAACACCGAACTTGTAGCTGCGCGCCAAATGGTAAGGCTTGCTGCATTTAAACTTGATAATAACGACGTTGAAAAAACCACTTACTGCGCCATGGCTAAACGCTTTGCTACCGATGTTGGCTTTACTGTGTGTAACGACGCACTGCAAATTCATGGTGGTTACGGTTACATAAAAGAATACCCGCTTGAGCGCCATGTACGTGATGTACGCGTTCATCAAATTTTAGAGGGCACTAACGAAATTATGCGTGTGATTATAGCGCGCCGTATTTTGGCTGAGTCTGCAAGCGACGTTTTATAAGGAGCAATGTATGTCAGAATCTAAATCTAATCCGAGTATTGAACTTACAACGCAAGGTCATGTTGCTATTTTAACTATGTCTAACCCGCCAGCAAACACCTGGACAAAAGACACCCTAGTTGATTTAAAAAATACCGTTAACGCGCTTAATAACAATAAAAATATTTATGCATTAGTACTGACTGGTGAAGGCGAGAAGTTTTTTAGCGCGGGTGCCGACCTAAACGTATTTGCTGGTGGCGATAAAGGCGTAGCCGCCGATATGTCGCGTGTATTTGGTGAAGCGTTTGAAGCGCTTACTAATTTTAGAGGCGTGTCGGTTGCAGCCATTAACGGCTATGCAATGGGGGGCGGGCTAGAAGTTGCCCTTGCGTGCGACGTACGTATAGCGGAAGAGCAAGCACAAATGGCGCTCCCTGAGGCTAAAGTTGGGTTGTTACCGTGTGCGGGTGGCACACAAAATTTAGCATGGCTAGTTGGCGAAGGCTGGGCAAAACGCATGATTTTATGCGGCGAGCGCCTAAAAGCTGATAAAGCTCTGCAAATTGGCTTAGTAGAAGAAGTAGTACCACAGGGTGAAAGCTTTGCGGCCGCATTAAAACTGGCCAACCAAGTAGCCGATCAAAGCCCTACCTCAGTTGCAGCGTGTAAAACATTGATTCAAAAAGGGCGCCATCAACCAATGGCAAGTGTATTGCCTCTTGAGCGCGAGTTATTTGTTGGTTTATTTGATACCGAAGATCAACAAGAGGGCGTAAATGCCTTTTTAGAAAAACGCCGCGCTAACTGGGTAAATGGCTAATGAGTGCTTTAACATTATTAAATAGCGCCGATGAGCCCGTGGTATTTGAAACCGCAACCGCAGAAAACGGCAGTTTAATTGGGCTTATTACACTCAATGCGCCAAAAGCCTTAAATGCACTTAATTTTGAGATGATCAAATTACTTGAGCCGCAATTGCGAGCTTGGCAAGACGATGATGCTATTGCAATGGTGTTGTTAAAAGGCGCAGGCGATAAAGCATTTTGTGCAGGCGGCGATGTTGTAAGCCTTCATCATGCAATGGCGCAAGGTAAACCAACAAGCTTAGTTGAAGAGTTTTTTACGCTTGAGTACAAGCTTGATTACCTTATTCATACCTTTGATAAACCAATCCTTGTTTGGGGTAACGGTATAGTGATGGGCGGCGGTTTAGGGTTAATGGCCGGTGCTAGCCATCGCGTCGTAACCGAAACATCTCGCATTGCCATGCCAGAGCAAACCATAGGTTTATACCCAGATGTAGGCGGCAGTTACTTTTTACATAAAATGCCACAAAACGTGGGGCTATTTTTAGGGTTAACGTCGGCATCAATTAACTGCGACGACGCGCGTTTTGTATCACTTGCCGATCACTTTATCGACAGCACTAAATATGATTCCATGCTTACGCAAATTTTAACTGCAAAGTGGGGCAAAACCGCAAGTTTAAATCATGAGCGTTTAACTAAGTTATTAACCGATTTAGACAACCAATCTGCGCGTATGCCAAAAGGCAATATAAAAGCTAATTTAAAAACGATTCAAAAGCTGGGTGAATTTACAACCTTGCAGGAGCAAGTTGATTATATTTTAGGGCTAGCTACTGACGATAAATGGCTACAACGCGCCCAAAAGTCACTTAAACACGGATGCCCACTAAGTTGCGCACTCGTTAGTGAGCAATTAAAAACAAGTAAAGGCAAAAGCTTATTAGCGTGTTTTAAAATGGAGCTGGGTATGTCGGTTCGTGCTGGCGAAGTAGGCGAGTTTCAAGAAGGTGTAAGGGCGCTATTAATAGATAAAGACGGCGCGCCTAATTGGCAGTACAAAACACTTAGTGATGTACCACAAACAATAATAGACAGCTTTTTTGTTAACCGCTTTGGCGAAAACCATCCTCTCGATGGCTTAGACACGCCAATACACAAATAAAGGAAAGACGATGACTAAACTCAATATCGGTTTTATCGGCTTAGGCAATATGGGCGGCCCAATGGCGGCTAACTTAATTAAAGCTGGACATACTGTGAGTGTGTTCGATTTAAACCAGTCGGTCGTAAATGAACTTGCAAGCAAAGGCGCAAAAGCAGCAGTTGATGCAAAGCAGTGCGCAACCAATGCTGACGTACTTATTAGTATGTTACCTGCAGGCAAGCATGTTAAATCGCTGTATTTAGGTAATAACGACGACAGCGGTTTAATTAACGTGCTGAGCAAAAATACATTAGTAATTGATTGCTCAACAATAGATGCAGAATCAGCACGTATTGTAGGCAGCGCACTTGGCGAGCAGAGTATTAGCTTTGTAGATGCACCAGTATCGGGCGGAGTTGCAGGCGCAACCGCAGGCACACTTACTTTTATTGTTGGCGGCGAAAAAGCAGCGTTTGATAAAGCAAATACAGTGCTGAGTGATATGGGTAAAAACATATTTCATGCAGGCGATATTGGCGCAGGGCAAGTAGCAAAAATATGTAATAACATGCTACTCAGTATTTTAATGGCAGGCACCAGCGAAGCACTGCAAATGGGTATAAATAACGGCCTCGATCCTAAAGTACTTAGCGACATTATGACTGCAAGCTCTGGCCGTAACTGGACGCTTGAGCTTTACAATCCTTGCCCAGGTGTAATGGATACCGCACCGGCTAGTAACGATTACAAACCAGGCTTTATGGTTGATTTAATGGCTAAAGACCTAGGACTTGCCATGGAAGCCGCGCAGCAAAGTAATTCATCAACCCCAATGGGTTCAATGGCTAAAAATTTATACACTATGCTACAGCACCAAGGTGCGGGTAGTGATGACTTTAGTGCCATTTTTAAACTGTTTTCTAAGTAGGAGCAACGCGTGGAAATTAAAAATAACACGGTAGTAATAACCGGTGGCGCACAAGGTTTAGGCTTTGCAATGGCGCAAAAGTTTGCACTTATGGGTGCCAACATTGCTTTAATAGATATGGCGCAAGACTTATTAAACAACGCATGCGAGCAATTAACGCAGCTTGAAGGTGTAACTAGCAATATTAAAGGTTATGCCGCAAACGTAACTACTGAGAGCGAAGTAGAAAACGTATTTAATACCATCAACAGCGATTTTGGCCACATTGGTGTGCTAATAAACAACGCCGGTATTTTACGCGACGGCATGTTTATAAAGGCTAAAGACGGCAAAGTCGTTAAAAAAATGTCTCTTGAGCAATTTCAATCAGTGATTGATGTAAATCTAACAGGTGTGTTTTTAGCCGGGCGGGAAGCTGCAAGCCACATGATTGAATCAGGCAAAGGCGGCGTTATAGTTAATATGTCGAGCGTAGCGCGCGCAGGTAACATAGGCCAAACAAACTACGCGGCATCAAAAGCAGGCGTAGTGGCACTTACCACCACATGGGCTAAAGAACTTGGTCGATTTGGTATACGTGTAGGCGCTATTGCACCAGGTGTAATAAGTACCGCCATGACCGACGCCATGAAGCCAGAAGCCAAACAACGTATGCTCGCGGTAACGCCAGTAGGGCGCTTAGGCGAAAGCGACGAAATTGCGCATACTGCACAATACATAATCGAAAACGACTTTTTTACCGGTCGCGTGGTAGAAATAGACGGCGGCATTCGTTTGTAAACCGAGGTTGATTAAGGTTGATAAAAAAAAGCAAGGCTGTTTTGGGCTGTGCTTTTTTGTTTTAAATCGGGGAGTTTATAATCTGGAAAAAGGGCTAATAACGGCGTTGGCAATTTGTTGTAAAACATGAGTAGGATACCCGTTGAATTAAAACGTAGAACATTTTAGCGTTCTAAATAACTCATTAACTGCGTTAAAAACTTCTCATATAGACAAACAATATAACTAAATTTTTGCCTTGTTACTGAGATATTTATAATCTTGAAAAAGGGCTAATAACACCGTTGGCACCTTGTTGTAGTACATGGGTATATATTTGTGTAGTACGCACATCACTATGACCTAGCTGTGTTTGTACTGTGCGTATATCAGCGCCGCTTTGCAGCAAATGCGTAGCGAAAGAGTGGCGCAAAGTATGTGGGGTAACGTGTTTGTTAATATTTGCATCAAAAGCGGCTTTTTTAACAGCGCGTTGTAATTGCTTTTCATCAATATGATGGCGCCTTAATTGTTTACTCTCGGGATTAAGACTTAGGGCCTGTTTATCTTTCGAGGTTAAATTTGCAGCAGTGTGTTTGGTATTTAGGCAAGGCAGAGCCTATGTAGTGTGTTTATTCCCCATAAATAGGCGATAACGTGGAATAAATGCCAAACATGCGCTGCCCGAAGGGTTCTGCCTAGGGGCAATTTACTCTTTGTTGCTCGATTTTTACTTAGCCCACTAGGTTACAAACCTCACGCCGCGATTAAATAGCCCCTAGATTGAACAAATTTTAATCCTGAAAGGTCAACAGGCCCTGATTTATGTGATGCAAATAAATATTGCCAGCCCAGCTGTCTATTGTGGTTTGGATATTTTTTACGTAATAAATGAGGCATGTAAGCGCCGCTATACAAGGGGTTTTTCAGATCTAATTGCAGGTAACTATCAACTAATTGTATTTGAGAACGTAATTGGGGTGTGAGCTCTACTGCAAGCGTTACAACACGATTTTTGCCTCCTTTGCCATCCCAAATTCGAATGCAGTTATAGTCAAAGTCAATATCGTGTACCCGTAAACGCAGTACCTCCATTAATCGCATACCACTGCCATAAAGTAATCCACAGGGTAAATAATGCTTTGCAGAGCACACTTTAAAAAAATTATTTATTTCTTGCTGCGTTAAAACTACCGGTAGTTTAGTTGCTCGTTTGCTCTTAATAAAACTTAATGATAATGAAAGTGGCTTTTTAATCACTTCTTTAAATAAAAAGCTCAACGCATTTAAGGCTTGTGTTTGAGTGTTAGGAGCAACATTTTGTTGATTGACTAAGTAATTTAAAAAAAGTTCGACCTCATTATCTCCCATCGTTGTTGGGTGCCTCATAGAGTTAAATCGAATAAACGAAGCTATCCAGTATAAATACGCTTTAATAGTACTTTTAGCATAACGCTTTAGATACATTTGTTCGGCTATCATAGTTAAAAAAGGTGATTTCATGATATGAATCTCTAGCAAAAGTTAACTGTATATATAGACAGTACTTGTTGTTTTGTCCAATATTACTGATCTCCACCATTTCGGTGCATTTTCGCACTGATTAAAAATAATTTTCAGTTAGCTAATTGTTTACAGGTGTTTATTTGATGGTTAAGATAAATGCATTGTAATATATGGACATTTGTCGGTTTATAAAACGACAAATGTCGTAGACAAAGTTGTTATAAGCCAAAGGAAGTTCGGTGATGAAATCGATAATTGGAAAACTTGATGTGTTAAGCGTGTTTGCAGCGTGGACACTTTTAATAGTTTTCTTTGTATCTCTGGCTTATGGGAAAATGTTTTCTGAACCTAACGCTAGTGCTAGTCATTTAGTTTATTTGTTTGGGGCATTCTTTTGCACAGTTTTAATTCATATTGTTTTGGCATTTTTTAACCGTTGCCCACATTGCGATAAATGTTTAACTGTTCAAGGTTTTAAAAAGCCTCATCCAGCATCAAGTGGTAGCTGGGATAAAGTTGTTTGGCGCTGGTTTTCTGGTTCAATTGTTTGTATCCATTGCGGGCAAAGAGTGGCAACTAATGGCTTATAACAAGTTGCTCAAGTTCGTTCGTAAACTCACTGGGACAATTAACAGTTGGCTTGGCGCTTCGCGCAAGTTTAGCCAACAGTCAATTGCCCCTTAGCAAAGCGTTATACCTACGAAACTATGGAAGGAAATTTAATTTGAATAATATAATTGGAATGGATCTTGAGTCGTGGAGAATAATAACCGTTATCGGTACGTTGGGAGCGGTTTTACTTTATGCTTATAGAATATCTTGTTTAATTAACTTAATGCGTTCGGAGTCAGAGAGACTCGCAGGTAATAACCGTTTAATTTATGCTGGGTTAATTTTATTTATACCACTTGGCATTGGCGCTTGGTTGTATGATTTCGTTGTAAATGAAAAGAATTTCTCCCCCCTTTTCTTGTTTCCGTTCAGCATTGTCCTAGCTATGTTTGTGTATACAATGTTCCATCTCTTACCAGTAGCGACCCAGTTTAATTTTGACTACATGAAATGGTAGGTATAACAAAAACATCATGGTGGGAATTTTACTCGCTGAAAAGCGCTCCTAAAATCCCCATATGTTAAGCGTTATATTCACAAGGAGTATTCAAATCTGTGTTTTGTTCAAACTGTGGTAATGAAATGGCTGTCGAACATATTTTTTGTTCTTCGTGCGGCACAAAAAAAGAAGCTAGTGGTAACTCGATTTCTAGTGGTGACAAAAGTGTAAATACGATTGGTTCAGAAATCATCGATAGTTCTATTCATATTGGCGATAACTATAATGATTCGAATAATATTGATCCTAATATCCTGAATATAAAGCGTCACTTGGTAAACCTTCCTTGGTCATCAAATGGTAAAGTTGCTAATCGCTCCTCCATTTTAAAATTAGGAACTTGGGGAAGTCTCGCAAGTATTATTGGTTTTTTACTTCCATATTTCACTTCTTTGAGCTACCTACCTCATTTATTCATATTAGGTTTAGGCGTCTCTTTAACTTTCGTAATGCTCTCTTTTACTTTAAAAAGATTTAGGTTTACTCACTTTTGGGGCTTAAATAATCTTGAAGCGGGTACAAAGGATGGGATTTATCTTTCGAAAATCACATGTGATTGCCCATGGTGTAAGTCGGAAATGAAATTATGTATTGTGGGCCCTAAAAACTATAAAAAGCACACATTCCTTTGCCAAAGAAATCCGAGCCAACACCGTATAATATTTGATTCTACTGTCTTGCCAGATATTAACGAGTGAATATAACAAGGTGCTTAAACGGACAAAAAACAGTTGGCTTTTTGCTCGTTCCTCGCTAATTTTAGCCAACAATTTTTTGCGCGCTTAGCAAGGCGTCATACGAATAGGAAATTATGGCGTTAACTGAAATATTTGAAGCTATTCTCTTAGTCATATTAATAGCTTTTTTCGGTTATAAAGTGCTTTCAGGTGTTCGTTCATCCAAGAAATTTAATCGCAAATGGACTAACGTTCAGGATTCAGAGAAAGAGGCTTTTCTTAAAAAGAAAGGCACTTTATCTAAATGGGAGTTAGGTTCCTTTACTAAACTCCCTAAACCGCTAGCTCTTATAGGTAATTTACTAGCACTAGCTGTTATATTATTTATTGCGTTGATAGCAATAGCTATTATTTCGCAGTAATGTGTAATATTCGTATAACAACACGCCCTGAGGTGGACGACTAGTAAAATTTAGCTATTAACTGCAAATTTTAAAAGTGGTGAGCCTCTGCGTTTTAAGGCCGCTAAATACGTCGATTCATCGTAGGGTGTATTCG